>JANQQS010000101.1 GCA_028284955.1 Myxococcota bacterium | reverse complement strand
TCAGGAGCGGATGCAGAATCTGAATCTGATACGGACACGGGTGCAGATTCGGAATCTGAATCAGCGTCGGCATCTGTATCTGAATCGGCGTCGGCGTCTGCGTCGGTATCCGAGTCCGCGTCAGATTCAGCGGGTCCGGCTCGGCTTTTGACGCTTGGTTCGACCATCAACCCATCTGATCGCTGCTCTATCTAGACTAGTCTAGACTATGGGATGCTCCTTGCGTTGCAATCAGCCATTTGATTACTGCTCTAGCTGCTTCTGGCGATCAAAAATTCGCGGCGGTGCCCAGGCTGATGTGGCACGTTAGGTGCGTTTTGGCGTGGCAGATTCCAGAGCAGCGGTTGGGGTCCGTAATCGCGGAGAAGTATCGCCTCGAGCGCGTGCTGGGCAGCGGCGGGATGGGCGTGGTGTTTGCCGGGCGTCATTTGTGGACGCAGCGCCTGGTCGCGGTGAAGTTGCTCAAGCCCCAGCCGGAGCATTCGCCGCAGCTGGTGTCGCGATTCTTGCGAGAAGCGCGCGCAGCCACGCGGGTCGACCATCCCCATGTCGCCGAGGTGCTCGATATGGGAGAAGACCGCGGCGAGGTCTATCTCGTGCTCGAGCTTCTCAAGGGCGAGCCGCTGAGTCGATATCTCGACCGAGAGCGCACGTTGTCGCTGACCCATATGCTGCCCGTGCTCGCTCCGATTGTGGATGCGGTGCATAGCGTGCACCAATGCGGCATCGTCCATCGGGATATCAAACCCGAGAATATTTTTCTGAGCGTGAATCGCACAGGAAAAACGGTGCCGAAGCTGCTCGATTTTGGGATCGCGAAATACATGCGGGGCATGGCCACCGCCGACAACCGAACCTCGCAGCAGACGGGCGGGGCGATCGGTACGCCTTGGTATATGTCACCAGAGCAGGCGCGCGCGTGCCCGGATATCGACCCGCGTTCCGATGTGTGGTCGCTCGGGGTGGTGATGTATCAGTGCTTGTCGGGGACGGTGCCGTTTGATGCGGATGACAGCGCGGAAGTGCTCGCGGCGATTTTGCGCGACGAGCCGACGCCCCTAGTTCGCGTCGTTCCCGAGGTTGGTGCTGGCGTGAGCGATGTGGTGCGGACCGCGCTCGACAAAGATCCGAGCGGGCGACCATCAAGCGTACGAGCACTTTTTCGCGCGGTAGCGCAAGCGGCCGGAGCTGAGCGTTTCGAGTTTGGAACATCGCTTCCCATTCATATTGCGGTGGAGCTTGAGTCGGACGTGCCTGATTTGCTCGAGACGCAATCGGCAACGACCGCGGGCGGGGCGAAAAAGCGCTCGGTTCCGGTCCCGGCCTCGGCCAACTCGGAGAAGCTAGACAATACGGACAAACGCGGGAAGGCGCCCCGCGCTTCGCGGCGGGGCCTAATCGCAGCGGCGGCGATTCTCGCTATCGCAGGCACAGCGTTCACCTATTGGTTGGGCGTTCAAGGTGAACCCGACGAGAACATCAAAGCCGAGCCCTCCGAATCGGCCCTGGTCACCCAAGCGCGCGCGGCAACTCCAGTTCGCAACTTTGGCTCGAACTCGGGCACCGACCCAACAGAGCACAGCTCGCGAAACCCCGACCCGCAGTCGCTCGAAAGAGAACCGAAACCGAAGCAGAAGCCGAAAAAAGAGCATAGCGCGCACGCAACATCTCGAAAAACTGACGAACGTTCCGCAAGCCCCCAGCGGCGAGGTTCTGTTCAGCCGTCCAAAGACCCTGCTCCACGCGACTCGAGCGAACGCCGAGGAACCAACGACGCGCTAATTATTCTCGACTGATCTTGCGCCGTCGACGCAACACGTCACCGCCATACACCTGACCAGCCCATGGAACGCTTCTCGATCTTTCAATCAAACTATCTGATCGCCGTCCTCGCGTTATGCGGCGTGAGCTGGTGGGTGTCGTCAGCGTTCGCGCAGTCAACCACCGTGCTGTCTGGCGGTTCGCCGGAGGCGTTGATTGCCGAAGGGCTTGAGTTTCGGCAGCAGGGGCGCGACGCCGAGGCGCTGGAGCGGTTCGAAGCCGCCTATAGGCTTTCCAAGAGCCCTCGCGCGCAAGCGCAAATCGCACTCGCCCATCAAGCACTGGGCCACTGGGTGCGGGCTGAGCAAGAGCTGCTGGCTGCGCTCCACGCCGAAGCCGATCCCTGGATACGACGCCATCGCGAGCCGCTCGAACGATCGCTGGAGGCCATCCGGAAGCATATCGGGTCGCTCGAGCTGGTCTGCAACGTGCCTGGCGCTTCAGTTCGGATCAATGGACGCGACCGCGGCCGAACCCCACTTGCACCCTTGCGCGCGTCGACGGGCTCGATCGTGGTGAACGTATCGGCGACAGGCTATTTTCCGATCACTCGAACGGTGACGATTGCGGCGGGAGCGCAAGCGCGAGAGGAGTTTGTGTTGACTCCCCAGGGGCCGGCGGCAGGCCGCGCTCTCGAGCAAACCGACGCGCAGACTCTCCCTATCGAGCGAACCAAACCCGCAATCGCGCCTCGAAATGACGAGCCACGCGACTCGCGTTCGCCGCGATTGCGCGTCGCGGGATGGTGGATGCTTGCGGGAGCGGGCCTCTCGGCGATTGCTTCGGCGGTTGCGTGGGGCGTCCGTGAACGAAACCTTCGCACCTGGAACGACGACGACCGCTGCGCGCAAGATCCGGGACGATCTCGCGATGAAGAATGCCCCGGGACAGCATCGACCTGGCGCCGCGCTCAGCGCTACGCCATCGCGACCGCCGCCGCGACGGGCGTGCTGGCGGCGATTGGCGCCGCGCTTCTGATTCGCGCAAAACGTTTGCGAACCGCCCGCCACGAAATCGCGCGAGCACGATGTGGCGCGAGCCCCGATCTGGGCCTTATGTGTCGGTGGGGCGCGGGGGCTCTAGCTCATAAACGCGAACTTTTTCGTGAACCGTCTGCCTTTTGATGCCGAGGATTTCGGCGGCGCGGGTTTTATTCCAACCCACCGATTCAAGCACGCCTCGAATATGCTCACGCTCTACGTCTCGAAGCGAGCGCGAGGCGGAGGGCGTCGATTTCTGCTCGGCGTTTGATCCTGGCGCAGGGGTTGATCCCAGCGCCGCGTTTGGACTCAGGTCCGTACCTGACCGTAGCCCAGTCAGATCGCTTGGCTGAATGACCCCGCCCGACCCCAAAATCGTGGCGCGCTCCAGGATATTGCGCAGTTCGCGAATGTTTCCTGGAAAGGAATAGCACGCCAGGGTGTCGATTGCGGCGCTCGATATCGATGGCGTTGGACCCGTAATTTTGCGGCCGATCGATTCGAGCAAGTGCTCGCATAGCGCGGGCAGATCTTCAGGGCGTTCGCGCAGAGGCGGCGTCTCGATGACGAGAACTTGAACGCGGTAATAGAGATCTTCGCGGAAGGAGCCTTCTTTCACCATCTGGGCAAGGTTTCGATGGGTCGCGGCCACCAGTCGAACGTCGAGCCGGATATCATGAACCCCGCCGACTCGCGTCACACTCCAGGTTTCGAGCACGCGGAGCAAACGAACCTGGGCGTCGAGCGGGAGCTCGGCGATTTCGTCCAAAAAAAGCGTTCCGCCCTGTGCGCGTTCGAAATAGCCGACATGGCGCTGTTGCGCGCCAGTGAATGCTCCTTTTTCGTGACCGAAGAGCTCGCTCTGGACGAGCGTCGAGGTAAGCGAGCCGCAGTTTACCGCCACAAACGGTCCGTCGGCGCGGGGGCCGGCTCGATGAATCGCTTCCGCGACGAGTTCTTTTCCGGTTCCGCTTTCCCCCTGAATGAGCACCGTGCTGGACGTCGTCGCGGCGCGACGAATCAGCTCCCGAGCGTGCTGAATGGCCCGCGAATCACCCACGATCTTGTTCTTGCCGGACAGACGCGAACGAAGGTTCTGGTTCTCCTGTTGCAATCGCCGGCGCCGAGATACGGCGTCGACACCGAGCGCAGCCTGGTTCACGCAGGCAACAAAGAGCTCAAGGTCTTCTTTGCTCAGCCCATTCGCGTGCTCCGCGGCAATGCGGATCACGATCGCTCCGTAGCGCTTTTGTGGAACGCGCAGCGCGGATGCCAATTGCGTTCCGCCGTCCGCATATTCCATCAACGCTGCCTTTTCTTCGAACGCTCGCTGGGCGAGGTCGCGCGTATCGTAAGCGCGGTTTTTCGATGAGCGTGGGCCGTGCGCATGAGATTCGTTTGGGGGATAGGTGTATCGAATGCTCAACTCGGCGCCTGATTCACCCTTGCCGCGTGGAGCGTCCTGGTTCCACCAGATTGTCTGAAGTTCGGACGAAAACAGCTCCTGAACAATCTCGGCCAAACCCTGAAGAACGTCGTCCGGCGACTCTGCGCGCCCTGCGATGACTGCGCCGCGATACAGTGCTTCGAAACGCGAGACGATCGGAAGACTTGGCGCGCGATGCGGCCACTCGGTTTCCGCGTGTCGATGCTCCTCAAGAGAGCATCGCTCCTCACCTTCCGGAATCCGAACGTTCTGAGAAGATGGATCCTGGGAAGGTGAATCTTGGGAAGATAAATCTTGGGAGGTTGGGCCGCCGACGGCGCGCGGGTCGCGGTCCATATTCGACGCGGCATCCACGAGCGCGAGTTCGCAGCCGCCCACGGCGATAACGGCGCCCGGCGTGAGCGCTGCTTCATGAACCTGAACGCCGTTCACCCAGGTGCCGTTGCGGCTTCCTAAATCGCAAATGGCCCAGCCATGCTCCCGCTGCACGATGCGGGCGTGAACCCGAGACGCTTGCGAGCCATCAATGACGATGGTGCAATCGGGATCTCGCCCCAGCGTGGCTCCAGGGAACACCACGAACACTTGCTCGGTATTTCGATTTTGGAGCGTGAGTTTGGGCATGACGGCTACAAACGATGCTTACTGAGTATTTTGACAGCGCAAGTAGTCGTGGCGACCAGCCTGAAATTCAACGCACCGGCCCCCCGTAGCAGCCACTAGCCAGTGGACGATTTGCGCCTTCGCTCGGGTGAACCCCATGGCGTACGACTTGCCGCGCCGCCGCGTGCAGTGACGGCCGCCGTGGTGAAGCCCGGACACGATGTGGAGACCGTCTTGCTCGAATACCCAAGGACCGCCCGAATCGCCTCCGCAGGGTCGGGCGCCGCCCCGACGCCATCGCCCCTTAAGCCATCGCCCGCCATTGAACATTCGGCTCCCGCGATTGTCCATCTTGGGATCGACTCGAAGCACGCCGTCACCGTCTTGACGATTCGTCCTTCCGTACCCGAACACTCGCCAGGCGCCCGGCTGCCGATTGCCATTGATCTTGATGGCCGCGTTCACGGGGCCGAGATGCGGGAGCCGATCGCAGAATCCTGCCAGTGGACATGTGCGCGCGCGACCCTCAAGTTCGACCATCGCAAAATCGTTTGCCGCTTTTCGGCGAGACAGCTGCAATCCTCGCGACCATCGCTGATGGACGTATACCGACGCAACTCGGCCGCGATAGATCGGCTGAGTCGCGCCGTGTTCATCGGCCGCGACGATCTCGAGTCGATGCCCCTGTTGAACCTCGTCGTCAACGCAGTGGGCAGCCGTCGCAACCCACTGATTGTTGATCATCACGCCCGAGCAAAATGGCCGATTGGAATTGTCGCTCGACGGCCAACGAAGCCCGATCGCAATGTTGGCCCCCGGGTCGGTGCGGGTAACGCGGTCGCCGTTGCGAATCTCCTGCGTGTTCTGGCCTATTTCAGGTTCTGTTGTATCGGCAACACAAGCCGATAGTCCAAGCGCGCCTGCAACGAACCAAACGATCTGTCTGCTCTTTCTGTTCATGGTCGTTTCCCTCCTGTGGTGACCTGACGGCGAGCTCTTCAGCAACCGCCGTGCCGAGGGTCGAGCCAGCGCGCGCATCGAAGGAAAAGCGCAGTTTCTGGTTGTTTTTGGGACAGCGGGTGACACCACGGTCGTTCGTCCGCGTCTGTTTTTTAGACAGCTGCGACAGAAAATCGGACGAGCTCGCGACGGCGTCGAACCACTGCTCTTTCAAGACGGCCATTTGCCATTGCGAGACGCTCAGACGCGAGGCAAAACGAAGCGCGCGTCTGCAGGAGGTGCTGAATGGGTTTGCGCACCGGATGGGTGGGTCGATATCTCAGGCTCGGCGGGTATTTGGGAATCGTGGGCCTTCTCGCGAGCTGCACTCGCCCGAAAGCCAACGACGATTCGAATGCAACCCTCGATGCGGACGGTTCCACCACGACGCGCTCGGGGGTAGACTCGAATGGAGCCTCAACCACGCCTGACGGAGGCTCTCGCGATTCTGGACGCGCGGGTTGCGACCACTACGTCGCCCCCGAAGGGAACGGTTCGGGCACGCAATCCGACCCCTGGAACCTGACGCGGCTCGCGGCCAAGGAATCGGTGGCGGTGGGGGCCACGGTATGCCTCTTGGGGGGCGAATATGGAACCGGCGGTCGCGATCAATTTGTGTTCGGCACAAGCGGCGAGCCCGGATCACCTGTCACCATCCGGCCAGCAGGAGACCACGTCGCGATCAATGGATCGGTCAAGATCGCAGCGGATTGGGTCGTGGTGCGCGACTTAGAAATCATGAATTCGCATCCCGAGCGACAAAGCGAGGTCGACCAAGATCAACCGCCGCCCATAGGAATCCAGAGGCTCGAAGGCCTCATCATCGAAGGAACCGGCGTCTCCGCCATACACAATATTGTGCACGACACCGGCACCTACGGGATTCATCTTGTCAACGCTGGCGAAACCGCGGTCGCGAACGCGACGATCTATGGAAATCTCATCTTCAATAACGGCTGGGACGGCCCCGCCCACGGCCACGGGCGGGGCATTCGGGGCGGCGGAACGGATGTGGTGATCGCGGATAACGTCCTTTGGAATAACTTCGCGTTCAGTATGGATCTGGACGAGCTCGAGGGGCGCGCCGAAGTCGATGGAAACGTGGCGCTTGGCCAGCCGCTTCGCGTTCTTGGCCCCGCGAGCGACCTGAGCTTCCGCGACAACGCGATGTACGGCGCGCTGCAGCTCGGCCACGTCGGTCGCGCAAACGGTTCGCTGACCGCACAGCGCAACGTGGTGGCGATTCGCGAAGGCAACGCCATGCGAATATGGAACTGGGGCGGCATGCAGGTGTTTCAACAAAACGAGGTGCATGTAGCGAGCGGCGGAAATATTTTTCTCGAATACAGCGAGGAAAGCCTCGCTGCGTCGCCACGGGGAAGCGACTGGGGCGACAATCGCTATTGGTGGGGCGGGTCGCATGCAATGCCGTTTCGAGTGATGGACCAGGCGGGGATCGCCGCGCGCTACCCGTGGACGGGAGCGCCAGGGTTTCGCGAGCTGAAGCCGGACCGAGCGCCCGCCGCGGGGGGCACCGAAACGATCTACCTCGGCGGCAACGCGACGCCTTCCGACAACGTCGTACGATACCGACCGAGCGCCCACGAGAATCGCCGAGGGCTCGTGGTGGTGTACAACTGGAAGCGCGATCCGCGCGTCGAGCTCGACCTATCCTCGCTCGGGTTTTCAGAGGGCGAACCCTACGAGATTCGGAACGTTCAAAACCTCTGCGGCGACGAACCCGTGGTCGGCACATACCAGCCGAGCCAGGCTCTCTTTGTGCCCATGAGCGGATGGACCACGCGTGAGCCCATCGGATACGACGCCTCCACCACCGCGCATCCCGACATCATCAAGCCGACAACCTTTCCCCAGTTCGGCGTTTTTCTGGTCACCTCAGGACGACCGGGAAGTTTCTGTCTCGGCCGGTAGCTTCTGCCCGAAACCCAAGACCACAAACGCGTCTGCATGACGGGACCGCGATCTTAAGCTACGACCGACGCCTTCTGGGCGCGCGGGCGCCGAGAGAACGATAGCTAGAGAACGACGGCAGGGATTCGGATGGCGCGATTCATCGATGAGCTAAAACGGACGCATTCTTGTGGGGCGCTGCGTCTTGCCGATGCGGGCGGCGAGGTGGTGCTTTTTGGGTGGGTGAACAATCGGCGCGACCACGGCGGTTGCATCTTCATCGATCTTCGCGACCGCGAGGGACTTACTCAGGTGGTGTTCGATCCGAGCGAGAATGAGGAAGCGTTTGCGCTGGCCGACCAGGCGAGGAGCGAATGGGTGCTCGGCGTGCGCGGGAAGGTGCGGGACCGTGGCGAGATGCGTAACGCAAATCTCGCGACGGGCGAGATCGAAGTGGTGGGCCTCGAAGCCACGGTGTTCAACAAGGCGATGACCCCGCCCTTCGAAATCGAAGACGGCATCGACACGCACGAAGAGAAGCGACTGCAGTATCGATACCTGGATTTGCGTCGCCCCGAGCTGCAGAAAAATATTCTCATGCGCAGCCGACTCGGCCACGCGACCCGCGCGCATCTCACCGAGCGTGGGTTCACGGAGGTGGAGACCCCTTATCTCGTTCGCTACACGCCGGGCGGCGCGCGCAATTTTCTCGTACCCTCGCGGTTTTATTCGGGGAGCTTTTACGCGCTAGCGGAGAGCCCTCAGCTCTATAAGCAGCTGCTCATGTGCGCGGGGTTTGATAAATACTTTCAAATCACTCGCTGCTTTCGCGACGAAGACCAGCGCATCGACCGGCAGCCTGAGTTCACACAGATCGATATCGAGATGTCGTTTATCAATCAAGACGACCTCTTTGCGATGCTTGAAGGGCTCGTATTTCGACTGTGGAACGACGCGCTCGGCGTCGACCTCAAAACCCTCTATCCGGATGGGACGTTTCCTCGCCTCTCGTACGAGGAAAGCATGCGCCGGTTCGGGAACGACAAGCCCGACGTTCGTTTTGGTCTGGAGCATATCGAGCTAACCGATTTGGTGATCGAGCACAGTGGGGGAGGCATTCCGATGCTTCAGCCGCTCGCCGAGAAGTTCAAAAACGGGACGTTTCGTCGCGACCTCCCCGAAGAAATTGTCAAAGCACTGGTGGTTCCGGCGAGCGCTTCGTTCTCCCGCTCCGATGTGGATAAGCTCGAAAAGTTTGTGCGCCAAATGGGTGCCGCAGGCCTCGCTCGCGCCAAGCTGGGAGACGATGGAGCATGGGTTCAGAGCCCACTCGCGAAGAACGTAACCGACGATTTTCGCGCTGCCGTCAACCAGGCAACCGGCGCCCAGCCGGGCGACATGATCCTGTTTCAGTTTGGGGCGGAAGCGAAGGTGCAGACCGTGATGGCCAATCTGCGCCTTCATTTGGGAAAGAAGCTCGGTCTGATCGACGACTCTCCAGAAAACGCATGGCGGTTTTTGTGGGTGGTGAACCCGCCGCTCTTTGAGCGCGATGAGCAGAGCGGCCAATGGACCGCAGCGCATCACGTGTTCACGCGGCCTCACGATGAGGACGTGGCACTGCTCGACACCGACCCCGGCAAGGTCAACTGCTACCGATACGACCTCGTGCTCAACGGGTTCGAAATTGCAGGCGGCTCGATTCGCCTTCACGACCCGGTGGTTCAGCAAAAAGTGTTCGCCGCGATTGGCCTTGATGAAACTGAGGCACGCGACAAGTTTGGGTTCTTGCTCGATGCGCTGACCTACGGAGCGCCGCCCCACGGAGGCATCGCGCTCGGCATGGACCGGATCGCCATGCTCGCTGCGGGCGCGGATTCGATTCGCGACGTCATCGCGTTTCCCAAGACCCAGCGGGCCAACGATGCCATGACGGGCGCGCCAAGCCCGGCGAGCGTAGAGCAGCTGATGGAGCTCAAGCTGCGCACGGTCGAAAGCTAGAAAGCCAGCGTCCTCGGGCCAGCGTCTTCCGAGCCAGCATCTTCAGGCGAGGGGGCCAGTATCTTCAGGCGAGGAGGTGCCGGCAAGCCAAGGCATGGGGTTCACCCTACAGGGTAATCCCTAGAACGAGGACTCTGTTCGGCAGTTCGAACGTCGCATCGCCCAGCAATGGCCCTGTAATTACTCGTGTTTTCTAAATCGACAACGAGCTGATTCGCGGTACTTTTTTTGCACCTGCCTTAACCCGCTCGCGGTAGGTTCGATGCGGCTGTAGGCGCGACGGCTTTTTGCGCCTGAACATATTGGCGGTCGCGGCCTGTTGTTGGAAAGGTCTGATGTCTCGATTCCGCATGGAACGCCGTCGGTTTCTTCGCGGTACGCTCGCGGGAGGAGCCACTGTCGCGCTCGGCCTACCCGTGCTCGATATCATGCTCAATGGCCACGGCGACGCCTACGCCGACGGCAGTCCGCTACAACCTCGCTTCGGCGTCATCTTCTACGGAACCGGGCTCCACAAGAACTGGCAGCCCTCGGACACTGGGACGCTCGTCTTGCCCGAGCCATTCGCGCCGCTCGAGCGACATCGCGACAACATATCCATGGTTTCGGGTTTGAACATCGCCACGTACAACGACGCCGGACTCAATCGCCATCCCATGGGAGAGGCATCGGTGCTTACGGCGCATCCTCCTGAGGGGAGGAAACCTGCCGCCCCTTCGATGGATCAAATTGTCACCGATTCCATCGGCGTGCCGCCCAGCGCGCTTCGGTCGGTGCACGCCGGGCTGCGGAGCGTTCGCCCGCTCGGGTTCCGAGGCAAAAGCGCCCCGCTGCCGACGCACGAAAACCCTCGAAAGTTGTTCAACGAGCTATTTGCGGGGTTCGCCGGAAGCTCGGACGACGAAGCCATGCTCGCCGCCCCCGCTCGGGTCGCGTATTTGGACGCGGTTCGCGAAGACCTCTCCTCGCTAAAGCGGCAGCTCGGCGCATCCGATCAACTGCGCCTCGATCAATATCTGCAGGGCGTAAGCGAACTTCAGCGCGACGTTCAGGCACCGAACACGACCTGCGCGGATACGAACAACCTCATCGACAACGCGCAAACCGAGTTCACGGACTCAGAAAAACATCGCCTGTTTGGCAAACTCATGGCCACTGCGCTGGCTTGCGGACGAACCCAAGTGTTTACCTATTGCCTCAGCGGCGCGAACTCCAATACGAAGTGGAAAGGAGGGCTCACCACCAACCACCACAATCTCGGGCATCGCGCCCATACCGTAAACGGAAAGCCCAAACAGCAGCACCCTGAGCTGAAAAACGAATCCGTGCCTGCACTGATGGGCCGCATCGCGGGTTTTCTCGACGCGTTCGCGGAGATTCCCGAAGGCGGGGGCACACTGCTCGACAATACCGGCATCTTAATTCTGACCGAAGTCAGCTGGAGCCACGACTTTGCCAACTATCCGATGATCATCGCAGGGCGAGCCGGTGGCGCGCTTCGCGGCGGGGTTCACGTCAAAGCCTCGGGCCCCACATCGCGCGGAAGCTTGACCGTAGCGCGCGCGGTCGGTGCCGATATTGATAGCTGGGGCGTACAAGACGCACGCACGAAGGATTCAATCGATGACCTTCTTGCATGATGCCGCGCGAGACGCATTGCGCGCCATGCTGGTGGCGGGCGCAATTGTGGCGATGCCGGGGTGTGAAGGAACGTTCGGGGGGCCGAGCAGTGGATCCGAATCAGACGAACGCCCGGGTGAATCTGCCGATGCCTCGCTCACCGAGGAAAACGGCATCATTCGGCTATCACAAGCCGAATACGTCAACACGCTTCATGATCTCTTCGGGGCCGATTTGCTCGACGGCGTGCCGATCGAAGCCGCGGAAGAGTTTCGTATTGGTGAGTTCTATAGCATCGGAGCGCGTCAGGTTCCTATCGCCGAATCTGACTTTCGAAGCTACGCCACAACCGCGGAGTTGGTGGCCAGTCGTGTCGTCAATAGCGACACCTGGCGAAGCAACGCGAACTGTTCGCCAACCGGCCCTGATGACGTCGCGTGTGCTGAACAAGTTCTGTCCAGTGTCGGACGAAGGGTGTTTCGGCGACCGCTCAGCGACGACGAGCTCGCGCGCTACGTCGCAGTAGCGATAGGAGCCGCCGAGGACTACGATGGTTTTTGGAAAGGAATCCGTTTCGGGTTGGCCGGCATGCTTGCTTCCCCGTTTTTCCTCTATCGAGTCGAATCGGGAACCCCAGTGGGCGACCGACGCATATTCGATAGCTACGAGCTTGCGACTCGACTTTCGTTCTTGCTGTGGGATTCGAGCCCCGATGAGGCTCTGCTCGACGCTGCGGAACGCGACGAACTCACTACCCCGGAAGGACTGGCCCGTCAGGTAGATCGATTGCTCGCCGACGAGACGCGCTTTATGCGCGCCGTCCGAGCGTTCATGGTGGATCTGATGATGTTCGACGAAGTCGAAAGCTACAACAAGAATCCCGATCGATTTCCTTCCGCAAACCCGAAGTTGATCGACTCCATGCACGAGGCTGTCTTTCTCTTGGCGGAAGAGATCGCGAGAGAAGACCAAGACTTTCTATCGATTCTCGAGTCGAACCTCGCGTTCGTCGACGCGCGTCTCGCGGAGTTATACGAAGTTTCGTCTCCCGATGATGGCTTCGCCAAGATTTCGTTGCCAAGCGACAGTCGCCGAACCGGCTTGCTCACCGAGCCGGCGTTCTTGGCATCATGGGCGGGGCCCGAAAAAACCTCCCCCACGCTTCGAGGTCGGTTCGTGGTGGAACGCCTGCTCTGCAGCAAAATCTCCGACCCTCCACCCGACGTTCAAGACAGCGTGGGCGACGCCGCGTCGCCCGGCGATACGCGGCGCGACGAGCTGCAAGCGCATGTCTCCGCGCCTGCCTGCAATGCGTGCCATCAGTTCATGGATCCGATCGGATTCGGGCTCGAATACTTCGACGCGCTGGGATTCGAGCAAACCGAAGACAACGGAGCGCCCATCGATGCAACCGGAGAAATCGACGGCGCGGCGTTCGATGGCCCGCGTACGCTTTCCAAAGTCGTCCGCGGTGATGCGCGAGCGGCTCCATGTTTGGTGCGCAACTTTTATCGATACGCGACAGGCCGAGAACTTCCCGCTGGAGATGATTCGCTGCTCCAATCGCTCGACGGCGCGTACGCGGAACAAGGAGGCTCGCTCCGAGCACTGTTCCAGGCCCTCGCCCTCGACGAGAGCTTCAAGTCCCGCGTTCCCTCCGAGTAGTTGAGTTTCCTACGTCCTAGCGAGCTGCTCTGACTGTGTTGCTGGGAGGACTGACTCGGGTCCGTATCCGGCCGCATTCGCGGCCGCCCCACCGCGGAGCGGCGGGGCCCGTCAGTTTTCTGGAGGGGCTGGCCGCAGCCCCTCCCCCCGTCGGGTACGACCCGACGGGTCCCCCCACCCGCCGCCGGCCGCGCACGCGGCCGCCCCACCGCTTCGCGGCGGGGCCCCGGCAGTTCAACCCCACGTAACCAGAGAACGTGCGTCCTGGCGGGGGAGTTTGGGTGAATCGCTCGGGATTGTATCCCGAGCGAGAGGGTCTGGGTGCCAGACCCTTAACTAGCAGTTCGGTTGTCGCGGCGGAATGCTTTTGAATTGAGTCGTGAGAAGCCGGATCGCGCGTTGCCGCGCACGTCGTTGTCGATGTAGCGGGTGTCCCAAGAGCCGCGGCCTTTGGACGTGTCGTGCTCGCGAATGCCTACTTTCTGAGTTTTGTTTTTTCTGTCGTCGTGGCAGCGGTTGCCAACGACGTCCGCAGCCAGTCGGTGTCCACCCGTGCGATGAAGCACGATGCCCGCGTGAAGGTGGTTTTTGCAGATGTTGTGACGAATTTGGAGGTCGGTAATCGATCCAAACGAGGTGCACGCGACGATACCGAAGTGTTTTCCTTCGGCGATATTGTCGCGCACGCTGCCTTCGTGAATCCCGCGGCGTCCCGCATTGATCACGATGCCTCGCGTATCTTCGACCTGGTTGGAGGAGATATCGAACTGCCGAACACTCGCGAAGACTCCGATGCCGTGTTTGTCGATGTGACGTACGGCATTGTTGCGAATGCTCAAGCCCTTGAGATGGCCGTCAGCTGTCCGCGTCTGCTTAATCTCGATGCCGTGGGTCGGTTGATGCTCTGGCGCAAACACAACGACGTTGTCGACGATGTTCCAGTCTTGGCAGTCGCCCGCCACGAAACCCTGAATGCCGAAATGAATGCGTTTTGGCGCGCGACTTCGTTTGGCAGGCGCGCTGCCAACAATGGTGTTTCCACGCACCGTGATGCGATGGCATCGCGCCATCGACGCGCCTTCTCCATCTGCCCCGAAATAGATGCCGCCATGCGAGGTTGGGTTGTGAACGACATTGTTGGCAATGACCACGTCGCAGAGCGCGTTGTCTGCCGACGCACACACCGCGCTGATGGCAAAGTTGAACGGTTCTTCGAAATAGTTGTCGGTGATCCACACCGCGCTCGAGTGGCCTCCGGTTCCGCCCGCTTTGATTTGCATGCATCGAACATGATTGCGCGTGATTCGAATGTTTCGCGCGCCTTGCGCCATAATGGCGTGAAGCGTTTCTCCAAACTTTGGTCGGGGACCTACACGCCGAAAGGTACACGAATCAACTTGGCAATGAGCCGACCCAACCAGGTTGACGCCCGTCACGTAGTTGCCCCGGTACGCAATTTCGAACGCAAGGTTTGAGATGCGAACGCACCGGGCACCGCGAGCGTCGATCAATCCTTGTGTCTGATGACCACTTCGGCGCAACACGGTCGCGGCACCAGCGCCAAGCACATGGGTTTTGGACTTCACGCGTATGGTTCCTGCGCCAAGATCGTAGACTCCGGCCGGGAAATACAGCGTGCCTCCGCTTTCGGGCACGGCGTTTGCTGCGTGTTGCGGTTTGCGAAAATTGCGGACGTTGAACACTGGTGCGAGCACGTTGGCTGCCCCGCGAGCTCCCGGCGGCTGCGCGCTAGCTTCATCACCGGACACGCTCATCGCGGCACCGAAGGCTCCTCCCGCGCCGAGCACTCCGCTCTTGCCGAGGGTAGCCAGAAAGCTCCGTCGTGTGTCGTCTGTGCTCAAGATGTCCCGAGTTGTCGAAAGCCGAAACTACGGCTCTCGAGGAAGATCGCTTCGACTACTCCACTCCGCCCAGCTGCCATCGTAAAGACGAACATCGGCAAACCCAAGCTTGCGAAGCACGACATACGCGACCGAAGCGCGAGAACCTGTTTGGCAGTACGTAATCATTGTCTGACCTGCTGGGTCGGGGTACAGCGCAAAGAGCGCGTCGTCGCTCTTCAAACGGCCATCGTCGACATTGCGGTTCCAGTCTACGCTGAGCGCGCCGGGAATGCGGCCGGCTTGATATTCTCCGTCGCTTCGCGCATCGATTTGCACGACTTGAGGATCATCGAGCCCCGCTTCTACGTCGTCTGCGCTTACGCGAAGCTCGCTGCGCACTCCGTCGATCGTGTAGTTGGATGCAGCGGCTGAGGAGGCGCCTGTTTCTTCGCTTCCGCCCGAGGCGGTCCATGCATCGAGCCCACCATCGAGCATCGCCACGCGCTCGTGGCTGTAGTACCGGAGAGTCCACACCACGCGCGCCGCCGCCGTGGTCACTCGATCGTCGTAGACCACGATCGCTGCGTCAGTACGCAGACCCGCGGCACGAAAGGCTGCCTGGGAGTCGGCTTGCGAAGCAACCTGACCCCCAATCCCGTCGATTTCTGCGCGAAGCTCCCCCGCACTAAGATGGAGCGCCCCCGCGATATGCCCGCGTTCAAAGCTCGACGAGTCGCGCACATCGAGAATCTGAAGCTCACTGCTTTCGAAGTTTGCGGCGAGCCACTCGGTCGACACGACCAATCGGCTCAGGTCACAGTCTGGCTGCCCCAACGCACACACATCATTGCTCGCTGAGGAATCACCGCGTGCATCGGTTGATGCGTCGCTTGGAAGGTCGCGGTCTGGATTCGTCCCGCCATCCTCTGCGGGCGACGAGTCATCGCCGCATCCGACGGCAAGGTATGTACAAAGCAGAGCGAACGACAAAGAAAGACGACTAGGCATATCGTTCAGCGTAAGTTCGCTATGCGAGCGGCGCAAAGAGTTTGTCGATGTCTTCTTCTCGCAGCGCGAAACCTTCGGGTTTTTCCAAAGTCCCTTCTGCGAGAGCCCGTTTGCGTGACTGCAAGTCGAGCATCATTTCCTCTACTGTGTGCTCACAGACGAGTCGCTCCACCAATACTTTATGCGTTTGCCCGATGCGGTGCGCGCGGTCGGTCGCCTGGTCTTCCACCGCTGGGTTCCACCACGGGTCGTAGTGGATCACGGTGTCGGCACGCGTGAGATTGAGGCCTGTACCGCCTGCCTTCAGGCTGATGAGAAATACAGGCGCATCTCCGTTCTGAAACCGCTCGATGAGCTTTTTTCTGTTCTTGGTTCGGCCCGTCAGCTTCAGCGTCGAAATTCCTCTTGCGTCGAGGCCTTGTTCGATCAGCCGAAGCATCTGTACGAACTGCGAGAAAACGAGCAATGTGCGACCCGCGTCGACGAGCTCGCTTACAAGCGAGAGCAGCTCTTCGTATTTCGCGCTCTTGCCTTCCTTCTTGAGCAGCGCCGGATGACAACACACTTGGCGAAGCTTGAGTAGCGCATCAAGCACGACAATATTGCTGCTCGCGAGGCCCTTTCGAGCGATTTCGCGGCGGACTTTTTGATGCATGGTGGCGCGCACCGACTCGTAGAGGTCGCGCTGGGCATCGGTCAGCGGAACGCGCCGCGTCTGCTCGATCTTGGCAGGAAGCTCCCGAGCGACTTCGTTTTTTTTCCGGCGCAGCAAGCAAGGCGTTACGCGTTTTCGAAGCGCAGCGAGCCGATCAGTGTCGCCTCGCTTTTCGATGGGCCGTTGAAAATAGCTTTGAAACTCTTTTTGGGACCCAAGCAAACCAGGAGCCACGAGGCTCATGATCGACCAAAGCTCCCCCAGATGGTTTTCGACCGGAGTACCCGTCATGCAGATTTGCTGCCCCGCGCTGAGGGAAGCTGCGGCACGGGTGACTTTGCTGCGCGGATTCTTAAGCGCCTGAGCTTCGTCGTAACACACGATGCTGTACGCGGTCTCGGCCAGGGAATCGGCGTCGCGTTGCAACAGCGCATAGTTCGTGATGAGCAGATCGACATCTGGCTGGCTGGCCCACTCGGCCTTTCGACCGGGTCCGCGGTACACCAGACAGCGCAGCGCGGGAGCGAATCGCTCAACCTCGCTCTGCCAGTTGCTCAGCACGCTGGTCGGCGCCACCACTAGCGCGGGCTCTCGGATCGAGCCGCCTTCTTTGAGGGCGAGCACATGGGAAAGAAACTGAACGGTTTTTCCGAGCCCCATGTCATCGGCGAGCACGCCCCCGAGCCCTGCGTCATGCAGCACGCCCATCCACGAAAAACCCGTATGTTGATAGAGACGGAGCTTTGCTTTGAGCCCTTTGGGAACGGGGCGAAGCGAATCTGGCGCAGAGCCCTCCGGCGAAGTCGCTCGGGCCAACGCGCGAAGGTGTTCTCGGAGGGAGCGGGCGGCGCGAAGTTCGACCCAGTCTTCGTCGAGTGTCGCCGCGACTCCTCCCGCCGCCGCCAGCCCCATATCTTGTCCGGATCCATGGTCTTTCTGGAAAAAACCGATGAGCGCGTTGATGATCGTGGATAGTCGCTTCGCTTCCGCCCAAAACGTGCGTCCATCCTCGCTCCGCAGTGGGACCGGGTCTGTCTGATGCGCGAGCGAACGAAGTTTCGACTCCGGAGTGCGCGCCAAAAAGTCGGCAATCGCGGGCACGAGGTTAATATCTTCACCGTGGATGCGTGCACCCACCGACCAGTCAAACCAGCCGCTCGCGCCGCGATCGTCGAGCTCCAGATACCAGGCATGCACCACGTCCAGCGGAACCGGGAAGTCATCATCGATAGCGAACGCGTACCCTGCAGCCTCGAGCGACGCGCGAGCGCCAACCACTTGCGTCCAATCACCGGTCGGCGCGAGCAATATGTCTGAGTCGTCGGCCCAGACAGGCTCGAGCGCGCCTTGAGCGCGTAGCTGCTCGACCGCGTGTTGCTCCGCGGCATCGTCGCGAGAGTGACGAACGACATTCCCTTCCCCGTCTCGGTAGGTCACCTGATCGGCCTCGGACAACCCACCAATCTCCCGTTTTCCGTAGCGAAACCGAACTTCGACCAACGGTTCCGCGGCACCAAAACCAAACCCGGGTTCGCGCGTTGTAAACCGAAGGAGAGGAACGGGCGGTGTCGAGACGTCGCGAACGCGGGTTGAGCGGGGAGCATCGATTTGTAGCGTCCGCGAAAGAGCGGATGCGATGTCGTGGTGGGCTTCGGCGAGCTTTGCAGGAAGTGGGGGAGACTTGAGCAAGCGCTCGACGGGTCCGCGTTCGTGACGGACACGAAGCGGTCCCACCTTCATGTCTTTGGTGTCGATATAGAGCCAGGGATCGCCCTCTACTACGAACGTGACGCCCGAGTCCCCGCAACGTGCCGCCGGCACGCCAACGCGCGGCTCCAATGAAGACTCATTGGATGAGGAAGCGACCGGCGAGGGAGTGATCACAGGATCGAGCCGGTGGCTGCCGTCTTCCTGCTGCGACCACACAGAATCAAGCAAACGTGAATCGCTCCAGGCGAGCGGATGATTCACTGAGCCCCAATGCGACCGACCCGTGCGCGCTGTCCACTCAAAGAGCGTGCTGCGAATCTTTGGGTTGCACGTCGCAAGATCATCGAGACTCTGCAACAGGTCCAAAATGCCTCGGTCTTCGGGGGCTACGTAGCTAGGGTAACCGTTCCAACGGTCGAGTGGATTTGCGACTTGCGGCTTACCCCACGTCCCGTCCTGTCGCAGGCGGTGACGAAAAAACGAAAGGCGAGGAATCACGCAACGAGAATCGGCGGACGACTGCAAGGCAGATGATTGCGCGGCGCGTGACCGAACCGCTGGCAAGCGGGCGCCCGATACTCTTGCCGCTGAATCTGCCGCGCGCTCGGGCGAGTCAAAAAGCGGTGGCGACCACAAATATCCAAGACGTTCGTCGCCGGCCACCGGTTCGTGTTCGGTGTGCGAGTCGGTCAGGAGCCCATGAATCGCGCCGAACTCTTGCTCGAGTGCGGTCTGTTCTTCCTGTAGCGAATCACTGCGCCCCCGGCGGGTTCGTTCTCGAGTTTTCTTTCGGGGCATCAGGTTGGATGTTCCACATGCGGCGAGCGCGAGCGCCACGACATGCTTGCAGGGTCCATTGACTGGACAACTACACCAGTAGTCGATCACGCGCGTTTGACCGTCGAGGCTTACCTCCGTTTCATAAGGCCGACCGCTGCGTCCTTGCACGTGTCCGACGACATCCCGGCCGTGTCGAGCGATATGAACGACGCGACCTTGGCGCAGGTAATCCATTCCGCGCTTGAAGGTTTGCGGCCCCGCAAGCGCGATCAGATCGTGTTCCAGAGCGTTGCGTCCAGGAATCCGACGGGCGGCACGCACAGGATCTTGGTAACGTGTCTATTGCCAAAATCAACCGGCTTTGAGCGGTAACGTACGTGTTCTTGCGGGTTCGGAAGCCCCTGCCCATAATTGAGCCATGGTTCCGTGCAGAGCGAAACGTCGGTCGGTCGTGGTCCAATTCGGCGCGATCGCCCTGCTCGCCAGCCTCGGAGTCTTCGCGGTAGGAAACACGGAACCGGTACGCGCCGACGAGAGCAGCCACCCCGCGTGCATTGAGCATCGAAGCGAGGCGCGATATCGCGGCTACGGCTACCAACATATCGTGATCATCAAAAACAACTGTGACGACACCGCTCAGTGCAAAGTGTCGACCGACGTCACACCCGAGCCAGTCGAGATTTCGGTTCCCGCGAACGCCGAACGAAGCGTCCTCACCCGACGCGGGGCCCCCGGAAGCGCTTTCAAAGCCGTCGTCCGATGCTCCGTGTAGTTTTCTGGAGGGCCTGACCGCAGCCCCTGAGTTTCTGGAGGGTCTGACCGCAGCCCCTCCCCCCACGGAATACGATTCCGCGGGGCCCCCCTCCCAACGCCGGCCGCCTTCGCGGCCGCCCCATCGCTCTGCGACGGGGCCCCGGTTACGCGTTGCACGTTCGTTTACGACGATTGTGCGAACAGACGACCGCAGTACACTCAGGAGACAACCAGGTCACCTGCAGCCTGGCGGGGGAGCTTGGGTGAATCGTCGGGGTCGTACCCCGACGAGAGGGTTTGGGTGCCAAACAGCGTGCCTGCGGAGGCTCCGAGAGCTGCCAGCCAATCGTCGCGAACACCGCACGAAGAGAGCAAGGGGGCGTAGGGGCCCCCGCGCAGCGCGAAGCGGCGTTGGGAGGGGGCCCCGGGCGGGTCGTACCCGCACGGGGGAGGGTCTGCGGTCAGACCCTCCAGGAACTCAGCGACTCTGGTAGAGGCTGAGGGAGCCGACGTAGAGGAATCCGATCATGAACAGGACCAGGAATGGCACGCTGATCCAGCTGCCGGTCACGATGGCGAGTCCAATGGTCACTACGAAGTACATGCCGAAGCCGAGCTCCACTACGCTGTGAACGGGCCACCGCGCGCGGTACTTCTTTTTCTTCCAGACGTTGTCCTTCGTCGTCACGCCATGTTTCGGGGTGCGCACGAATTCTAGGTCACGGCCAAAGAGCCCCTCGATGACCGCGCGTGCATTGTTGATGGAGAGGCCGATGCCCAGCGCCATCATGAGCGGCAATCGTTTGATGGCATCCCACAGTCCGCCGTAAAGCGCGCGGTGGGTCACCAGGTAAAACACGGTGATCGAGCCGCAGGTGGCTGCGAATAGCGGCACGTCGAGAAGCAAAAGTTCGGGATTATCCATCTGCCGCCGAAGCAACATATTGGGCAACTGCAGCAACGCGAGCACGACAAGAAAGAGATAAGCGAAGTTGTTGGTGAGGTGAAACAGCACCTCGACCTTAACTTTGAGCGGAATGTCCGCGCGCAGGACCGTCCAAAGCAATTTCTTCGTGGTCTGCGCCGAGCCTTTCGCCCATCGAAATTGCTGCGTCTTGAAGCTATTCATTTCGCAAGGTAGCTCGGCCGGAGCGATAGCGTTCGGCACATAGACGAAGCGCCAACCCTTCAACTGCGCGCGGAACGAAAGATCCATGTCTTCCGTCACTGTGTCGTGCTGCCAACCTCCCGCGTCCACGATGGTCGACTTCCGCCACATGCCTGCCGTGCCGTTAAAGTTAAAGAATCGACCCGACCGATTACGCGCCGTATGTTCAATCACGAAGTGGCCGTCGAGCATCATCGACTGCGCGTGAGTGAGCAGCGAGTAATGTTTGTTGAGGTGGCCCCACCGTGCCTGAACCATGCCCACTCGATCGTCGGTGAAGTGGTGGACGAGCTTTTGGAGGATATCCGGCACGGGAACAAAATCCGCGTCGAATACAATCAGGAACTCGCCCTTCGCAACACGCAGCCCTTCTTCAAGCGCGCCTGCTTTAAACCCTGCGCGATTGGTTCGATGAAGGTAGACCGCGTCGTACCCGCGATCCCGAAGCTCTTGAACTTTTCGCTTCGCAATCTGCTGAGTCTCATCCGTGGAGTCGTCCAGAACCTGGATCTCCAGTCGGTGCTTCGGGTAGTCGATGCGCGCAACCCCGTCGAGCAACCGCTCCACCACGTACATCTCGTTGAACATGGGAAGCTGGACGGTCACCGTTGGCAGCTCGGTGAAACTATTTTGGGGAACCAAGGTGCGGTTCCGGTGGCGCCAATACAGCATAAGCAGCTGCGCGCGGTGAAATCCGAAGATTCCGAGAATCCCCAGCACCACCAAGTACATCGTGATCACAAGCGTTTCCACTATTCACTCTCCTGGCGACAGCAAGTTGGGACGAAAGCCCCGATTTGGCGAACCATCAATTGCACTGACTTGTAATAGATTGTCGGTAACCGTCTCGGCTTGTCAGCCGCAACTCTATGATTTTACAACGGTTTCCGGTGATAGAAGCAACTTAATTGTTTTGCTGCCGCGCTGCAAACTCGCTTCCGCGGCGAAGGCGATCGAGCGTCCGCTCACGACCCAAGAGCTCCATCACATCAAACAGCCCCGGGCTGCGGCTGCGACCGCTGAGCGCGACCCGAGCCGGCTGCGCGACTTGCTTCATCGTCAACCCCTCAGCGTCCAGCCATCGATTCACCACGTTCTCAAGCGACGGCGCGACAAACGGCTCCACCGCCCCGACCACCTCGACGAGGTCACTGAGCGTTTTCGATCGCTCCGTGGTCAAAAACTTCCTTGCCGCCTTCTCTTCGTACGTCACCGAGTCGCGCACGAAGTAGTCGAGCCCATCTGCGAGCTCGCCGAGCGTGGTGGCCCGAAGCTTCACGTGCGGCACCGCAGCGGCATACGCTTGTGGATTCACATCCAGGCCTCGGGCCTCGAGAAACGGCGCCACTCGCTGAACCAGCACTGCATCCGGCAGCAACCGCAGGTGGTGGCCCTGCACGTGCTCAAACTTTTTTCGGTCGAAGCGCGCGGCCGTGGCGCCGACCTGAGACCAATCGAACTTTTCGATTAACTCTTCTCGAGCAAAAAGCTCCTGGTCTCCGTGGGACCAGCCGAGCCGCGCCAGGTAGTTGATCACGCCGTCTGGTACGTACCCGGCATCCCGATACTCCAGCACCCCGATCGGAACGTATTCTTTCGTTCCCGCGAGTTTGGCCGAGTTCCGCTTAGAGAGCTTCTGACCGCGCGGATCGAGAATCATCGGCATGTGGGCGAACTGGGGCGGCTCCGCACCAAGCGCTTCGTACAGCAGCAGCTGGGGCGTCGTGTTGATCATGTGGTCGTCTCCCCGCGCGACCAGGTTGATGCCCATGCTCACGTCGTCGACCACGCAGCCAAAGTTGTAGAGCGGCGTCTTGTCCGACCGAATCAGAATAAAATCAGACAGCGTGTCGTGACGGACTTCGATGGTGCCCTTGATCAGATCGTCCCATCGCGTCTTGCCTCGATTCGGAGCGCGAAACCGGACCACATGAGGTTCACTGGGGTCACCATCGTCGCGCTCGCGCCACGGGCTATGAAAACGAAACCCTTTCTTGCCGCTTGCCTCGTAGGCCTCTCGGGCCGCTCCGATTTCTTCCTTGGTCGCGTAGCATCGGTAGGCGTGCCCGCTCTTGATCAATCGCTCGGCGTGCTCGGCGTACAACGCAAGCCGCTCGGTTTGAAAATAGGGGCCGCGCGGTCCTCCGACCTCGGGGCCTTCGTCCCAATCAAGCCCCAGCCAACGCAACGAATCCAAGATTGCGCGCACGGCCTCGGGCGTACTTCGGGCGCGATCGGTATCTTCGATGCGGAGCACGAACGCGCCCCCCTTTTGACGTGCCCATAGCCAAGCATACAGAGCAGAGCGCGCGTTCCCGATATGAAGATAACCGGTGGGCGAAGGCGCAAAGCGAACTCGCGGAGCGGTCATGGCAGGCGGGATGGTGATCGGCGGAGCGCATCGGGTCAAGCGACCCTGTCGCGGAATGCCAGCATCGGTCCCCGAATGGCGATATCAGTGTTGCAAAAATCGATCTATGTTGCGCGGTTAACGGGAGGTATCGTGATGACAGCCGACAAACGCGACAACGTTCTCATCGAAGATCTGTTCCCCGGTTGGGAAAAGCTTGAACAAGGCGCGCCCATCGCCCAGGCCGAGCTCGACGCCCTTCCCTACGGAGCCATCGAGCTCAGCCCTACCGGCACGATCCTCCAGTACAGCGCGACCGAAGCCAAACTGTCCGGGCGCGACCCGCAAAAAGTGCTTGGAAGAAACTTCTTTACGCAAGTCGCTCCCTGTACCGACGTGCAGGAGTTTGCGGGAAAATTTCGGAAAGGCGTTGCGCAGAAGCAGCTGAACGAAGTGATTCCGTTTCGGTTCTACTTTGTTTCGCACACGCTCGACGTGTGGGTGCGCTTTTTCTTCAGCCAGGCGACCGATAGCGCCTGGGTGCTCGTGCAAAAAAGAGCGCCGAGCGACCATGAGCTGATCGAGAACTAAAGCGGCGGGACAAGCTGCCTGGTGTCGTTCGGTCGCGCCCCGTCGGGCAGCCCTAGTTGCGTCGGTTCTCAAGCCGCTCTATGCATCGGCCGTGTCCGGCGGAAGAATCAGCGATCGCCCCAAAGGGGCCCCCAACATCGTCGTTGTGGAAGACGATCCTGACGTGCTCAGTATGGTGTCTCGTATGCTCTCCGGTCTCGGTACGGTGCATACGGCCTCTGACGGCATGGACGCCTACGCGTTGATGCGTTCAGCAGAGCGTGCCCCCGATCTTCTCATCACCGACGTGATGATGCCGCGCATGGGTGGTCTCGACCTGGTGCGGCGAATGAAGAAAGACCCAAAGCTCGGACGAGTCCCCGTCATCATGCTGACTGCGAAAGACGGGCCGCGTGATGTTGTCGAAGGCATCAACGCGGGTGTGCGCCACTATCTGACCAAGCCGTTCAAGCAGAGCGACTTGCTCAGCAAAGCCAAAAAAGTGCTTCGCATCAAGTAGCCGTGGGTAAGCGTTCGGGAGCCAATCGCCACAAGCCAGCCGCGCAGCCGCCCCGCCACGTCGCGAAAGGTCTGCTGTCCGTGGCGCTCGTGGTGCTCAGCGGAACGCTGCACTTTCTGAGCTTTGCCGGCTTTGGTTTGTGGTGGCTAAGTTTCGTGTGTCTGGTGCCCATGCTGCTTGCGTTCGAGCGAGTTGCAAAGCTCGCCCCGATTCGCACGGTGGGGCTTGGGATGGTGCACGGCTTCGTGTCGTACGCTGGCGGGTACTACTGGTTGGTCGACATGCTGGAGACGTTCTCGGGGTACGGCCCCGTGCCGAGCGCCGCGTTCGCTTCCATCTTTTTCTTTTTTCAGTCGTTGCAAATGACCGCGGTGGCGTGGCTCTTTCGGCGCGCGCGCGACCGTGGCTGGCCCGCGTGGGTCGCGTTGACGGCGGGACTATGCGGGCTCGAGCTCGCGTTCCCGGCGTTGTTTCCAAGCTTTTTCGCCAACGCGTATCACCAGCTCCCGTACATGATTCAGACCGCCGATCTTGGCGGACCGATTCTGGTAAGCGCGGTGGGTATCGCCATCAACGGAGCGTTGTTCGAAGCGATGTGTGCCCTCCGCGACCGTCGTGCGCTGCCTACTCTTCCGCTCGCGGTTTCGTTTGGAGGCCTCGCGCTTACGCTAGCTTACGGGGCCTACCGGGTCTCCGAGGTCGATGCGCGAAGCGACGCCGCGAAACCGCTGACGGTCGGTCTCGTTCAAGTCAACATGGGCATTTTCTCCAAGCGCGAAGATCCTTTCGAAGGACATCGCCGCCATCTAGAGCAGAGCCTGGAGCTCGAGCGCGACGTACAACCCGACCTCATCATCTGGCCCGAGTCGGCCTACATGTTTGGGCTTCCCGAGCAGGTCACGAATATCAAGGCACGCGTCATTGGGCCTTTGAATACTCCGGTGTTGTTCGGCGGGCTCGCGCGGCGTCGAGGCCCAGAAGGCGCTCAGCAGTTCAACACCGCTTACATGGCGGAAGCGAACGGCGACATTACTGGGACGTACGACAAGACCTATTTGCTGGCGTTCGGCGAATACATGCCCTTCGGGGATTGGTTTCCCGTGCTGTACGACTGGTCTCCAAACAGCGGGCATTTCACACCCGGCGATCACCAAAACCCGCTACCTCTTGGAGAGCACCGTATCACCACACTGATCTGCTACGAGGACGTGTTGCCCGGTTTCACCCGTCAAGCCGTGGCCAAGGGAAATCCCCATTTGCTTGTGAACATCACCAACGACGCCTGGTTTGGCGACACGCAGGAACCCTGGATTCATTTGGCTCTCGCCAAGTTTCGCGCCGTGGAACACCATCGATACCTCGCTCGGGCCACCAACAGCGGAGTCAGCGCGGTCGTCGATCCGGTGGGCCGGGTCATCACCCATAGTGGCGTCTCCGAACGCGCCACCCTGAACGCGCAAGTGCGCGCCTTGGATGGCTCCACGGTGTACCAGCATGTTGGAGATTGGCCCGGTTGGCTTGGGCTCATCGCCATCTTGGCGATGGCCTTCCGGCGACGCGCGGCAGCGCCGCTGCTTGCTCCGAACGCTGCACTCATGCTGGTGGCCGCCGCGTTCGCAAACGCCGTCCTGGCTACCGGTTGCGGCAACCCGAGCCATCGTGGCAACGCGTCGCCGAGCCCTGTCGCTACGGCGACCGACACCGCGCAACCGATCGAAGATGGTCCGCGGCCAGTCCAATTTGTGCCCCCCGCTTCTTCGCAACCGCCCGAACCGCAACCGCCCGAACCGCAACCGCCCGAACCGCAATCGGTGGAACGGGGTGTGCGCAGCGCGGGAAACCAACTCGTGGTACGCGATCCGCCTCAGAAACCAACGGACAACGACCGAGGCCGCCTTCGCGCCCACATCGATGGCGGTCTATCGACAGGGACAGTTCGAAATTGGATAGGCCCGCCCGTGCCGCAGTACGTGGCGCTCGCCGAGGGCAACGCAGAGCTTTTTCTCCTCGAAAACGCCCCCGAAGGAATCGTGGCCTTCTATCGCGAACCCTACGGGGCCGGGAGCTGCGCGCTGGGAACGAACGCCAACTGCCGCTATCACGCGCGTCTGTACCGGCCAGACCAGTCCATCGCCTGGACGCACGAGCTCAATCAGTTTTTCTCCCGCGACGATCACCTCGAGGTACAGGACGTGCGGTTCGTCGGCGGAGTGCTCTATTGGAACGAGGCATGCCAATCGTATTCCGCCGAAGCCGGTGGGCAGTGTTCAAGCCTCGTCGCATTCGATCCGAAGAATGCGCGCGTCCTCTGGCGCAGCCGAAACCGCACCTCCAACAACGTTTTCTTGGTACTCGACCGCTACATCGTATCTGGCTACGGATTCACCGCCGAGCCGGATTTTTTGTTCCTCATCGACCGAGCCACGGGTCGAGTTCGGCACCGAGCCCGAATTCCCGCCGCCCACGAGTGGCTGGAGCTCGTCTCCCCGGGGCGCCTCAAAGTCGAATACTACTACCAAAAAACGGCTTGGTTCGAGCTCAAAGCCCTCGACTCAAACCGGCCGCGTATTCGGCGCGAGCGCTAGCCCTCTTCGCGGCGGCCAGGGCTCCAATCCGTAATTTTGTCGGTGCGGGTTTCCAAAAACCGCGCGAGCTGATGGAAATCGCTTCCGAGCTCAATGAACCGAACCTCGGTGACCAACGTCTCGGGGTGCACGAGCTCGCTAAACGGCACGTACTCCAAGTCGAGCTGACCGCTCACACTCACCATGTGTCCATCGAGCTCCCGTTCGACCAGCGCGCGATAGGCGCCGATACCGAGCTGGCTGCCGAGCATCACGTCGAACGCGTGAGGCACTGCACATCGTGATTCATAACCCAGCTGAACCCCGCTGAGCTTCTTTTTTCGCCCGGTTTTCTTCTCGTACCGCTCGCCGACGACCCCCGCGAGCAGTTTGCCCAAATCGATTTTTCCGAGCGAAATGTGACCATGATCGTCACGCGGCAGGCCTTCGAGAAACGTTTGCGGAAGCATTTCTGCGAGACCTTCGGCCAGTACCACCGTCCCGTAGTGTTTTCCTCGGCGTTCGCGGGTAAGGATGAGATCCACGATGCGGTCCGCGAGAGCGTCAATCGACAGTCGTGTTTCGGTTTTCGTCTGACCGGTGGCTGGATCTTCCACGGTCTCTTCGATGCTGAGGTCGCCGCGCACGTCTTCCACCGCCAAGACGAGGTTTGACTCGCCCGCGATGGCCACTCCGTACGAGAGCCATCCCGCCTTACGCCCCATTGTTTCCACGATGAAATAGCTGCTCGTCGCAATCGCATCAGCGCGGAGGTTTTGAATCTCCTTGGCCATGAAGTCCACGGCGGTAAAGAAACCAAACGTAAAGTCGATGCCTCGGTAGTCGTTGTCGATCGTTTTGGGAAGATGCACGACGCGCACGCGGCGCGCGGTCTCAGGGAGCGTTTTTTGAAACTCGTAGAGAAAGTTTGCCGTCTTCAGGGTGTCATCACCACCGATGGAAATCAGCGCGTCGATCTCCATATCGACCAGCGCGTTGTAGATATTGCGCAGTCGCGCAGTTTTGTTCTCGTCGCGCAGGTCCGCCGGTTTCTCGATTCCTTTTCCCGGATTCGCGCGCGCGGTGCCGATAATAATGCCGCGGCTGTTGCGAAGCCCCCGCAAATCCTTTTCTTGGAAAATGCGATAGTGTTCGTCGGGGAGCAAACGATGGCTGACGGGGTGATAGTCTTGGAGGTTGCTATACCCATGAAAGAAACCAACGACCTCGCGATTGTCCTCTACGAACGAAATCGCGGCCGAGGAAATCACAGCGTTGGCCGCTGGTGCAGGGCCTCCAGAGAAGATAATGCCCACGCGTTTGACAGGATTTTTCTTGGTCGATGAAGTCATGACGCGGCGGAGCCTACTGGATCCCAAATGGTCGCGCACGCAGGAAAATCGCCGTTTTCATGCGGCCTGAAGACGCAACCGAAACGTTGTCTCTTCGGGTGAACTGTCCGCGCTGATATCGCCCTCCATACCGGCCACGAGATGCTTCACAATCGCGAGCCCGAGCCCAGTGCCCCCCATGTCTCGCGAGCGCCCTGGGTCGACGCGATAAAAGCGTTCGAAAATACGCGATAGATGCTCTTTGGGGATTCCCGGACCGGTGTTGCATACCGAAATCACGACGTGATCGGCGTGGGTGCTGGCGTGAACCGTGACCCTTCCCTGTTCGGGAGTGTATTTGATCGCGTTGTCGATCAGATTGACGAGGACTTGGTCGAGGGCCTTTTCGGACCCCATCACGGGCCCAAGTGTCGCCGGAATGTCGCTCGTCAGGGAGATACGCTTTTTTCGGGCCTGGGACTCGAGCCCATCCACCACTTCGTCGACCAACGCAGCCACATTCACCGGCTCCCGAGGTAGCTGCTGATCCGGAGATTCCGCCTGGGAGAGCGCGGCCAGATCGGCGACCAACCGTTCCAATCGGTGGGTATGTTTGAGGATGACATTGATGAAGCGCTTCGCCGCCGCCGGATCGCCAAGCGCGCCGTCTCGTAACGTTTCTGCGAAACCGCGAACCGCGGTCAATGGCGTTCGCAGTTCATGACTGGCGTTGGCGACAAAATCACGACGCACCCGTTCGGCCATCTTGATGCGGGAAACGTCGCGCAATACGGCCACCACGCCCGCCTGGCGAGGCAGCGGGGCAACCTGAGCGGCCATCGACAAGTTGCGTTCCCCACGAAGCATTTCGAACTCCACATCGCTGGGCGCGGACCGCTCTCGCGCAGTGCGCACCGCCTCGTCTAGATAGGCGTTTTCGATCGCCTGCAAGGCGGTGCGTCCGCGGGTCTTGTGGCCGACGAAACGATCGAGCGCAGGGTTGGTCTGCACGATGCGACCTTCCTCGTTGGTGACGAAGACACCCTCGGCCATGGAATCAAGCACCGTGCGCAGGCGCGCCTCTTCGGCCCGCAAACTTTCCATCCGATCTTCCAACTGAACCGCCATTCGATCAAGCGCCCGACCGATGGCGCCGAGTTCGTCCGAGCGACTGCTTCGCGTCCGCGCCGCAAGATCGCCAGAGGCGAGTCGATCCGCTACCGCGGTAAGCTCCCGTGTCGGCTCCACCATCGCCCGAGAAAGCGCCCAAGTCAGAAAGAACGCCACCAAAATCGCCATCACTCCGCCGAGCGCCAATAGCTCTCGCACGCTCGCGCGCGTGGCGCGAACGCCTGCGCGAAGGCTCGTCGCTTGAATGAATCGCCCCTCGGCGTCGCGAACTGCCACGACATGTCTCGCGGTAGACAGCACTTCGTCGGTGAGTTTGCTGGGCGACTGGTCTTGCGAATCGAGAAATGCTTTTGAGGACACCCATGCTCTTGCCTGCACGAGCTCGTCTCCGTCGAATGCGGTGTCGCCGAGCACATCTCCTGCCGGCGACAGAATGGTCAGCCGACATGCGTGTTCCGCTCCGACGCGATCGGCGATACGATCCGGATTGCCTCCTTGGTCCAGCTCAAGCTGCGCTCGGCGCAGCGACTCGAGCAGCCCAGACTCGAGCTGCCGCACCATTTGAAACTCGATGAGCGGATCTTCGAGCAGCACGATGGTGAGCACCAGCGCGCCCATGGCGGTGACGATCGCGCCGATGAGGGTTCCGCGAAGGCCTGTACCAAACATGCTCAAAACCTAGCCGCATTGAGGGGTCCAATCACCCCAGCAAACCCTCCAAAGTCAGCGCTTTGGGAAACAGAATCGACACAATCGACTCTGGCTCACGACGCTGAGCAATGAACTGAGCCGGAGCTCAGAAAAAACAAGTAGAAACTGCACATCAGCAGCTCGACCCGAGAGCAAAACCGGGTCATGCTTCCGGCGCAACGCGAGCGAAGCTACGCGACACTGGCAGCCGACTATGGACGCTTCTGTATCATCGCGCCCACCTCTGAAGGCGAACCCCGCGATGTTTCTGCTTCTCGCCGGATTTCTTGGGCCTCTTGTTGGAACGGGATGCGCGGCATCCGCGGGCGCAGGCGACAATGCGACCAATAAAGCTGTGGGCTCTGCCTGGCTTCCGAGCCTCGAAAACGCCGCGCTAGGATTTCAAAGCAATGTTGACCCACTGTGCTGGCCCTGCATGTCCAGGGCGCTGCAGAGTCGCATCGCCAGACAGATTCGCACCCGCGGCGGTTCGCCGCTCGACATCGTGTCCCCTAGCGAGGCGCCGCGAACCCACAACAAACTGCAGGAGTTGACGAACAATCTTTGGACCGCGGCGATGTACACGCTCGGTGAGTGGAAAAACGGCGAGTTCCGAGTGGCGTCGAACCCACGGCTTCAACAACTGGGTCCGCCGAAAGTCGTTCTCATACGGCTTCCGTACGTCCATGGGCTTACTGTTTCAATCGACCAGCGGATCATCCAAGGTGGAGAGCGCGAGCCCTACTGCGAAAACCTTGATGCTCAAGCATCGGCTCCGAACAACTGCCCGACCATCGGCGAAGTGCTCACGACGCCCCGCCCCGTCCATGCGATTTTCGCGTCTACCACGGCGGTAACACAGTTTAGTGACGCTGCGATGGCAGCATTGATCGCGCACGAGATTGCCCACTTGATTCATAACGACAACGTTCGAATTGCGACCGCGCGCGCGCTCGACTGCCAACCCAATAACGACCCTCACCACGAAGCCATCTGCGCGGCGCAAGACCTGCGCCTTGGTCTGTTGTCGAATAGAATCACGCGCGACCACGATACGATGTGGACATACACGCTCGCGCGACACTTATTGACAGCTCAGAACCAGGTTTCTCAGCGAGCCCTGCAGCAGCTTTGCGAGAACAAAGTCGAGGGAAATGACCGGTTGGGCCCGAAAGACCTTGATCGGCCAGCGACCGGAGGCTTTGCGCTGAAGATACTGAACCGTCTCCAAGTAACCTACGACTGGACGCTGGACCCAAGCACCTCGGAGAACGGCTTGCCTCGCAGCTACACGTTCAACGACCAAGGACATTGGACCCATCCGGCCGCGGCGTTGCGCAGAAATATCCAAGACTGTCAACCATCCGCAGAAGGACGGAAGGCGTTTGGCAACCTGTTCGGAAACGCGTTCGTGTTGCCGAGCAATCGAGATCGAGTGTTGGGCATTTGGAAGAAGAACCAAACGCTCGGGGACATCCTCAAAACTCTCGAAGGATTCTCAGCAGAACTTCTGAGGGTGGCCCGACGCCAGCCCGCTCGTTTGGCCTATACCGAGGAATTTGCGGACGCCCGAGCGATGCTGATTCTTAAGCTGATGAATATTTCGTGGAGCCAAGCCGGCTATCTGGTTCCATGTGCGCAGTCGTCAAACGCGGGCGCCGAAACCCGTGGAGACGTCCCCGGTCAATGCAATGGCGTCACGAGCGAACACCGGTGGCCGGATACGTCAGAAGAATTTGACGCCTTCCCGGTTTCTATCGGCGTCGAACGGAGCCTGTCGAGATATGGCCTGCCCGAATACGTCAGCCGTTCCTTCGCGGGGTTTGGCTTTGCGGTTCCTATGCGCATGAATCCATCGGTACGCGACCGCAAAATCCGAGAAGCCGAACACACGCTTTCGACGCTGGCAACTCAGAACAGGCTGCCTACTCTACCGCCACCCGCCGTGGCTCAACCAGTGTTTGAATTTCTAGATCCCAACGGAGGGCACATCGCGGCGGAGTTCAACAGAGAATCGGGCGGAGCCGGTACGCCTCCAACCGGAGGACCCACGTTGGGTGTTGAGCTAGACCTGCAGTAGTACGCGCAAAGCGCACCCGAAGAGGAACGACGCTCGAGGCTCGGAATCGCCGTGCTACAAAGATTCGACAGTCTCGCGAACGCGATAACCAACGCCACGTACGGTCTCGATATAGTTCGAGGCGGCGCCCAGTTTTTCGCGAAGCCGTTTGACATGAGTGTCTACGGTGCGGGTTTCGATCCCGGGGGCGTAGCCCCAAACCCGCTCGAGCAGCGCGTCGCGTGATTGCACGCGGCCACGGCGCTTGACCAAATCAAGCAGCAGACGAAACTCGAGCGCGGTAAGCGCGATATCTTGCTCCTCGACTTGAACGCGATGCGCGGGAACGTCCACCGTCATGCTGGCGATGTGAATCGTCTGAGTACCGGGCTCCTGCTTCCATTCCCCGATGCGACGCAGCATCGCGTCGACCCGAAGCACCAGCTCACGAGGGCTAAAGGGTTTCACCACGTAGTCATCCGCGCCGACTTCAAAGCCGACGATGCGATCCACTTCCTCGCCTTTGGCGGTGAGCATGATGATGGGCAACCGCAGCGTTTCCGATTCGCGCCGTAGCCGACGACACACTTCAAACCCGCTGATATCCGGAAGCATCACGTCGAGCAGCATGAGGTCGGGTTTTTGCCGACGAATTTCTGCCAGCGCGGTGCTGCCCAAGCCGGCGATCTGCACCTGATGACCGCTTTGCCGCAGATTGAACGCAACCAGGTCGGCAAGGTCTGCTTCGTCTTCTACAACCAAAATGCGATGGGTCATGCAAACATCCGTGTGGCTCAGCGCCATGCTAGAAACGAAGATTGACAGCTGTGTGACGTGGGTGTGCCAGCGACGCAAACCGGAAGGCTTTGCCAAGAGGACAACAAGGCGCTAGGGCACCCGCGAGATGAGTAACGCGAGGATCTTGAGTTGAGTCTCTCCGTGGGCATCGTCGGGCTTCCTAATGTAGGAAAGTCCACTCTATTCAACGCCTTGTCGGCGAACAACGCCGAGGCCGCCAACTATGCGTTCTGCACCATCGATCCGAACGTAGGTGTCGTTCCGGTGCCCGATCCGCGGTTCGATGCGCTGGTTGAGCTTTTTGAGCCTGACAAGGTCGTCCCCGCGACCGTAGATTTCGTCGATATCGCGGGTCTCGTCCGCGGTGCCTCCAAAGGAGAAGGGCGCGGCAACGCGTTTTTGAGTCACATTCGCGAAGTCGATGCCATCGCGCACGTCGTTCGATGCTTCGAAGACTCGGGCATCGTGCATGTTGACAACCGTGTCGACCCCCAAGCAGATATCGAGACTATTGAAACCGAGCTCATCCTTCGTGACCTCGAAACCGTTCAAAAACGGCTGGAGCGCGCAAAGAAAGCGGCCAAAGGCGCGGACCCCATCGAGAAAAAAGCCATCGGGCTCTGCGAGCGGCTTGCTGCGGCGCTCGATCAAGGGACCTCGGCCCGCTCCGTCGAGCCAGGCGACGACGACGAGGCTACCGTTCTTCGAGACTTGTTCCTCCTCACAAGCAAACCCATGTTCTTCATCGCCAACGTGAAAGAGCACCAAATCGCATCCGCCAACGATGATGCACTGGTCCTGCAGGTGATCGACGCCGCCAAAGAACGCAACGTTCCTGCGGTCGCAATCTCCGCCGCCATCGAAGCGGAAATCATGCAGCTCGATCATGAAGAGCGGGGGGAGTTCTTGGAGTCGCTCGGGCTTCCCGAGCCCGGCCTGCATCGGGTGATTCGCACGGGCTACGAAATCTTGGACCTCATCACCTTCTTCACCGCGGGCCCTCCCGAAGTGCATGCCTGGACGATTCGCCGAGGCACGTTGGCCCCGCAAGCAGCGGGAAAAATCCACACCGATTTCGAACGAGGATTCATCCGCGCCGAAACCATCCGCAGCGGCGACCTGATCGAGCTAGGCAGCGAAGCGGCGGTTAAAGCAGCGGGGAAAATGAGCACCGCAGGAAAGCAATACGCCGTCCAGGACGGCGACGTCATGCACTTTCGGTTCAACGTCTGAAGCGTTTCTAGCGTCACGAGCCGATACGGATTTGAACGAGCACGTCGGGGCGAAGTTTAAGGGCGCCAAGCATGGCTTGGTACGGTTTGATGCCAAAGTCCGGCTGGTGCACCGTTACAGTTGTCGACCAGCCGCGATCATCCTGGCGAGCCACGCAATGAATCGTCCGTGAGGTCTCGTTCAAACGAAGTTCGCCTCGAATGTGCGCCTCCGCATCATGGCGAGTGACTTCGACCGATCGAAACTCGATCGTCGGTTGGGTCGCAGCGCAAAGCACGTCTTTTGAAATCGTACGTTCGATTTTTCGTTTGTCCCCTTCGGAAAGCGAAGTCGCGCCTCCCTCGGCACGTTCGACGCGCAAGCTTCCCGCGTCGAATCGCGCGACGATCGATGATGTTTGATCATCGATCTCCATTTCGAAGTGACCGACACGGAGCACGAGGTCGTGTCCAAGCTTGGAGAGCACGCCGTCTCGAAACGTGTGCACGGTACACTCCGCGCTACGCGCGTCGTATTTCATCTCCGCCTTCCTAATTGAGAAATACCGTATGACATAAGAAAAGGGTGACGACACAGAGGTCGCCACCCTTTCGTTCGTTTGAGCTCCCATCGAAGGGAGAGGGCATGCTAGTTCGCCCGCACCTCCGGTGAGAGCCCGAATCTACTGGTGTCCATACGCTATCTGCCTCCCCCGGCGATTGCCGGCGCCCTGGGGTCTCTGGTCCGCGAACGTAACCAGTCCTCTCAGAGCGTTCCTGATGGGGGGACCTTGCTTGGTCCCCTGCTCCAACGCGATGCGTTTCCCGAAGGAATTCGAACCATTTCGGGGCCGAAGCCCAACCACCGCGCTCCGCTGAATTCGCCCAAGCAGTGTTCGTCCAAGCAGTGCTCTTCCAAACGCTGTGCCCGCGTTTTCTATTCGCTCAATCTTTACAAAAGGCCAAACGAGAGAAGACGAAGGCGCGGTTTGCATCCATGCTTGAGCATAAACGCAACGAACGAGCTCAGCGCGCGAGTCCGCGCATGGGCGCACGTTCCTCACACCAGGATCATAGACGGTTCCGTCTCAGACATCCAGCTTTCGTTTATTCGAGGCACGTAACCTGGTTTCGTAACGGCGACTGATGGGCCTGAGTTGAGGTGCTGCAATCGCCCCGCAGTCTTGCCCCACAACTGAAGCACAACGAAACCGGGGCCCCGCCGCTCCGCGGTGGGGACGGCCGCGAAAGCGGCCGGCGGCGGGTGGGGGGCCCCGCGGAATCGTATTCCGCGGGGGGGGGGGCTGTGGCCAGCCCCTCCAGATAAATTTAGACCGCAGCTGGCGGCTCGGAGCGCGTCTGCAGAAATTCCAGAAACTCGTGCAGTCGCATGACGTCGGGCACGCAAAACCCGTGTTCATTCTCTTCGACGATCTGCAGCCTTTCGAGTCGTTTGAGCACGCCCACCACGTCATCCATGCCAAGCCCCACGTGCTCGGCAAGCTCTTCACGGCCGAGCGGGATGACCACGCTCGCATCTTCTTGCTCCACGCCGCGCGCTTCCGCTTCTCGCGCGAGCCCAAGAATCACCCTGGCGCGCGGGTCCTTATGCATCAGAATTTCGATCAACGCATTGGCGCGGTCGAGTCGTTGCGCGAGCTTAGTAATCAGCCGCACGGCGATTTCACGATTGCTGGCCACCATCGCGCCGAATGTGCGCCGATCGATCACAAGAAGCTTTGCGTCTTCCACGACTTCGGCGGAAGCGGTGCGCGGCTTGTCGTTGAGCAGCGCCATCTCACCGAAAAACTCGCCTGCTCCAAAGACTGCCAGCGTCTTTTCGCCGCTCGCGGCGTGTTTGAAAATACGCACGCGCCCTTCGTGCACCACATACATCGCGTCGCCGCTATCGCCGTCGCGAAACAGCATCGTGCCCCGCCCGCACGTTTTGCCGACCTGCTCCCATAGCCCCTTGTCGCCCATCGCGATCTCCTCGTGCCCATTCTACCCGAAGCTTGAACGATTGCCTTGATCGGAACGGATCGGCATTCGAGAAAGCGCTCGGCGAGTTGCGGGCGCGAGCGTAGAGTCGAGTTCGAGGTGCATGCGCAACAGCCTCAGATCGTCTTCTACGTCGATGTCGTACCACGGCGGCAGCAGCGTCACCGAACGAGCCGCGTTTACGGAAACCGTGTCGCTTAGCGCGTGCTCGGTGGACCAGCGAACTGTATCAAGGTTCGGCATCACCCGCGCCGCGATGAGATAGTAGCCACCGTCGTGGGTCGGTCCGAGTACCAACTCGCTTGTCTCGAGAGACTGCGCGGCGCGCTGAAGATACTCAGGCGGCAATGTGGGCGCGTCGCTTCCCACCACCATCGCTGCCCCTTCGCGATTGATTCCTTCCCCGAGCGCGGCACAGATTCGTTCGTCCAGCGAGCCGGATGGCTGCGCCAAAAGTTCATAGCCTCGTCGCGCGCAGTCCACAAAAAGCTCGTGTTCGGGATCTCCGGCCGTCCAAAGCGAAAGCCTCAGCCCTGCCGTTTCCACGCCGCTTATCACGTCTTCGACGAACGCCGCATAAAGCGCTGCTGCGCCTTCGGGACCGAGGCACGGAGCGAGCCGTGTTTTGGCGAGACCCCCCACTGGAGCCCGCACGAACACATGCGCCTGCGAAACGCTCAACCGGTTACCGCATGCTTGGCAAGAAGCCACAAAATCTTTCGGGCCGCGCCGAGCGATCCTTTGAGTGTGCCGCTTACTTTGGATGTACCAATCCGCGGCCGATAGGAAACTGGCACTTCCCGCCAGGGCACCCGCTGGCGCGCAGCTTTGATTTGCATCTCCACCGTCCAACCCCAGTTGCGATCGCGCATGCCGAGGCGTAGCAAGGTAGCCCATCGAATCGCGCGAAACGGGCCCAAGTCGGTAAACGGAGCTCGGTAGAGCAAGCGAAGCGCGGTGGTGGCAATCGCGTTGCCGACCCGTTGCTGAGGCGTAAGTGCGCCCGCTTGAGACAAGCCTCGGGTTCGCGAGCCGACCACGAAATCGACCTCTCCGCGCGCGATCGGTTCCACGAGCTGAGGAAGCTCGTCCGGGTAGTCGCTGTAGTCCCCGTCCAAAAACACCACCACATCCGGCGCATCCAACGAAAGATGCGCGATTGCTCGAAGGCACGCCGCGCCATATCCACGCTCAGGCTCGGTGACAATCTCGGCGCCGTGGGCGCGCGCGACTTCTGCGGTTCGATCCGTCGAGCCGTTGTCCGCCACCACCACGCGCCGCACGCTCGCCGGAATGTCCGCGAGCACTTTGGGCAGCGCTTGCTCTTCGTTCAGCGCGGGAACGATGACGTCTACGTTCACCCCACCGACATGTCCGAGGCCGTGCCGCATGGCAAGGCGAACCGAGCAGCGCTACCCAATCGCTCGTGATAAGCCGTGATTCGTGATTCGAACAATAACTCTGTCGCTCTGGGTCACAGTCTTCGCGGATGTGCTCAGCCTCGTTTCCCCGGCACTCGTTTCCCCGGCACTCGTTTCCCCGACACCGACGTCCTCCGCGCTTGCATCCCGGGCGCTGGCGCAAGGTTTCCCGGAAAATCAGGGCTTCGCTCAGGAGGCATCGCCAACCAAACCGCGCGCCCAACCTCAGTACCGACCGACTTCCGGAGACCTTTCCATCTTCAGCGGCCGCACCATGGGCAACGGCGAAACCGCCATTGTGGCAGGCACCGGGTTTCCGGGCACGTTTGTGGAAGGCTGGATTGCGCCGTCGTCTCGCTTCAATGTCGGCCTTCGCGCAGCGTTTCTCTACGCCAGTCCACTCATGGGCTTCGGAACAGGCCTCGGCGCCGAAGTCTCGGTGCCTTTTCGTCTGCATCTCTTTGCTCGAAGCACCATGGACGTCGCGCTCCATGTTCGCCCCTTCGTGATTGTCGGCGAAGGAGCACTGGTCGGCCAGGAGCTCAACTTCGCCGACAACTTCGGCTACGGCATCGGCTTCGAATCGACCGCGCGCGCCGGCTTTCAAATTCGCGACCGGCTCACGTTGACGGCGGGCGCGGGAACCTCGATCGGCTACGTCGACGTGCCCGACGCGGGTGATGGCAACTCCGCGGTGGGAACCATCCTGCTCCTGGGCGCCCTCGAAGCCAATCTCACCGCCGACCTGATGCTATTTCTCGAGCTGTATACCGGCTATGGATTCGCGCGCGGAAGCCTGTTCGACAAACACGGCGTGCTCCGTGCTTCTCTCGGGGTGGCGTACGCTTTCTGAGTTCAGCGCATGAATGTCGCAATTCTATTATGAATGTCGCAATTTTCGCATAGACAAACGCAGTGTCTTTCCGATGCACTATTCGCCCCGCTGTTGTCGGCTGTGCCAAACCCGCAGTATGACGATCGCATCTCGATCAAGACGATAACGAAGCACGTGGGCCCCAGCGCCAAAGCGGACAAACAGCTCGCGGCGACGTAGCGAATCACCGAGCGGCCGGCCCATTTCGGGATGCTTCCGTAACACGACGGCAGCTTCGCGAATCGATCGGATGGCGCGCATCGCAGCGCGGTGGTCGCGCGCAACCAGAAAATCGTACGCGCGACGGAGGTCCGCTTTCGCTTCCGGTAGCCAGAGAAGTTTCATTGGCCCGGGGTCCAATCTGCTAGGAATCTGAATCGTTTGAGCTTGACTCGAGCTCTCGTTCCGCCGCCGCCTCTAGCTCGCCCATCCATGCGTCCATCTCGTCGCCGTCGATCGCGATGCCAGTCTCTACGTAGCGCTCCCACCGGGCTCTATCTTCCGCGAGCTCTGCTTCGTAGCGCTCTTGCTCCTCGACATAGCGAAGAATCGCTTGCTTCATCAGCCAGTGCGTCGATCGCTGCTTGAGTTCGCCCAAACGTTTGAGTCGTCCGCGAAGCTCGTCGTCGATTTTGAGCCCGACCGTCGTCACAACTCACTCAAAATATCATGAGTTGCAATTGTTGCAACTATCGATACTGCGCTATTTCTTGCCCGTTTCACCAGCGATCCCTCCGTTTCGCGCTACATACAAGCCTTCCATGACCGCGCCGGATCACACCATTCACTTCGTTTCCCTCGGATGCGCGAAAAATCGCGTCGACACCGAGGTCATGCTGGGGGTCAGCGGCGAGTCGGGCTTTCGGGTCGTCGACCGCGCGGAGGATGCGCAGGTCATCGTGGTCAATACCTGCGGGTTCATTGGGCCGGCCAAAGAAGAATCGATCGACACCGTGCTCGAGATGGCGGAGCACAAAGAAACGGGGCGCTGCACCAAGCTGGTGGTCGCGGGATGTCTGTCTCAGCGCTACGCAACCGAGCTCGAGCGCGAGATGCCCGAAGTGGACCACTTTCTCGGCTCGAGCGACATGCTCAAGCTTCGGCCGCTGCTCGAAGCCTCTCGGCTACTTGGCCGTGCCAAATCCGGACATGCGAACTCCGGGCGCCTCGGAAACGCGTCTGATCTACGCCGCATGCTCGTCGGAAACCCGGCCGACTACACCATGCGCGCCGACGACCCGCGCCAGCTTTCCACCGGACAGCACAGCGCCTTTGTGAAAATCGCGGAAGGCTGCGACCGCATCTGCAGCTTCTGCGCGATTCCCGGCATCCGCGGCGGCCAGCGTTCGCGCTCTATTGAAGACCTCGCCCGAGAAGTCGCGCAGCTCGTCGCCCAAGGCGTGGTGGAGGTCAACCTCGTCAGCCAAGACACGGTTCGCTACGGTCGCGACCTGCCCGCGAGCCGTGGATCGAGCTCTGGTAGCGCTCGTCCTGAGCTTGCCGACCTAGTGCGAACGCTAGCCGACATTCCAGGCCTCGGATGGCTCCGCGTGCACTATCTCTACCCCGAAAAACTCACCGCGCCGCTGCTCGAGCTCTTCGCGGACCACCCCAAAGTCTTGCCCTACATCGACATGCCGCTGCAGCACGCCTCGACCGCAGTGCTCAAGCGCATGCGCCGCGGACATGGCGGCGACCGCCTTTACAAAACCGTCGAGCGGTTGCGCAGCGCGATTCCCGATCTCGTGTTCCGAACTACATTCCTCGTTGGCCACCCCGGAGAAACCGACGCAGATTTCGAAGCGCTCTGCGCCTTCGTTCGCTGGGCCGAGTTCGATCACGTAGGCGTCTTTTCTTATTCCCACGAAGAAGGCACCCATGCTGGCGCGATGACCGACCTCGTCGCGGACGACGTCATCGCGGAGCGGCAACGCGAGCTTATGGAGCTTCAGCGCGGCATCAGCCGAGCGCGCCTGCGAGCGCGAATCGGCACCGAACTCGACGTGCTCATCGACGGCCCGAGCGACGAAAGCGAATGGCTGCTCGACGGCCGCTACTTTGGCCAAGCCCCCGACGTAGACGGCAAAGTCATTCTCTGCAGCGGCACCGGGAACCGCGGCGAGCTCCGCAAAGCCCTCGTCACCGATGCAGCAGACTACGACCTCGTCGCCGACCTACTCGACGCCGAAGGCACCCGCGACGCCCCGCCCGGCGCCCCAGATCCGAGAGCCGCAGTCGACCGAGTGAACGGAAAACTGCAGCTTCCAGTCGCTCGGTAGTCTCCGCGCCCACGATTCAGTCCAGATGAACTAATTGGCGTTCTTCAAAAATCTGCCCCTTAGCTGGGGACAGAAGACCCGATATTCAATCCCACAATAGGCCCGTATCAAACACGTAACTCCACTGAAACAAAAGGAGATTATCGAGCAAGCGCGTCTCGGCACAATAGTTGAATCAGCAATGTCGTACGCCCCTAAGGCGTAAAGTCAGAGAGCTGTATGTCGATACGAACATTGCCCACCTTTTTGCTCTGCATCGCGAGCGTCGCCTGCACCGCGCAGGTTGATAGCGCAAGCGAATCGACCGATTCTCAGGGCCGAAAAGCTTCGTCGTCTACTTTGAAGTCCCCGACCCGTGGGGTAGTGTCAGACCCTTTCGGCAGCACGATGAATCGAACGAAACCCCATAGTGGAATTGACATCGCGGCGCCTGAAGGAACTCCCATCTATGCACCAGCGGACGGGCGAATCATCCGGCGCGAGAACGGTTGCACGGCGGGTGATATGGGCTGTGGTAAACGGTATGGTAACCATCTCGAACTCCAGCTCGGCGACGGAACGCTTATTTTTTTCGCCCATCTCAAAAAAACCGAGATTCCGCCATTCAAAGATGGCGAGAGCGTCGCGGTGAGAAAATGCCAGTTCCTCGGAGAAATGGGTACCACAGGACGCAGCTCCGGCCCGCACTTGCATCTTGAGTTCAATCCCGGGGGTGGAGCCGTGGCGGACCCCGCGCGCCACATCGCTTTCAGCAACCACTGCCAGCCGGAAGAAATCGCGCTCGCAGAAACCGGACAACCGTTGACACCAGCGTCGACGCCGCAACCCGCCAACTCCGGAACCGACGGGAAGCGTTGCGAACACGACCTACCTGGTGACGGACCGTCGCTCTGCGACTAGTCAACGCTGTGCCCATAAGACGGCGCGCTGCGTGGCCTCCGCTTACGTGTTCCACGCAGACGTCGTATGACGTTCGTGTGCCCTAGGCCCCCTTAGGCCATCCCGGCGCATCCCGAACCGGGTGCAGAAGCTGGCACGCTTTATGCTGCGCAAACAGCCATGCCCTACGGCCGGTCACTCTCAGTCTCGCTGTTTCTTTGTCTCTCGCCGGTCGTGCTCGCCGGATGCATAACTGCCTCAACCGAGGACGGCACTCTGGACGCCGAAAAACGGGTCGAGCGGTTCGAGGCGAGAGTTGAGCTCCTCGGGTTCCCAACGAAGTGCCGGATAGCACGCAACGTGCTCCAAGACAGTTGTGGAAACACAACCTCGTTGGCGGTTTGCCACGCCACCGGGACGTTTCGGGAACCATGTGCCCCTGGCACCGTTCGCGAAACCTGCGTGACCGCTCGGTACGAGCATTCGGTTTCAAGTTGGGTTTGTACGGAAAAGTTCACCTCTTGCCGCTGCCAAAGCTTCACGGATTCAGACGGAAATCAGGCCGTGTCGCGCACCGAATGGAAGTGTGATCTCCAGAAACGAGAGACGCTCAAGCCGCAGGTGCAATGCCCGATGCGGGAATGCACCAGTAAGGACGACTTCATAGAATGTTGCGACGCCAAACATGGAACACACGTTTCCGGGGGTAGTTGCGTCTGCGATGGCCAGGGCCCGTTTAATCCGTACTTCGAATCTTGCACGCGGACAGCTGCTTCGGACGCATGAACGATCGCGGACGGGGATTGATTTTGGTCGCAGACTGAGTCTGAGGAAAGAGATTTCCCGGAGAAGGAGAAAGATTGGGGACGGGGAAATTTCTTTCCCCGTCCCCAATCTTCGGTCCCAATCTTCGCCGTCCCCAATCTTCGCCTTTTCGCCGTCCCCAATCTTCGCCCCGGCAACCGTGCTTGTTGCTAGGCCTTTCGTCCCCAATCTTCTCGCATCTTGACATCAAGAAATACGCGCACCATGATGTCTGTATGCGCACGACGATTACGCTGGAAAACGACGTCGCAGCCAAGTTGAAGGCGCTCGTTCGTTCCGAAGGTGGTTCGTTTAAAGACACGGTAAATCGAGTGTTGAGGCGCGGCCTTTCTCCGAATCGCGATTCCTCGCAAAGCGAATATCGGCTCGTCCCGCACCACAGTCCCCTCCGCCCGGGCGTAGACCCTCGCAAAATCAACCAGATCAACGACGATCTTGAGGCACAAGATTTCGTCGCGCATGCATCGAAGTGATCCTTCCCGATCTGAACCTGCTGATCTATGCCCACAACCGAGGAGCGCCATTTCACGATCGTGCGCTCGCGTGGTGGACGGAGCTCATGAACGGGCAAGAGAGCGTCGGAATCCCGTGGGCCGTGAGCTGCGGGTTCGTTCGTCTATGCACGCACCCCGCCGTGCTCAAGTCACCGATGCCGCATGAAACGGCCCTCGACTATGTCGAAGCGTGGTTCGAGCGGCGACACGTCCATGCTCTCGATCCGGGCGCTGAGCACGTACGGCTACTTCGGGAAATGCTCGATGCTGCTGGCACAGCGGGTCGGCTGACCACCGACGCCCACCTCGCCGCGCTCGCGGTGGAGTATCGGTGCGAGCTTCATACGAACGACTCAGACTTCGACCGATTCCCAGGATTGCGGAGCAGAAACCCGCTTGTTTGAGACGCGCGAACAACCTTGAGCAGGCGGCGCTGGATTCAGAGCGACGACTATTCCGACGATGAAGTCCGCTGACGCGATCGACATGGGTCTGCGGCGGTCGCGATCAGCACCATTCTTGACCTAATCCGCAGCGGTGGCGGTGGCTCGAGATGATGCACGTTTTGGCGAAGAAAAACGACCTTGCCCGAGGCAGAAGAAAGCCAACCAGCACGAAGGCCCTGGGTTGATGTTGGGGCTAGAGACTCGCCTCTACCGGTCAGGTCAAAGACGATCTGTGTGGCATCGGTTTCTTCCGGTCGCGCCTCTCGATTGAGGTAAGTGGTTCGTCCATCCAGAGTCGCGCCAGGAAAGGTATAGAACACAGAAATGTCCACATAGTCGTCGGGATGGGTACCCGGCCCCCCCTGATTACGATGACCATCGCGGTGAACCTCTGTTTCGCCACGGGCGTTTCGAACCCATTTGATATGGTGACCGCGGGGCTGGAGCATGCTCGCACGAAGCAGCGTTTGCGAAACGCAAAATATCCATGGAGCAACTTTGCTCTGGAAATTCCAGAGCGGTTTGATGTGCTTCGCTTTGGCTTCGCGATAGGGAAAAAGTATCGTTATTGCCTCTGTCGAGAACTGGCTACGGGCAAAAAGACGCGCTTCAGTCGGTGGTTGCGGTTGGCTGTTCCACCAAAAAAAATTGTCGATTTCGTAGACCGTACTGATGTCTGGCGCTTGTGGTCGGAACGCTTGCGCCAAACCTGTCGCTTCCTTTTGAAGAGACGCATCGTAGTAAGCGCTCTTCGCGATCACATTGTTTACGGCCTCCTGGAGGTTCTCAGGAAACTCGAGCTCGACGAAGTCTCGCTGGTCGAACGCTTGGAGCTCGGTCTCTTGAACTTGGCAACTGGTATCCGAAATGAAGTTCTGGGGGGGCGCCACCGGCCCGCGCACCGCTTGTTTGAATGTCGCGGATTCGGCCGGCGCATTCGGTTCGCAAGCGACGAGCAATAACCCGCCGAACAAGCAACACAGCAGGGCGTGGCGCGCACGCAAAGAAACACGAGGGCAACTTGTGTCCGGGTCTTTTCTCCGTTGGATGGTCGAACCACTCAATGCACAACATCTCTTTCGCCGCCGTTGGCGGTCTTCCTCGCCCGGCAGTTCGTCGTAACGAACGCAGCAATAACCGTGCCTGTTTTGGAATAGCTTCGGCAGTGGGAAGCCTGCCAACGTAGGCGCGAAACTCAGATTCCGAATCGGCGTCAGGTTTCACGAGGTTCGGCATCAGATTCAGGCCCTGCGCCCGATTCGGGATCGGCACCGGATTCAGCATCGGCATCGGCGTCGGGTTCGGGATCTGGATCGGCAACGGGTTCGGGATCGGCGTCGGGGTCTGGTGCTGCATCGGGTTCGAGTGCTTCCTTCCCAAATGACCCGTTCGCGCGAACCTGGTAGTGAGGGTCCGTGGCGATGGGCGACGCAACGAAGGCGCGATGGATCGCGTGGGGGCTGGTTGGCCTGGTGGGCGGCTGCGCGAGCGCGCTGCCTCGGTTTTCCGGCGGCTCTACGACGCCGCGGTTTCGCACTGACGTAGCGCTCGGCGGCGCGGCTCGGGTCCCTGTCGGCGCGCTGCGGTCGCGCGACGGGGTGGACGCCATGATGAGTCGCTATCGCGATGCGGCGCGAGCGGGCGGAGTGGTTCCTGTCGCGATGGTGCGTCACGGGGTGCACCGCAAGGCCGACGTGGGCATGATGCTTTCGGGCACTACGCTGCAACTTGAGGCGCGCGGCGAGCGAGTGATTCGCGAGGCATCCACTCGGCCCGCGGTGGTGTACGGGGTGGCCCCGTTTGCGGGGTGGATTCCCGATGACGATGGGCAGGGCGCAGGCTATCGGCTCGGGTTCCTCGTTCCGGTCACCTACAGCATCGATTTCGGCGGGCTCTACGACGTATGGCTCGGCGGCGTGGCTGGCGCGGAATTCGTGGCCGGCGATTTCGCGACCGCCGATTCATCTTCGGTAGGCTTTGTCCAAGAATCCGCCCGAGCCACCATCCTCCGAGGAGGAGGCGTGCTCGGTATGGCTGCAGGCTTTCGCCGTATTCATGCGCTACTCGAAATCATGCTCGGCTACGAGCGCCACTTCGGGGAGCACGGTGAAGTCTCTCTCGATCGAGGCGGGCTCGTTATCGTCCCTGCCTTTGGCCTCCGGGTACGTTTCTAGAAACGCTAGCCCATGGAGTATTGGATCTTTTCTCCGAGGAAGGCGCCGAAGAGGGTCACCATGACGCCGAGTAGGCCGCCGACAACGTAGGCGGCGACCGATAGCTGACGGACGTCCGCGATGTGAGCGAGGAACAAGATCGTGGGCACGACGGCTACGAGCGCGCCGACCGCGGGTTCAATGAAGGTTTTTCCCGGGGACAACACGCCGACGACGATTCCACCGACAAACCACACCGCGGCGGATATCAGCAGCCCAGGCAAGCCCTGGGGATCGTATTGGTCGATGACCAGCGGTAGGATTCCCAAGATCACGGCTTGTAGCCCTAGATAGATCGCGACCGACACCCCCACCCATTTCCACTCGAACGTGTCTTGCTGGTGGCGGCGGGCCATTTCTTCTTCGGCGGAAAGCTCCACCGTGCCCAAAGGTTGCAGCTTTGCGCCACACGCCGTGCACCGCTCAAGATTGGGCTTGTTGCGGAACCCGCATACCGTGCAAATGATTTCTTCGGCTGGCATCGATCACCCTCGTCCGCGGTATCTGACCGTGAATCCACAAGAAAAGCAACTGTTGATGTGCCCAACGTTGGCCTTCAAAAAAACTCGACAACGAAAGCTAGACACTTGTTTTTGCGGATCAAACTCCCATCGCGCAACTTTCGGACTATACTACGAGGTCCTCATCGAAACGTTCGTGATCTTCATCACACCTTGGCGAAAGGCTCGCGTCTGCCATGCATCCGAGCTGGTTCGAGATCTCTCCTGATGGTTGGCACACGCTGGCGGCGCGCCGATCGCTCGGGCGTCTGCTGCTCGAAGCCGTACAAAACTCGTTCGACGCTGGCGCGACGTCGATTCACCTGCAGCTTGCTCCGAACGCCGTCACCATCGAAGACGATTCTCCCGATGGTTTCGCGGACCAGCGGCTGGTCTACACAGTATTTCTCTCCAACAAGCGCAGCGATCCTCGTAAGCGAGGCCGGCTTGGCCGCGGGTTGAAAGAAATGATCGCGGCTATGGACGCGACCACCATCGAAGCGGTGGGTACCACGGTCGTATTCGATCACACCGGTCGCCATGTGAAGGCGAACGATCGCGAACGCGGCACGCATATTTTCCTGCAGCGGCAGTTCCCCGCTGACGAGCTCGAGCAAGCGCGGCGAATGCTCCGACTTTGCGTTCCGCCCAAGCGATGTTCGATGATCGTGGACGGCAAGCGTCTCAAACGTCGCAAACGATTTCTGGCCTTACCATCATGCGAACTGGAAACCGTCGTCGTGGTGGATGGCGTGGAACGAGCCGTGACCGGCATGGCCTCGGTTTCGCTCTACACCCCGGCCGAAGATGAGGTCGCGCATATTTACGAAATGGGTCTTCCGGTCGAGTCGTGGGATGTGCCGTGGCACGTGGATGTGGGGCAACGGGTCCCGCTCACCGACGGCCGCGATCGCGTGCCCGATGGGTTCAAGCTGCGTCTCAAGGCCACGTTGCTCGAGTCGATGTTTCATCGCTATCTCGACGTGAAAGACCTGCGTGCCGACTGGGTGCTCGACGTCATCAGCCGTTTTCCAGTCAAGCAGTCGGTGCTCGATGCGTATGTGTCTCGGGCGTTTCCTCGTGGGGCGGTGCTGGGCGGAACAAGTCGCGCAAACGACCGGGCGGCGCAGCTGGGCGCGCATATTATCGACGCCTCGACGGTCTCCCACGGTGCGTACATGGCGCTCTCTCGAGTGGTGGAGACCGCAGACGATTATGTCAGGCGGCGTTCCCACGAGTTCGAAAGCGAAGAAGTCGCGCCGAACGCCACCCAAAAGCGGTTTGCCGAGTCGGTACGTTGGCTCGCGCGTCGCATTGCCGGGCGAGTCATCACGGTGCGGTTTTTTGCCCGCGACCCCAACGACGCGGGGCTGCTTGAAGACGCGACGGCGGACGCGACCTCGCGTGTGATCTCGTTCAACGTGCGCGGACCGCTTCGATTCGACGATTTTCTCGACCCCCAGACCCTCGGTGTGGTGTTGCACGAAATCGCTCATCTCGACCATCCGGAGCACGACCATCCGTTTATCGACCGATTGCAGTATCTCGCCGGCATGACGACGCGCGTACTCGCGGAAGCGTCCCCCGAGCTAATCGCGAGACTCCGGGCCGGCGATCCGGACCAAAAACGTAATGAACACAAGCTTTCTTCGTGATGAAGGGCAATGTCTGTAAGACGCCTACCTAAACAAAAAGACACTGAAAACAAAAAACTGGACAAAGAATCAGTGGGTTGATTACGTAGAGGACGACGCGAACGTACGCGTCGATACGATTGCAGAAATCTCTGAACTACATCGCAACATTTGAGGCAGGTCGTTATGGCACACGAACACATCAACCTTCGCATTCGGGTCCTGAATGAGCTTTTTCAACTGGCCGAGCGGCCTTGTTCGAGCGCGGCCGACCTGGCTGTCGCGCTCGACGCGAGCGTCGAGGCCGTGGAATGCGCGCTGGTCGCGCTTGAGGAGCGAGGCTTGGTCGATGCGGGTCGACTCCGCCTGACGATGCGCGGGCTCTCGCTCGCGTGCTCTCTTGACCGAGCGGGTTCGCCCGCCGCGCAGAACACGCGCGACGAGACGATATCCAACGTCGTGCCGCTGCGACCTGCGTCGCCTTCGCCCATCGACAGAGAAGACCCGGAGCGTTTTGAACGACCGGCCTGGCGGCTGCTCCGAGAAGCGTGACACCACCCACCTAGACTATGGCAGTGGTCGGATTGGCTGATCGAAATCACGCAGCGTAAAGACATCCGACGAACTCCCCGGCCGCCATGTCACGTGCCTCCTGGCGGGGGAGTTTGGGTGAATCGGCGGGGTCGTACCCCGACGAGAGGGTCTGGGTGCCATGGGTGCCAGACCCCCAGGCAAACTGACCACTGCTCTAGAGCA
>JANQQS010000188.1 GCA_028284955.1 Myxococcota bacterium | reverse complement strand
CCGCCCCGAGGGGTTTGGCGTCGCCGCACCCGCCGAGGTCAAACCCCTCGGGGCGGCGGCACAAGGGGCACGTCAATGCGGGGTACCGCGAGCGGATACCTCGATTCGACCATCAACCCATTTGATCACTGCGAGCAATGGTCAGTCTGGCTGATCGAAATCCCTCAGAGGAAAGACATTCCGCGAACTACCCGGAAACCAGAGAACGTGCCTCCTGGCGGGGGAGTTTGGGTGGCAGTTTTGTTCGGAGGGTTTGAGGCAAACCCTCCCCCACGCGGGTACAACCCGCGTGGGTCCCCCTCCCGACTCCGGACGCTGCGCGTCCGCCCCACCGCGTAGCGGCGGGGCCCCGACAGTTCAACCTCACGCAACCAGAGAACGTGCCTCCTGGCGGGGGAGTTTGGGTGAATCGGCTGCTCTAGTCTTTGACGTCGCCCCGAGCGAATATGCTCGCGACATAGGCGAGCACGTCGGTCGCGGACGCTTCGTTGTAGCCGTAGTACTTGATCAGACGGTTCTTAATGATGTCGATTTTGTCTTGTGTCTCTTTATCGATCACATTGGACACAAAGCTCGACAGCTTGATCGAATCCTTTTGGTCTTCGAATAGCTTCATCTCGAGCGCGCGACGCAGCCGGTCGTTGGTCTCGTAGGTGAACTTCTTCCCTTCGAGCGCCAGATGCCCGATGAAGTTCATAATCTCCCGGCGGAAATCATCCTTGCGCCCTTCGCTGATGTCGATCTTCTGCTCAATGGACCGCATCAACCGCTCATCCGGCTCTTCATCTTTACCCGTGTATTTGTTCTTCACCTTCTGTTTCATCAGGTACGCACGAATATTGTCGATGTAGTTGGCGCATAGCCGGCCGATCGCTTCTTCGTCGGCACTGATCGCTCGCTGAACTTCGTTCTTCACCAACTCATCATACTCAGACTTCACCACCCCAATGAGTTCCCCGAAAAGCTTTCGCTGATCTTCGCTCGCAATCAACGAGTGATGCGCGAGACCTTTCTCGAGCTCGTTGAGGACCATGAACGGATTGATGTAACCCTCGTTGCCCTCCCGAACGAGCGCGTTGGAAATCTTGTCCTGGACAAACCGAGGCGAGATTCCATCAAGCCCTTCCCGCGTTGTCTCTTTGCGAAGCTCTTTGACGTTGTCCTGCGTATATCCCGGCAAAATCTTTCCATCATAAAGCTTCATCTTCTGAAGCAGCGTAAGCTGATGTTTTTTGGGCTCCTCGAGCCTTGTCAGCACCGCCCACATCGCCGCCACTTCGAGCGTGTGGGGCGCAATATGCTTGCCCCGCAAGCGCTCCGGGCTGAAGTCTTTTTGATAGATTTTGATCTCCTGAGACATCTTCGTGATGTACGGGATATCGATTTTGATGGTGCGGTCGCGAAGCGCTTCCATGAACTCATTGTTGAGCAGCTTCTTGTATTCCGCCTCGTTCGTGTGACCGATGATCACTTCGTCCACGTCGGTTTGCGCGAACTTCTTCGGTTTGATCTTGTGTTCCTGGGTGGCGCCGAGCAGATCGTAGAGAAACGCCACGTCGAGCTTCAGCACCTCGACAAATTCAACCACCCCGCGGTTCGCCACGTTGAACTCACCGTCAAAGTTAAACGCGCGAGGGTCAGAATCCGAACCGTATTCGGCGATCTTCCGGTAGTTGATGTCGCCCGTGAGCTCCGTTGAATCTTGGTTTTTCTCGTCTTTGGGCTGAAACGTGCCGATACCGATGCGGTCTTGCTCGCTGAGCACCAAGCGCCGAACCCGCACATGATTGTGTACGACTTTGCCCCAGTCTCCGCTGTACTTCTCCATCAGACCTTGGAAAATAAATCGGCACGCAGGGTTGAGATCACCACTGGTCTTGATGCGATAGCGGTCGTTTCCCAATTTGAGCTGCTGGGTCGCCCTCTCGCGCCATTCTGGAGGAATCAATCGCAGCGGTTCGTCATGCATGGGGCAGGGATACACGTCGTCTTCGCCGGCCAACCCTGTGTCCTTGAGATTGACCCACTCGTACGTAAAAAGCGCGCCCTCCGGCGTCTTCGAATAATGCTCAAGCCCCTTTTTGAGCAATCGCGCGATGGTGCTCTTCGAGCTTCCGACCGGCCCATGAAGCAAGATGATTCGTCGCTCGGGACCATACCCTTGCGCGGCCGCGTGCAGAACATGAACCAGCCGCATCAGGGGAATATCGAGCCCGAAGATCCCATCCTTCCCATCATCGATGGGGTCTTTGAAAAAGGGATAGCGAACGAGCTTCTTCTTATTGTCGATATACTCTTCTTCGCCATAGCTCACGATCATGTCGTAGAGCCGCTGGAAGGCATTCCGACATACCTGAGGCGTCTCGCGCACTACGGCCAAGTAGTCTTCGAACGAACCTTCCCAATGAAGGTCGCGGTATTGATCGTAGTCTTGCAGCGCGGCGATGCGCGAGACCATTTCGCTCATGGACGATGCTCCCTTGGGTTTCCCAGAGGGTAACCCGTACGCCCCACGAAACGCCAGCATGCTCGCAGAAGCCTTATGAAATTCAGGGCGATACTCCGCACGCTCACACTACCGAAGCGCCGCACCCACCAGCGCGGCAACCACACACGCGGCGATCACGCGCTTGAGCACATCCGGATTCGCGCGCGTTCCGTAGCGCCCTCCAAGTTGGCCGCCAACCGTCGCGCCAATCGCGAGAGCACTCGCCGAAACCCACTCCACTTGGTTTGCGACGACGAATACGACAAGCGCCGCCGTGCTGAACACCAATACACACACCAGCTTGATCGCGTTCGCTTGAATCAGCTCACGACGCGCAAGCCCATGCAGGACGCCGAGCAATAAGAAACCAACCCCGGCTTGAACAAACCCGCCATATACCCCCGTGATTCCCATTAAGATCAATTCGCCCGCGCGAGGACGAGTCACTCGCGAGGGCTCATCGTGATTCGGTTGGGTCTTTCGCCGCGGACGCAACATGACCAAGGCCACCGCCGAAAGCGTAAGCAAAAGGACGGGTTTGAGCAGCTCGCGCGGCACCACCGAAGACGCAAGCCAGGCTCCTAGAAGCGCGCCAACAACCGCCGGAGCGACAAGTAAACTGACCACGCCACCTTCGAGGCGTGTATGCCGCTGGTAGATCGCCATCGCCGAAAGCGACTGCGCGATCAGCGCGGGGCGCGTGGTTCCATTGGCGACCTCTGGCGGCAAGCCGAGCAGCATCAGCGACGGCAGCATCAGAAGAGAACCGCCACCAGCCACCGTATTGACAAACCCGGCGGCGATTCCGACAAGTCCAAGAAACCCAAGCGACCCGAGAAAAGCAAGGGACAACGGAGCCGCCGTCAGTCGGCAAGCGAGCGCGCGTCGATGAGAATGTCAGTCAGCGAGCTACGCTTGGGCATTCCCATGGCCTCGGCGCACACCTCAGATAGAGCGCTGGCGCGCGCGCGAATAATCTGCAGCGCCGAAGGGTCGCTCGGGTCGGGAAATACGCCGCGATCAACGATCGCTGCCGTGGCCCCAGTTTCCAGATAAACCGGCGCGCTCTCGATATCCACGCACCCCGCGGCCAATAGTGGTACATCCCGAAACTGGCGACACAACGCTTGAAAGTAGTTGGGCCCTCCCATCGCTCCCACGGGATTGATCGCCACCATGTCGGCTCGCGCAGCAACCGCCCTCGCCACTTCGGTGGGGGTCGCCGCACCGCATATCACGGTAATCTCCCGAGCCTTACACGCCGCGATAATTGTCTCGTCGCAGATCGGCGAGTAGACAAAATGCGCCGCCGCGGCAAACGCCATCGACACCTGTTCGGTATTCAGCACCCCGCACACGCCAACTCGCAGATCGACTTCGTCCGCAAGCTCACTGGTGACCTCTGCGACATTCTCCTGGGTTGCCGGAATCCCAAGCAGCTTGATATCCCCCTGGCTCACCGCGATCGCCCAATCGTAGAGTCGCGGCCCCACGGGGGTATCCAACATCGCGATTAGACCACAATCAAAGATTTCGTTTCGGGTTCGTCCCATCACGGCCCACTATCTCGTTTCTCGCCGATTTATGCCATTCTAAAGAACCGCTAGATGCCGCTGAATCTTCACAAATGTCCCGCAACTCCAGAAATGTCCGAATGACGAATGTGCATTCGGCCGATGCGCGAGCCCAACAGGCCCTCGACCTGCGGCTCAAGACCGTGTTCAACACCGCGAACCAACTGCTTGGACTTGTGGCGTCCGGAGGAGAGAAAGAACGCGTTCGCTTGGCCGGCATCCTGCGCCGCGGCAACATACCGGTGCCCTCCCCGTACGTCCACGGGCGCCGATTGGACCCCGCGGTGTGGCGCTCGTTGGACGAAGCAAGAGTTCTCGCACAACGCAGTCCCGCCGCTCGACTCTATATCGATCGACTAGACGCCCTCGAACTCGAACTCTTGATGATCGAGTCGCTCGGCGACCCGCGGCAGATTCGCCCGCTTGCCTCGCGACGCTTCGGCAACGCACAGGAGATCGTGACCGGCGCAGACACACATCGCTCCCTCGCTCAGACCGCCAAAGAGCTATTGTCCACGGTGCGTGGTGAACCGGAAATCCGCACCGTCTCGGCACGCGGATCAGCATCTGAAACACCCTCGCTTGAATGCCGTATGTTGCGGATGGCGAGCGCAGCTGGGCTCGACCTTTCGATACGCATCGAGCCCAAACTTTGTGCACGCGCCGCAACCGGCGACCGCACCATATTTCTCTCCGGCCAGCCGGTCGGCGAACGCGAAGCCGACCGGCTGGCCGTACACGAAGTGTTGGGCCACGCCGTCGCTGCGTTCAACGCACGAGTGCACCGACTGGCGATCACGACCGTAGGAACTTCCGGCTCTCTCCGCGACCAGGAAGGCGTCGCGATTTGTTTGGAAGAGCAAGCGGGGCTACTGGACGGCTTTCGCGTGCGCACATTGGCCGCGCGCGCGGTCGCCGCCGATTGGATGCATTCGGGGGCGAGCTTCGGGGAAACTGCACGAGCGCTCTTCCGCGACCACGGATTTCCCGCCGACGAATCGATCGCCATCGCAGAGCGCATATATCGCGGAGGAGGAGTAGCGCGCGACGTTATGTACCTGTCAGGCTGGTTTCGTGTTCGGTCGGCCTTGTATTCGGGTCAGGCGACCGTCGACGAACTGCGGATCGGCCGGGTGAGCCTTGACGACTTGCCCTTGCTCGAAGAGCTACGCCAGGCGGGCTGGATTCGCCGCCCCGTCTACAGACCAAGCTTGGCGCGCAGTTTGGCGGCCACGCAGTCGGGGACGAGCTTCGTCACGTCTCCTCCGAGTTTAGTGACTTCTTTGACCAAATTGGAGGCAACGTAGAAATACGCATCGTTCGCCATAATGAACACGGTCGTCACGTGCTCATTGAGGTGTCGGTTCATATTGGCCATCTGCAACTCATACTCGAAGTCGGCGACCGCACGGAGACCGCGCAGAATGACTCGAGCCTCTTTCTTACGAACGTAGTCCACCAAGAGCCCGTCAAACGAGTCGACCTCCACCCGGCTTGGGTCCTCTCCGAGCTCCACGACGGAGCTGCGGATCATATCGATACGCTCGTCCACGGTGAACAATGGACTTTTTTCCGAGTTGTTGAGCACCGCAACGACGATCCGTTCGAACGCGACCAGCCCCGCCTGAATGATGCTGGTATGGCCACGGGTGATGGGGTCGAACGAGCCCGGGTAGACGGCCAGCGTCATGCCGAACCCTTCGCGGCTCGGATCGGTAGGTCGCGCACAATGTACTCAATCACGGTGTCACCATAGCGGTATTGAGTATCAGACGTCAGCCCCTTCGGGAGATCAAGGGTACTTTTCGCGGAACGCTCGAGCACAATGGTCGCATGCGCCTCTAGCGCTCCGTGCGCGCAAAGGTCGCTGAGCAGCGGCGGAATCGACTGCACGTGCGCATAGGGTGGATCGACAAATACGAGGTCAAAACGGCTCTGTTGGTGCCGCGCGAGTCGCTGCGCGGCGAGCCAAGGCTTGTTCAACAGGTCGAACGCTACACACGACGCCATCGCGCCAAGTCTCAGAGACTGAATATTTCGATCGATGAATCGACACTGCAGCGCGCCTTTTTCCACCAGCAGCGCGCTTCGCGCGCCACGGGAGATCGCTTCGAACGAGTAGGCCCCGGTCCCTGCGAATAGGTCGAGCACGGACGCCTCACGAATCAATTGGCGCGACGCAAGCGAAGACGCGACCGCCTCGCGCACGCGGTCGGAAGTGGGACGTGTACGATCACCTTCCGGAGCCGCGAAGCGCCGGCCTCGCAGCGTTCCACCAATCACACGCATCAAACCATCGTGTCAGAAGGTTAGTGATGCATCGATGCGCGCATCGCGGAGCCCAAACGACGGTTGCAGGCGAAGCCGGGCACGGTCGTCTTCGTCGGCTTTCTTGTTTCCTCTCGCGATCAAAAGCGAGATCCCGGTGATGCCCGCGGCGGCCGCCAATCCACCAAACACATACTGCAAAATCTCATGCCGCTGTCCGCGATTGCAGAGTCGGTTGACTTCGTTCGCTTCATCCGCGGTGAAGTTGAACGAATTCCCTGCTGCGACTTCTTTGCATCGATTCAGCCCTCGAGGAATCGCGTTCCCAAAGTCTTGGTACAAGCTGTCGTCGTTGATGTTCTTGATAGTCACCATGCTGTAGGTCATCAGTCCCAGAAACGCTGCGCTCGCGACAACGAGTGATGTTCCCGGAACCCACGATAGATCCCGACCTTTCGTGGGAATGGGACCCGCGCCTTCGATGGCAAGCTCAAGATCGGTCTCTTCATTGGCGACCACGGAGACCGAAGCTCGGATGCGTCGAGCGTTGGCGGCACGGACTTCGATGCGATGGCGACCGACAGGAACCTCCTGAACCAAAGCGCGCCCTTCCGCGTCGGTGGTCGCAACTTCATGGCCATCGAGAATCACCCGAGCACCAGGTACGTTCGTCGTCACTTGGATTGCGCCATACTGAGTCTGCCCCGCAAACTGGGCGACGTATCGGTCGGCATAGGGCCGGAGCTCGTCCACCTGCGTGGCCAAATGAGCAATCGTATCGGTCAGCGACTCTTCGATGCGATTCGTGGATGCGTTAAAAAAATGAAGCGCGACCGCGAAGTTGTATCGGTCGCCGCTCGCTGTCCGTCGGACTGTCCCGTAGATGACCCGGTCGGCCTCGAGATCACTGGCGATCGCTGCCATGCACGCGCCGTCGGGCTGGTCGCATCCATGAGCAAGCGACATCTGTGCGAGCGAAACGTCGGCCTCGTTCGGGCGCCAACCGGGCACGCGACTCGTCGCTCTTCGCAACGAAATGGTAAGCGCCCGCGCAAAGTCGTCGTCCCCTTCAATGGAGCGAATACCGAGCACCGCTACGGAGTCGTCTGCCTGCGCCTGAGCGTGCCAAGTTGGCACGGCCAGCAGGGCCAGCGCCCCAAGCTTTGAAAGCGCACTCAGCTTCGATCGTGCACTCCACGTCCGAATAGAGTGCCTCAATGTTCTTCTCGCTTGGAGCAGAAGGTCCATCCAAATCTCCGATCCCCCCGGGCATGGCATACGCAAATGACCGGGATCGCTGCCGATCACGTTATTAGCACAGATGCTGGGACAGGTCCTGCTCCAGGCCCCGCGGCTCACAGTATGCCTATCTCGACGGACTCCGCGCCGCCACCGACGTCATCAGCGGCGGCTGCGGTGAACATCGGTCGTACATGTAAAGCACACCGAGCAGGACGACGATTCCCCACAAACCGGTAAGCCCATCAAAGGGGCGGACCCAAAAAGGAGCTCCCGAACTCAGGTCGGATGCAAGCCCCGAAAGCGCAAATAGTGTTCCTCGGCTCGCCGCAACAGCAATCGTAGACCCGCTGCGGGCGCGAATATACACGAGCAACGGAGAAGCCAGCAGGCACCAGGCCACACACATGAGAGCGCTCCCCAGGGCTGCTGTCGGCGCACGAAGCATCGCGAGCGGCGCGCTCCACACGCCCCAAAGAATGCCAATGCGCACCGATCGCAACCAAAACCCGCCTGGTGTTTCTCGAAACAAAAAACCGCGAAAACCAATTTCTTCGAACAGCGCGATGATCAAGTTGAACGTCGCGCCGGCTGGAAGCGCCATCACGATGAGCCAAAACGGGTGCGCCGGCGGATGCTCCCGAACGTACCGTTCGAACTCGGTTCGCCGCCCCTCAGGAACCAGCGCGCGTTTGTACGAAACGAACTCGTCGGTCGTCCAAATCGTATCCATTCCGAGCGCGAGTTCGCCGAACAAGAGCGCGACAACCAAGATAAAAACGGGCAACAACCACGCGATCAGCCACCACCGATTCACCGCAAAGCTGAGCCCCAACGGACCGCGCAGCGATGACTTCAAGAGCGGCCCTTGAATCAACAGCGTCGTCAGCGCCACCGGCAACGCATACAGTACCGCCCCCGCCCGCCCAGCCGAGCCATTCCAATCCATTCCAAAAAAGGAAAGCAGCGCCGCCACGGCGAGACTGCCCAACATACATCCCGCCGAAAAAAGCAAAAGCAACCGAAGCCGAGTCAACCGCACGACCGCCTGTATTTCCCGGGAGGGGCTGGCCGCAGACCCTCCCCCCACGGAATACCATTCCGCGGGGCCCCCCTCCCGCCGCCGCTTCGCGATTTCTCAGGAGGGGCTGGCCGCAGACCCTCCCCCCACGGAATACCATTCCGCGGGGCCCCCCTCCCGACGCCGCTTCGCGCTGCGCGGAGGCCCCTACGCCCCCTTGCTCTCTTCGTGGGGTCTTCGCGGTGAACTGTCGTCCCGCGAGCTGCTTGCGTTGGAGCCTGGCAGCTAATCAGATTGGTTGATTGAAGCCCCAAGTGCATCCCATGGAGCCGTGGAATTTTGGTCTGAGCGCGAGCGCCCCCACAGCGAACGACTGAGGAAGGCTCCGAGCCTTTCGCAGGGAGAGAGCGAGGAGGTAAGCCGCGGTCAG
>JANQQS010000183.1 GCA_028284955.1 Myxococcota bacterium | reverse complement strand
CGATGCCTCTCCTGACCCCGATGCCTCTCCTGACCCCGATGCCTCTCCTGACCCCGATGCCTCTCCTGACCCCGATGCCTCTCCTGACCCCGATCCCATTCTGTTCCCGCTGCGAGCCAGAGACTCACGAACAACGCAAAAGCTACCACCCTTGACTGGATCGCGATTGGATTGTGCCCTACAGAACTCCCAACATTTCGAGCCAAGAGTTTCTGCGACAGTCTCGTTTGGTGGTCGTCGCTTGCCTTTGTTAGATTGTGTAGCGGGAGTAGGGATGGCGAGCGAGGTTGGGCGGTGTCTACGTCGCGATATCGCATCGCTAGAACGGTATTAATTTCTGCGTTCGCCGTGGGATGCTCGGGCGATATTCTGGGCTTGCGCGGTGACGACGGTTTGGCTCCCGAGCTCGACGAGTCGGTTGCGAACGAAGTGGCGACAAGCGGAGTGCGTCGGCTCACGGCGGCAGAATACGACGCGGTCGTACTCGATTTGCTTGGCGTGGATGCGGGCAGCGAAACGTCGCTGCCGGAAGATCCTCGGACGCCGTTCGACAACGACTACACGAAACAGGTGGCTTCTGAGGCGCTCGTGAACTCTGTGGCTTCGCTTGCGGGCGAAGTCGTGCCTCGTGCGCTTGGCGATGCCGCGCTGCGTGCTCGCATTGTGCCTTGCTCGCCCGATGGATCGAATGACGAAGCGTGTTTCGACTCTTTTGTCGCTTCGTTTGGCCGCTTGGCGTTGCGACGGTCGCTTCCTGAAGCCGAGCGAGAACGGTACAAAGCGTTTCTCCCTCAGGCGCGCGGTGATTTTTGGGTCGCCGTCGATTCGGCGCTGCGCGTGTTCCTGCAGCATCCGGAGTTTCTGTATCGCATAGAAGTGGGTCAGCCCGTAGCCGGTCGCGAGGGTGTGTTTCGGCTTTCCGACTACGAGCTGGCCACCCGCCTTTCGTTCGTTCTGTGGGGATCAACTCCGCCCTCGTGGCTGCTCGACGAAGCAGAGCAAGGTGGGCTGAGCGATGCGCAAGGGGTGCGCGACGCTGCGTCACGATTGCTGGACGACGATCGCGCGAAAGCCCAGGTCGCGCGCTTCCACGCGCTATGGATGAGCTACGAACGCTTGCCCCATGGCGAGACCCTCTCCGCAGCCATGCGGGAAGAAACCAATGCATTGCTCAATCGCATCTTGTTCGAAGAGAAACGGCCGTGGTCTGATTTGCTGCGCATTGACGAAACGTTTTTGACGCCGGAGCTTGCCGCCCACTACGGCCTCCCCGCGCCTCCCGGAAACGCGCCCGGATGGGTCGCCTACGGAGACTCAGGTCGACGCGGCCTGCTTTCTCATGGCAGCTTCCTGTCCGCGGGTGCCAAGTTTGCCGACACGAGCCCCACCCAGCGCGGATTGCTCATACGAACGCGCCTCTTTTGTCAGACCATCAACCATCCGCCGCCAGACCTGATGGTCGATACCGATGCGCCACCGGAAGGGTCGGACCCGAACGCATGCAAGCCCCAGCGCTACAACATGTGGCAGCAAGATGGGTGCAAAGGGTGCCATGCGCTGATGGATCCGGTGGGGTTTGGTCTCGAACACTTCGATCCGGCCGGTCGCTACCGAGAGACGGAAGCGGGCCGCCCCGATTGCGTGATTGAAGGCAAGGGCGAACTGAGCGGCGTTGGTGCGTTTTCTGGGCCGGCGGAGCTGTCCGATTTGATGCTGCAAACGGGAGAACTCGATCAATGTCTGACCCGGCAGTTTTATCGATTCATGATGGGACGCTTCGATCTTGATTCGGCGGACACGACGTGGATCAGACGAGCTCGAGAAGATGCGGCGGGCGGAGCCGAGCTCGGCTTGATCGATTTCGTGCTCGAAATGGTGTCGTCCGAAGCGTTTCGCCATCGACGAGAGGAGGCCATGTGAAGCGAATCTCCCGGCGCACCATGCTTCGCGGCATTGGCGGGGCAACCCTCGCGCTTCCTGCGCTCGAAATATTTGGCACGCGCGCGGTGACGGCGGCGCCTCCGCCTCAGCGCTACGTCATTATGTTCGGCGGGTCGTCGTTCTGCGCGGGGGACAATCCTCAGACCGCGGTGATTCCCGACGCAGAAGGACCCTTGAGCGAGCGATTGACGCGAGCGTTGCAACCGCTGGAAGAGTTTCAAGTCGCGAGCGCGACGAGCTTCGTTTCCGGGCTGAAGCTTCCCTGGGCCGAAAATGGGCGGGTGCCGGCCGGAGGACGCGTGGTGAAGTTTCATGCGCAGACCACCGGTCCTCTGCTCAGCGGAATGCGCACCCAGAACGAAAGCGAGCGAATTCATGGCGCGACGTCGGATTGGGTCGTCGCGGAACAAATCGCTGGGCCCACGATGAATACGCGTCCCGTGCTCGCTTACCGAGTGCAACCCGCGTACTACCGCGCAGGCAACGGCACTGATAGCAGGCGTGGGACGATGTCGGTTCGAATGCGCGATGGCCAGCTCGAAGAGGTTCCGCCGCTGTTTAGTCCGCGGGTTGCGTTTCGCGATTTGTTCGCAAATTTCACGCCCCAGGATGGTCAAGATGCGGCCGAAGCCGAGTTTTTGCTCGAGCGACGCCGGAGCGTGATCGATTTGGTTCGTGAGGATACGGAGCGACTCTTGCCGAAACTCGGGCAAGCCGACAAGGCTCGTTTGGCGCGACATTTTGACGAACTCCGAGCGCTCGAGAATCGATTGGATTCACTGCAGCTCGAAGAAACCGAAGTATGTCGCCCGGTGGCTGATCCTGGGCCCGATGCGGCCATTGGCAATGCGGTCGATAACGGCGACACGGGAGGATACGAATCAGGTGGCGCATACTCGAACGAGGAAGCGCGCGCCGAAGTTCTTGTCGACTTGATTCATATGGCGTTTGCCTGCGACCTATCCCGCGTCTCGTCGCTTATGCTGACGTTTTCGCAGTGTTTCATGAATATGCAGCCGCTCTTCGGCTACGCGAGCGATTTGCACGAGCTCGGACATTTTGCCCTCGGGAGCGGCCCGCAAGGCGTCAATGCGGTCGCGGACGGAGTGGGGTGGCATGTGAAGCATTTCGCGCGGCTGATGAGAAAGCTGGATGACACTCCAGACGCCGACGGCACATCGATGCTCGACAATACTGCGCTCGTGCTCGTGTTCGAAGGTGGCGTAGGCTTCGACCCGGAGCAGGGTAAGATGGTAAGTCCGCATTCTTCCGAAAATATGGGGGTGCTGATCGGCGGTCGCGCCGGCGGGCTCAATCGCGGAGGCGGACAGCATCTTCGCATGACCGATCGACACCCAACTCGGGTCATCAACACCGCGATGGCTGCGGTCGGGGTTCGGAAGAATCTTGGCGAGGTCGACGGGATCATCCCCGGGCTCGGCGTCTGACGTTTTCTTCGCCGCGACTACGGCTCGCAATCAGACTTAAAATCTCAGTGCTCTATGGTACGCGATTCGTTGATCGTGAGCCTCTTACTCGCAGTGGGAACGGGGTGAGGATCGGGATCGGGAGGGGCATCGGGGTCGGGATCAGGATCAGGAAGTGCGGCGGGTTTGGGGTCGGGAGGGGCTTTGGTCGCGGGGTGGCTGGCGGTGCTTCGGGTCCGGTAGAATCGGACACTGAATCTGACACCGACACGGGTGCAGACGCCGACGCCGACGCGGAATCAGATGCCGAACCAGATAATGCGTCCGCGTCCGCTTCTGCACCGGAATCGGGATCGGGATCGGCGTCTGATTCTGAATC
>JANQQS010000103.1 GCA_028284955.1 Myxococcota bacterium | reverse complement strand
CGGGTGCAGACGCCGACACCGACACCGACACCGAATCAGATGCTGAATCAGATGCCGAACCAGATTCTGCGTCCGCTTCTGCACCGGAATCGGGATCGGAATCGGCGTCTGAATCGGCGTCTGATTCTGAATCAGCGTCGGCGTCTGTGTCGGTATCCGAGTCTGCGTCAGATTCAGCGGGCCCGGCTCGGCTTCGGTGCTCGATTCGACCCTCAACTCATCTGATCGCTGCTCTATGGTTCGTCGACGAAGCGGAAACGGCCTCCTTCAAGCTCGATCACCGAAACCTTGGCCGTTCCCCCGAGTTCCTCGCTGACCAAATCGTAGTCGAGGTCTCCGGATGCTCCTTCGATATTTAGTGATTCACCGGCTCGTAGCGCTTCTTGGGCAGCTCTCCACGACGACGGGTCGAGGCTGGTTCGGTTGGTTACGTTCGATGCGGAAAGCGAGCGCAGCCCGAGCCCCAGCGTGCCGACGCCGCCCAATACCGATTGCTCGCTCTGTGGGCTCGACGTGGCCAACATCAACATCCACATCCCATCCCAGGCGCCGACTGCGGCAGGATAGGGCAGTGGATCTTCATTGCCGTACTCCGAGCGATATTGATTGCGAAAGTTGCTCGTCGTGACGTTTTCCGCCGCACTATGTCGCGCGACGCGGACTTGATATTCGTTCGTTCCTTCGGACCCTGCCGGTGTCATGGTCCCGAACGCGCTCGCCGCGTCGGCGGCGAGGAGCGCTGGATCGTTCGCCGACGCGTCGAAGAACAAGGATTTGTCTGAGAAACGGTTATCGCCCACCGCGACTTCAAGAAAGCGGACCGAATCCGCGACGTGGTCGCCCAGAAAAATCACCTCTTCTGCGGACGATTCTGCGGCCTCGTTGATCGCGGAAACAAGGTCTGAGCCTTCGGGCTCGAACAATCGAAGCGACAGGCGAATATCGGAGACCGCGTCCATCAAGCGGTTTTGGAGCAACGTCGCCGACGCTCCGCCCACTCCTTCGGGCGCCACAATGAACGCGTTGCTTACGCTTCGTTCAAGCAAGCTGCCTACGATTTGTTCGATCACGGCGTTTTCTGGAGGCACCGTTCGCCACAAGAGGCCCAAGTCGGCCGCGTCGAGATCGGTAAGCGAGGCTGCGTCGGCGTTTGGCGAGAGCAGCAGCGTGCCTGCTTCGCGCGTGACCTCGGCGTATACGACCTCTGTTTCGGTCGATGTAGTCGGGCCAAGAATGGCGGACGGCTGCAGACTGTCGACCAAGAACTGCGCGTTTTTCTTCGCCGCGTCGAGCCTCGTGTCGCCATCGCTATATCCTGATTCCCCACTGACGTCGCTCTGGTAGTCGCATACCACGAGGGCAAACGGCCGGGTGGTTCCTGCGGCGTTGAGCCCGCCTTGTCGGTTGGCCAAGTCCACCGCGAGGGTCGCTGCTCGTTGCGCGCGGCGGTCGCCTTCGGCCGAACGATCCACCATCACGCCGTATAGAACAGCATCTGAAAACTCGGGGTCGTCTTGGACATTTTCGGGGAACGAGGAACATCGATCCGGAAGCTCGAGCGGACTGCAAAAACCGTCCTGCGCGCAAAACGAAGTGAGCCCGAAGCCGATTCGACATTCGGTATTGGACTCACATGCCACCCGGTCCAGCACCTGCAGCGAACAGCCGCAGAGCAGAACGACAAGCCATAGACAGAGATGGTTCTTCATGCTTCCTCTTCCGGATCTCGTATGTCGCTAGTTATCTGGATTTCGATCGGCGTAGTCTTTGACAAACCGGTCGGTCCAGGTGGCCGAGAGCTCTTCGTCGCTGATCTCTTCGGTGACCAGCATCGCGTCGTCTTTCAGGAACGTCGCGATTTCACGAGCGACACATTCGGTGTAGCGCCCAGACTCTGTGCCCAGGGAATCGCAGTCGGATGGCGGGTCGCCAAGCGCCTCGAGGTTCTGCCCAAGGGTAAACAGCGTCGTTCCTTCTGCGTAGGTGTTGTATTCCTCGGTGCTTACACCTGCGCGCTGGGTAAGGATTTCGAGCGAGCGTTCGGGGTTTTCTTCCATGAACTTTCGAATCAGCCACCACGTATCGACCAGCGCTTGCACGTCGCCAGGATTGTTTTCCGCGAGCTCCCGGCTCACCACGAGGTAATCGGGGATGGCGCCAGGGAACGTGCGCGATGTGATGAGCGAAAACGAACCGTCTCGTTCGAGCGCGGTCGAAGTAAACGGCGCGAAGACGCAGGTCGCGTCGTACATGCCGTTTTTGAAGTTCTCCGCCGCGACATCGGTCGCTTCGTTGATGATGTTGACGCTGCTCGGGTCAACACCGCTTCGGCGAAGCGCGAGCAAGAGCAGAAAATGGTCGACGACGCCGAACTCTACCGCGACGTCGCGACCCGCTAGGTCGCTGACGTTGCGAATGCCTTCACGCGCGATGCACTGGTCGTTTCCGGTGGAGTTGTCGTTCACCAACACGATGACCTGTGAATCGCCGCCCGCTACCGAGATGAGCGTGTCATTCAACGTCTGCGTGTTCGCGTCGAGCTCGCCACTCGCGAGGTCCTCAATAGATTCGGTGTAGTTGTCGTAGTACTCGAGCTCGACCATCGCGCCGGTCTGTTCGAAGAGGTTTTCGTCCACCGCGATTTGCCATGGAAACCAACCCGGCCACGCGCTGAAACCCATGCGTACCGTGGTGGATGGCGCGGGCATGCCTGATGAATCGCCGCAACCGACTCCTGCGCACGCCGCGAACGCGACCGCCGCGCTTAGAACACCATTACCGATCCTATTCATACAATTTCCCTCAACTGGCCTTGGCACTGTTTCCCCGGAGCCGTCCCCTTAGAATCTTCGTTGGACTGTCACCGCGCCCCCGCCTGGCATGATTCCCGCGGTGACGGGGGCCGGGCGATCGGTTGTGTCTTTTCGCTTGCGGTTGACGATCAAGAGCACCGTAGCGGCCGTAGCGGCGGCGGCTGCAACGCCGTACGACACGTCAGCCACAATGCCGTACGTTCGCGCGCGGTCGAGATCGGAAGAAGCGGTAGACGAACATAGCGTGCCGCGATCGATCGCGTTTGTGCACCGTCCCTCCGCGTCGTCGTTTCGGTTGCGGGAGAGCACACCCAGCGTGATGCCCGATGCCAAGGCGGCTGCCGCTACGCTGAAAAGCACGATCGGGCGCCAAGGCACGGGACGCTTTGGTTTTGTTTCTCGACTCCGGGTGTTTGCGCTCGCGCTCGCTTTCGGCGGCACGTCGGCTTGAGTCTGCGTGGCTGCGGGCACATCAGGAGTGCGCGCCATGCGTGCCTCGAGGGCTCGAATCCGCACTTCGATCGATCGTCGATTCTCGGGAGGCGCGTCGGGGAGATAGCGCCGAAGGTGTTCCACAGCCTCTGCGGTTCGACCCAAACGCTCGAGCGTATTCGCGATGTTGAAGAGCAGCTCGGGGCGACCCGAGATGCGGTGCGACTCGTTGAGGAGGGTGAGCGCGGTTTCGTATCGCCCTTCGTTGTAGGCCTGTGACCCCTGGTCGAAAAGCAATCGCGCGCGTTCGGTGTCGCCGTCTTCTTGAGCTGTAGCCGTCGCGGTGAAAGCGAATATTGCGCACGCTACCGCGAGCCCCAGATCACATCGTCGATGGTATAAACTCATATTTCCCTGCTCAGTACTTGTTCCCGTGAGTCGTGTCCCGTGAGTCCGTGTTCCCATAAGCTTTGTTTTCGTGAGTCACTGTCGCGTTGCTTAGCGCTGGAACGGATCCAGGAAGTCCGAAGGGATAGGCGCGCGGGGAGTTTTGCGCGTGGCCGGCGATGCTTCGGCCGGGGAAGCGCTGGGCTCGGCCGCCGAGCCGGTGCTGGACGCGCCAGAACTGGGCTCACTCGAGTTCGGTGAGTTGGCCGAGCCCGAAGATGTGGCGCTGGCGTTTGGTTTGGCTCGGTTCGGGCTGGCAGTTTGCGCCACGCGCCGTTTTCGAGCGCGTACACGTCCCGGCGCGGCGCGTCGACGGTTGCGCTTCGCGGTGATCGAGGGCTTTGGCGGTTGGTCCAACGGTTCTGGGGCAGCCTCGGATTCGGTGGTCGAGCGCGCTGACTCGTCGCGCTTCGATGTGGCAGCGGGGACAGGCGAAGTTGTCGAAGGGCTTGGCTCCGGCGCGGTTTCCTTCGCTGCTTCGTCGTCCGCGCGGGCGGGCTGAGGGACATCCTCATCGGAGCGCCCAGCCCACCAAATCAATGACAGGAGCACAGCCAAGCCCACCGTGGCGATCGTCGCGGCCAGCTTTAGGTTGGGCGACTTTGGATGGTCCAGCGTGATGGGAATGGCGTCGTTTGCGTGCGGAAAGCTGCTCGACCACGGGTTCGAATCGTCCGCCGCAGCGTCCATCGTCGCAGCATTCATCGTCGCAGCATCCATCGTCGTGCTGCTCATCGCGGCGGGGGGCGCAAACTCAGGAGCTGGCGCGGACGAGGGTGGGGGCGACGAGATGGCTGCGGCCAGCGCGGCGCCCGCAGCGTCGCCTCGCGGCAAGTGGGTCAAAATTTGGCTGAGCGTGGGCGACGTGTTTCGCGTCATACCCTGGTATTCGGGCGTGGTCATCAGCGCGGAGATCACATCGCGCATCGACGCGTATCGATCCTCAGGCTTCTTGTGCATGCACTGTTGCACGATGATGCTGAGATCCTCACTCACCGGATGGGTCAGCTCGAGCTCGTTCAGTGGCACCGCGTCCGTCGAAATCTGCGCGTACATGAGCTGAACCGAATCGGTTTGGGTAAACGGCGAGCGCCCCGAAGCGAGAAAATAAAGCACATACCCGAGTGCGTAGACGTCTGTGGCGGGCCCCAATGCGGTCCCCACAATTTGTTCGGGCGCCATGTAGCGAGGAGAGCCCACCCGAAGTTTGGTGTTCGTATCTTCTAGGTCGTCGTCCCCCGCGATGCGCTTAACAATGCCGAAATCGACCACTTTGACGAGCTCGTCGCCCTCCGCGCGGCGTTGCAGCATGATGTTGCTGGGCTTTAAATCACGATGCACCACGCCGCATCCGTGAATCTCTTCCAGCGCAGCCGCGGTTTGCAGAGCGATGCGAATCAGGCGCGCGCCGTGGATGGGCCCGCGCTCTCGAACCGCCGCCGAGAGCGTGATGCCGTCGACGAACTCCATCACCAAGTACACCATCCCGTTTGGCTCGACGTCGTAGTCGATGATGGTGACCACGTTGGGATGGCTAATTTGGGCCAGCGTTTCCGCCTCTCTGCGAATTCGGGCGCGCAGGTTGCCTTCGTCGCCATCCTTGAGTGCGTCGGCGAGCAACACCTTGACCGCTACCCGGCGCCCGAGCGGCGCTTGGCGCGCCTGGTACACACGGCTCATCGAGCTCTTCGCGATCAGCCGCTCGCACACATATTTCCCGGCGATGGCGTAGCCGATGAGCGAAGACTGCTCGCTGTCGCGGCGGGCTTCCCGGTCTGGCGATCCTTCGTTCGTTGCCCCCCCATTCTGGAGCCGATCGTGCGACTCACCGGGCAGACCTGTCTCGCTCTCCTCCTCCGTCACAACTTCTCCACGGGGTTCCTTCGGATACGCCCCAAGCGATGGGACATTTATCCGCTAATAATAAAATCAGTGCCGAACTATGCCGAATAGTACCCCGGCTGTCCACCCGCCGGGTGAAACGCTCCTGTGTCAGGGTTCACCCCAACGCGGCGGACCTGGCACAGTACGGCAGCGCTGCGGGTATCATCCTCGGAAATGAAGCTCCGATTTTCGATCATTTGTCTGTCGGCATCGCTCCTCGCGTGTGGGTCGCCCGCGGGTCCTACCCCTTCAGCGATCATCATCGCGAGTACTCAAACGTCCCAATCGAGTCGCGGCGCGGCGGTGGCCGACGCCGATGCGCCCGAGTTTCTGGCGCTCGAGCGAATCGAGCCCTACACGGCGTATCTCGAGCGCCGTCGCACTCATCGAACAAAGCAGCGCGGCGTTGGTCCGATTCAAGGCGCGCGCTTGGCTCCCGCGCCGAAGGGCGCCGAGCTCGTCGTCTATCGTTCTGGGGCACACGAGTTTCCGGGTTGGCTGCTTCGGCCGGGCGAGCGTTCGGAGGAACCTGCTCGCGAACGACGGCCGGGCGTAGTGTATCTACACAACGACTTCGCGTTGACGACGCTCTCCTATCGAAATGCCAAACCCCTTCGGGAAGCGGGGTTTGTCGTGTTCTTGCCGACGCTGCGCGCGGAAAACGGAAACCCCGGCGATTTCGAATTGCTCTTGGGCGAAGTAGACGACGCCAAGGCGGCGGCGCGCTGGCTGGCGGATCATCCTTTGGTCGACGACCGACGCGTGTATGTGATCGGACACAGCATTGGCGGCGCGATTGCGGCATTGCTCTCGCTCCATCCGGACCTCCCCGCGCAACGGACTGCGAGCGTGGGCGGCATCTACCGGGCGCGCACGTTTGCCAGCTGGGCCCGCGGAACGTCGACGCGCCGGCTGATTCGGTTTGATCCGATGGACAAATCGGAAGTGACGATGCGTCTTCTTGGCCCCAACGTTCGGGACATGGCGCACCCTCATATTGCCTATGCGGGCCGAGACGACCGTCGCGATCGAAGGTACGCCCGAGACGTTGCGCGCCTGGCCGGGCGTCACGATGCGCCCTACACCGCAGTGCTCGTCGACGGCGCCCACATGAGCTCGATTCGCCCCGCAATTCGGCATTTCATCGACATCATCGAGGCCGATGCGTCTCGTTCCTCGCATTAGTTCAGCTGTGTCGAGCTAATCAGGCTGCGTTGAGTCAATCACGCGGAGATAGTCGATCCCCGCGATGTGGCGCGTGGGTTCGCCGTCGTCTGAGACGGGCACTTCCACGCGATAAAACAGCTCGTAGGTCCCCGTGCAGGTGACCCATCGGGAAAACACGGTTACGCGTTGTCGTTCGACCTGGATCGAATCGGCGCCGAGTTTTTGCAGGAACAGCTCCGCCGATGCGCCCGGCGACCATGTGGCGCGAGGACGCAGCGCAAGAGAGATTCGGTTGCGCACCCCGTAGTCTGTGACCTCACCGCCGGGATCCAACACCGCCTGCAACCGCAGCCGATAGCCGAGCGCGATCGCGCGGAACGTTTTGCCCGCGATGGTGTCGAGCTGAACGCGAAATCGCGGCGAGTAATCTCCCTCGGGGTTGCGCTCAAACTGCGCGCGATAGCCGGCCATGATTTGAAACACGGCGGCTGGCGCGATACCGACGCCGACTTCCGAGATGGCGGTATCCAAGCGGCGTAGGTTGTCGTCCAGCCGCAGGTGCTGATGCATGACCACGCGGAGAAGCGAACGAGGCTTGAGGGAGAATCCCGCGCGCATCCAAAGCTGTCCCTCGTGCGCCGCCGAATCTTCCGCGGCGTTTGGAGCCAGGCTTGGGTCTGTGGCTTGGGCGCGGGCAGTGGCTGAAGCGACTGTCCAAGGGCTGATTGCGCACCCGGTGACGAGCAGGGCGGTCGACAGAACGGGTTGACGAGGAGCGTTTCGAGGGGACTTCTGAGGTGGCGAGGGCAACGTCTGTGCTTCCATCCGAGGGTCGGCCCGGGCACCGCACATTGTTGCTTAAACGTCACGCTTAGAAAAACTTCCTTCCGAAGTCTGCGCGCTGCGGCGATCGCGCGATGTTGCGCCGAACTCGTTTCGCGACAAGAACATGTCACGAGAAACCTCTGTCGGAGTTTCATCGCATGAATGACGTAATTTCAATATGAAAATCGCAATTTTGGCATGAATATGCGAATAGCGAGCATTCTTCGCCAACTCAAGGAGATTTCTCCATGACGCGTTCAGGCTCGTTTCCCGAGGGTTCAGAGATTCGGCACGTCGTATTCGATATTGGCGGAGTGCTGATTCGCTATGAGCCCGAGCTCCCCTATCGGACGTTGATTCCCGATGCGGAAAAGCGACGCTGGTTTTTGGAGCACGTATGCAACTCGGCGTGGAACCTCGAGCAAGACCGCGGTCGTCCATGGCCCAAGGCGGAAGCTGAGCTGATCGCGAAGCACCCGGGTTGGGAGGCTATGATTCGCGCGTTTCGTCTCCACTGGCACGACATGGTGCCGTCCGCCTACGACGACACCGTGGCCATACTCCAGGGCCTAGTCACCGCAGGCGTCGACGTCACGATGCTGACAAACTTTGCCGCAGACACATTTCGGGAAGCTCAAGCGCGCTTTCCGTTCTTTCGCTCGCCGCGCGGGGTGACCGTATCGGGGGAAGTTGGCTTGGTGAAACCCGACCCTGCCATCTACGCGCTCCACGCCGAAGCATTCGAACTCGACCCGGCGGCATGCCTCTTTTTCGACGACATGCCGCGCAACGTAGAAGCAGCTCAGGCCGCGGGGTGGCACGCGCGGCGATTTGAGAGCGCGGCGCAAATGGAGCGCGATTTGAGGCTCGCTCAGCTTCTTCCCGAGGTTTGACTACGAGCGATCGATTGCCGCGTTCCATGATATCCGGATTCTTCCGGACAAATTTGCGAAAACGAAACATGCTCGAGTTCTGAAGGAAGAAAACGTCGCGTAGCTACCCGTGGTTGATTCTTACTGATGTATCCATCGGCTACACCAAGCGCACCGAGCTGGCGCCGCGAGGCCCATCGGCGTCACGAGCTGCGCCATGCTTGCGAACTGCGCAAAGGCGCTGGATTGCCATTGGGCTGGTGGCGGCGACGCTGCATGGTTCGGTGGGCTCCGGGTGTGTGGCATCGGGAGAACGCGATGGCTCGGTGGATTTCTCGTCCGAAGAAAAGGTCGCCGGTGTCGATGATGTCGTCCTGGCTGCGGCAGGCGTTGCTGGGCTCATCGCGCTCACGCTTTTTCTGTGGCTTTTTTCCAGATGTCTGGCGGATGCGGAATGCACGCGGCTCTACATCCATCCGAGCCCGCGATTGACTGCACTGAGCAAGACGCGAGGGAAGCGGCGTATTGAGATCGTGTTCGGCTGGGTGATGGCCGATGTGAACGCGCTGAACGATGGTTGGCTTGCACGAAGCGATAGTGGTGTCGAAGATGCGTTTGACGACGTATGGAAGAAGGCGGCTGACAGCGTCAAGCGTGGCGAGCCGATCAACGTGGATGCGCTCATCGAGATACTGTTGGCCGTGCTTGCGGCGTACGCTGCGCTTGGCGTCAAACACGAAGAAATTTGCAAGATTGCGCGCCGGCGATTGGAGGGCGCGAAAGCGGCGAGGGACGGACTTCAACGGGGGTTGGATGGATCCGACGTTTCGGCAGAAAGCATAGAGTCTATGAGAGTTTTTTTTAATGCTCTTGCGTTTGTGTTCGCGGCAGCAGCAGCCAGGTTCTGCAGCGAGTTGAATCTCGATTGGTAGGTCAGGTGCGGTACGGGGGTAGTGTCGATTTGAGTCAACGCACGGGGTCCGGTTTCGTATCGGGATCAGCATCGGGTTCGGGATCAGCATCAGGTTCGGCATCGGTGTCTGTGTCGGGTTCGGGCTCAGTGTCGGATTCGGGCTCAGTGTCGGATGCGGGATCAGCATCGGCTTCGGAGTGACTCCGCCTGCTATGGTCGGACGCCTATGCCGAGCCGGCTTCCCATCGACGCGTTTCTTCCCGACATCGTTGCTCAGCTGAACGAACCGGGGCGTTTGGTGCTGGTCGCCGAACCGGGGGCCGGAAAGACGACGCGGGTGCCTGCTTCGCTGCTCGATGTGCCCTGGGTGTGCGGGGAAATCTGGGTGCTGCAGCCGCGGCGGCTCGCGGCGCGAATGGCGGCCGCGCGGGTCGCCGAGGAGCGAGGGCAGGCGCTCGGGCGCGAAGTTGGGTACCAGGTTCGCTATGAGCGGCGCGTATCCAAAGACACGCGCCTTCGCTTTGTGACCGAAGGCATCTTGCTGCGTCGATTGGCGGCGGACCCGGAGCTTTCGGGGATTGGCGCGGTGGTGCTCGATGAGTTTCACGAGCGCCATCTCGATACCGATTTGAATCTGGCGTTGCTTTGCGCGTTGACCAAACGACATCGAACCGAACGGCGTGAGCAGAGGCTGCGAATTCTGGTGATGAGCGCGACGCTCGACCCGGAGCCGGTGGCGGCATTTCTCGCCTGTTCTTCGCTGCGCGTGCCCGGGCGCACGTTTCCCGTCGAAGTGGAGCATGCGCGCCGGGTCGACGACACGCCGCTCGAATCGAAAGTGAGAAACGCGTTTCGTAGCCTTCTTGAGCGCGATGTGGGTGGCCATGTGCTCGTGTTTCTCCCTGGCGCGCGAGAGATCGCTCGTGCTGAGCGCGCATGTGCCAGCGTGGCACGTCACCACGACGTAGAGATTGCAACGCTGCACGGCGATTTGTCGCCCAAAGAGCAAGACCGAGCAGTGCGCACGACTGGGCGTCGGAAGTTGATTCTCTCGACCAACGTCGCGGAAACATCTGTCACCATCGACGGGGTGGTTGCGGTGATCGATAGCGGTCTCGTGCGCGTGATGGAGCATTCGCCGTGGACCGGGTTTCCCTCTCTCGTGACACGCCCCACCAGCCAAGCCTCGGCGACACAGCGCGCGGGCCGAGCGGGTCGGACCCAGCCGGGGCTCTGCCTGCGGCTTTACACGCAGCACGAGCATGCCGAGCGACCAGCTCAAAACGTCGCCGAAATCGCGCGCGGAGAGCTATCGGGAGCGCTTTTGCTTCTCTATGCGTTGGGGCATCGGCCCAGCGAGTTTCCGTTTTTCGAGTCGCCCCCGAAGGCCGCGGCGGAGGCGGCGCGAAGCGTGCTCGAGCATCTCGGCGCCACCGACCAGGAAACAATCACCTCCCTCGGCGAGCGCATGGCGCAACTTCCGCTTCATCCGCGGCTGGGTCGCTTGGTGCTCGAAGCGAAAGCGAGGAGCGTAGGCCCCCGGGGGTGCGCGGTAGCTGCGCTATTGAGCGAACGCGAATCCCGAGGGCGCTCCACACGTTCGCGACGCGCCGACCGCGAATCTGGCACCGGACATGTGGGCACCGAATCATCAGACCTTGTCGCCCAACTCAAAGCCTTTGAATGGATCGAAGCTGAACGCTTTGACCGAGTGATGATGGGCGAGCGAGGGCTTCCGGGAGCGCGATCGGTGGCACGGTTGCGCGATCAGATTGCCCGCTCGCTCGCGATCGACACTGAGCCAGAATCGAGCCTGGAGGAAGAAGAAGACGCGATTCTTTGCGCCATCCTCAGCGCCTTTCCGGATCGCGTAGCGCGTCGGCGCCAGCCTCCGGGAAACGAAACTGTGCGCAAGCGTCGGTTGCCAGACGATGAGTTCGTTATGGTGGGCGGCACGGCGCGGTTGGCACCAGAGAGCGTGGTTCGCGACGCGGAGTTTGTGGTGGCGGTGGATGTTCGAGAGCGGCGAGGCGAACGTGTGATCGACGTAGCTTCCGCCATCGAGCCTGAGTGGTTGCTCGAGCTGTTTGGTGAACGCGTGCAGGAGCACGCCGCGTTTGCGTTCGACGATCAAAGCGAGCGCGTGATCGTGCGCCACCGGCTTGAGTACGATGGACTGATGATCGACGAGAGCGCTCCCCAGGCTCCGGAGATCGGCGACGCCCAGGCCGAGGAGCTGCTTTTTGCCTCGGTGATAGACCGCGGGCTGAACGCCATCTGGGATCTCGAAGCGGTCGAGCGGTACCGCAAACGAGTGGTGTTTGCGGCGCGTCATGGGCTTTCTGTGACCGCTGTCGACGAGATGAATGTGCACTCGTGTGTCCGCAACCTATGCGCCGGAAGAAACAGTTTTGCCGAACTTCGTGCGGTTTCGCTCCTTGACGCGATTCAGGAAGCGGCGGCAGGAACCCAAGACCCGACCCTTGCGCGTCGACTCGAGCGCTTCGCGCCGGAAACCGTTTCGTTGCCCGGTCGTTCGCGGGTGCGCGTGGAGTATGAATGGGAGCGGCCGCCGTGGATCGCTTCGCGCCTGCAGGACTTCTTCACTGCGACGTCGGGGCCGACCATCGCGGAAGGCAATGCGCCGCTCGTATTGCATTTGCTCGCCCCCAATCGTCGCGCCGTACAGGTCACGACAGACTTGGAAGGGTTTTGGCAGCGACACTATCCGCGCATCCGCAAAGAACTGCGCCGCCGCTATCCGCGTCATGCGTGGCCGGAAGACCCGATTCGCGGCGAGTAATCACGTCAACAACTGTTTCCAGGTGAAGAAAGATCCTTAGCGGTGCGGTACGGTTCGGATGTGACAAGTCCGCGTTCGGAAAACGGCGATGGTGGCGTTTCGGCTGACCCTGGCGATCAAGATAGCCGGAGGGTGGAACGATGGGTTCGCTGGTTGGACGACGGATTTCGAATTCCAGGAACGCGTATACGCTTTGGGCTGGATCCAGTGTTGGGTTTGTTGCTTCCCGGGCTGGGTGACGGCGTTGGCGCGGCGGGGAGCATGAGTGTGTTTTTGCTCGCGCTGCGAGAACGGGTGCCTACCCGGGTCCTACTACGGATGTTGTTTAACCTGGTACTCGATGCGGCGCTGGGTTCTTTGCCGGTATTTGGCGACGCGTTCGACTTTTTCTTTCATGCCAATCGCCGCAATCTAAACCTGGTTCGTCGGCATAGTGAGGGGCTCCGATATCAAGGAGAGGTGCCACGCGTGTTGATGCGCGACCGAGTGCTCGTTGCGCTGGCTCTCATGCTGGCGTTGGGTTCGCTCGCGGTGTCGCTGGCGCTTGGGTGGTATGCCGTGGATTGGCTGTTTGGGGTTCGGTGACTTCGTTGGGTCGCGGTGACTTGGGTGCTAGCGGCCTTCGCCCGGTTCAGCACGAGAATAAGGGCGCTCGAGGCCTGCGATGAGGTATTGGTCGTGCGCGGTCTGATAGAGGTGTACGCGAGCCGGCATGGCCTGTTCGTCGTCTAGAGAGTACAGGCCGATGAGGTCGACGACGAGGTATTCAGGCTGCCCCGCGTGCACTTCGGGAAGCGCCACGCAAACTTCGTCGGCGCCTCGGCGAACGAGATCCCCGCGCTCAAGCGGACGAAGCTCCCCGCTGCGGGTGTGTTGCCATGCTCGGGTCAAGTAGGGCCGGTCGCGAGATGCGATGATGCCCGTGGTGAGGGCGAGGTCGGTCATGCACAGAAGTCTTCCGTCACCTTTGGACGCGCGAGCGATGCGCGGCGCAGTGAGCGGAGAGAGGGTTCGAAACCAGCGGCGGAGAATGCGGTTGCGGCGCCCCAAGACAATGCGAAACAGTTCGCGACGCATGGGTTCGTGTTGAATGCGGGCGTGTTCGACGAGCGCGCGAATGTCCTCGGGTCGAAAGCGGGCGACGATCCGCGCCATCCATGCTTTGTCGCGTTCGGTGGCGGCGAGAAACGAAGGGTTTGGGTAGCCCGGTCGCCATGCGTCGGCTTCGAATCGCCGCACGTCGTAGTAGCCGAGTCGCTCCCCCGCCGGCCCGTTGCGAGCATGGTGCCAAGGCCTCGGGAGCAGACCGAGGGTGATGAAGTCGGCCCCAATATGCGGCAAGTCGAAGTAGCTTGAGTGCCCGAGGCGGCGGGCGATCCCTTCGATGGCCCATTTCGAGCCAAAGCAATCGCCAAAGTCGATGTAGTAGTGCCGTACGTATCCTAGATTCTTGGCGCGGCCTTTTGGGTCGCCAGAGTCGGTCGTCGACATCCACACCGCGAGGGTATTCTGTTCTCGGGAGTCAAAGTGGTTGATCCAAGATGAGAGCACGTAGTTGCCGCGGAGTTCTCGGCGATGTTCGTGGGGGACGACGTCGTTGGGGTCGGCTTCCCACGTGCTTTCGTAGCGCCACGGGCCGATCGGTTGTCCGGGCACGAACGCGCTCGAGGCGGCGCGATAGCGTCCATCGGGCAAACGCATGGGCGCCTGTTTTTCAAAGATCGGTTCGAGCAGTTTCCAGGTCAGCGGTTCGCGGATGACTTCGTTTGCGGTCCGAATTTCCGCCATGGTGCCTTCGGGGATACGAAGGTTGTCGCGGTCGAAGAATACGACGCGGTTGCACGGCGTGTGGTATCCGGCGCCCCAATACAAGATCGAGCCCATCACATCGGCGGCGGTGGCTCGCTCGGGCTGTTCGGGGCTGTCGAACTTCAGGAGAAACTTTCGTCCGTGGGGGTCTTCGATAATGAAGCCTGGGTTAGCTCCGTTGGGTTTGGCCGCCACGATGGACCAAGGCTCGTCGGGGTTGAGAGGTTCGCCTTCGCATGCTGCGCGCATCAACCGCTCGGTGGAGATTTGCCGCCGACTGAGGCGATTCACGTACCACGACGAGTCGGGCACTTCGTCCATCGCGTTGACGTTGATGGCTTCTTGTTTGATGTCCACCGCGAGCAACCGAGTGAGCGGGCGAAACACCATCTGGTTGGCTCCGTCCCACCAGAATGGAGAGAAGTATTCTTGCGGTTTCTCGGCGAACGGTCGACGGTCGGCCGGTTCGTCCCAGGTGACGGGCGAATATAGAGGAAAGCGACGAACGTGGCGGTTGCAGGCGCATAGGATTGTGCCGACCGCTGTGAAAACAGCGACGAGTGCCCATCGGCGGGTGCCCGCCGGAAGCAGCGCGCGATGAGCTCGATGAAGGTTGGGTCTAAAAATCACGGTGCGCTCCGATGGCAAGACGAAACGACTCGACGTTGGGGCCGTTTTCAAAGGTGTCGGTACCCCAGCCGAGTTCAAACTGAAATAGATGGTCGCGCTCGATGACCGCGGCGATGCCCACGCCCCATGACATGCGCAGCCGGTCGAGTTCGAAGCCGTCAAAGCGGCTATCGAACGTATTGCCTACGGCGAAGCTCGCCGTGCCGTCGAGCCAGTACCAGATGGGCCAGTTGTATTCGAGGGTGGTGACGAATTCGCTTTCGCCGAGCAAGAAACCTTCGATAAACCCGCTTAGTGGACCGGTTCCGCCTGGCGCGAGCAGCTCGGTGAAGGGAACTTCGCCGTTGATGTTTTCGATCATGGCTGCGCTGACCGTCAGCCCGAGAATATGCTGTACGCCGCTGACATCCACGAAGCCGCTTAGCGCGCCGCCGTAGGTAATCCACGCCGATTCGCTGGGCATGCGCACGTCGTAGTCGGCTTCACTGCGCAGACGTAGGCGCACGCCGGTTTGCGAGGCGGGCCGCTTGGGTCGCGAATCGAGCACTAGATTGAGCGTGGTGTAGTGAATCGAGAGGCCGTCTTCGAAGCCGGCTGGCAGACGAGAAATGATGCCTTGGTCGAGCGCTTCGGGAATGCTGGTTTGGGAGTCGGGGAGGTCGGTTCCGAATCGTTGATATCGGTAGCCTGACGTCAGACGCGCGAAGCCTTGATCCTGGATGTCGTAGCCGGCTTCTAGCGCCACGTTGATTTGGTCGAAATCGAAGCGCGCGAGGGTGTCGTTTTGGTTTTCTGACCCGACCCCGAAGAACCGACCGTCGTCGCGGCGGGAGTACGAAGTGCGCAGTGCCAGGTCCCAATCGCCAATGCGCTGTCGATCGCCCAAGCCGACGCTGAGAATGGACGCCCCGCGACGAAATCCGCCAATGTTGAACGAGGCAAAGAGCTTGTTGTCCTCCGCGATTTCGTTTTTGGCGGCGAAACGTGCACCGATGGTAGGGCGAAAGCCGTTTTGCAGAGAGAATATCGGGTAAAGCACGTATTGGTCGCGGTCGCCAAAATGAAAGAAGCGAACCACCTGATTGACGGCGTCGACCTGCTCAGCGCGACTGACGAAAAAACCCAGTGGCTGACGAATGACGTATTCCGCGACTAGGTACGCGGGGTAGAGAATCACGCGCGGAACCCACGCGGCCTTCTCCCCAGGGGACGTCGGCGCGGGCTCCCGGCCGTCGTAGTTTGGAACTGGTCGCCGTTCGAGAGACGCTTCTCCTTCTGACGTTTCCTCTTCCGGACGTTGAGGCGCGTCTTGCTCGGATGTGTCTTGCTCAGTCGTATCGTGTTCGGATGTGCCTTGTTCGGATGTATCTTGGGAAGATGCGTCCTGAGCCTCGACCGTCGCAAGAATCGTCGGGACGCGCCGAACGCTCGGGGCGCAAAAGGTGCCCAGAGCGATGAAAAGCCCGAGACCAATTGCATAAAAGAAGCGCGCGTGCATGAACCCCGCCGAGCATCCCGCGGTCCGACAAAAACCGCAGGAGCGACTCAATACCACAACGCGCAATATTTGCGAAGGCGGCGTTGGGGTCCCAGTTCTGTGCGGCGTTTGGGGTGAATTGTAGTCCGGCGGTCTGCTTCAACTGTATCGTTGGATGGCGTGACTGTGTCCCATGTCCGGCCGCTGTCGCGTCCGCCCCACCGCTCAAGCGGCGGGGCCCCAGCAGCTCAACCCCACGTAACCAGGTCACGTGCCTCCTGGCGGGGGAGCCTGGGTGAATCGGCGGGGTCGTACCCCGACGAGAGGGTCTGGGTGCGCTGTGTTTCTCCGGAGGGGCTGGCCACAGCCCCTCCCCCCAGTCGGGTAGGACCCGACCGGGTCCCCCCACCCGCTGCCGGCCGCTGTCGCGTCCGCCCCACCGCGAAGCGGCGGGGCCCCAGTCGCGTTGTACTTCAGCCGTGGGACAAGACTGCTGATGGCAGCAACGTCTCCATCCGCCCCCGCAGTTCAACCTAACGTATTCAGGTCACGTGCCTCCTGGCGGGGGAGCTTGGGTGAATCGGCGGGGTCGTACCCCGACGAGAGGGTCTGGGTGCCAGACCCTCAAATTAGCTAGTGCACGGTGAGGAC
>JANQQS010000092.1 GCA_028284955.1 Myxococcota bacterium | reverse complement strand
CTCGCTTGCGGCGGCAGGCCATTCGCCGCCATCCCCTCACGCTCGAAAATGCTTCGGCATTTCCTCGGTTCGCGGATGCGACGACTGGCCTACCGGCGCTGCGCCAGCCTCGGTCCGCGTTTGACACCAGTCTCCTAGTCGCTGGGGACGCCGCCGCGGGCGTCGCGGCATCCCGTTCGCCAGCCGTTCGGTACGGCATTGTCGAAGCAGGCCATAATCTTTACCTGCTCCTCCGTGCTGTTGAACTTTCGGCCCATCATGATGAATGCTGTCCAGGTCTCGCCTTCGTTGATGACCATCGAGCTTCGCACCGCCACATCGACGTCGGGATCGGACTGGGCGCGGACCGTCAGTTCGCTCAGGAAAAGGGGGTCGATGCGCGCGTACCCGAGGGCGGCGTCGTCACCTGTGCCGGCGCCGATGCCGCCATAGTGGATATCCGACACGACGGGGGAAAATGAACTCGCATATCGCAGTCCACCGAGCATGGTGGGTTGCGCAGGAGCTACGTGAATGAAGCGTACAGAGGCTTGGTCGCGTTCGAAATCAATCCGATCGCGGAATATAGCGCCGTCGAGCGACGACGAAATGCCGTGAATGATGCCGGTGGAGTACGAGCCAGCGGAAAGCTCCACCGCGCTGCGTTCCCATCGCCCCGCCGATGTGCAATCTGCGGGTGCATCCACGGCCTTGAGGTCGTAGCGTCCCGCGGGCACATCGACGTATCGCGTGATGTGTCCGCTTCGAATGTTGCCTGCCGCGCCGGAGTTGGCTTGCAGGCCTCCGCCTTCGGTCCAGGGCTGACCGGCCCGGCGCAAACAAACGTCGATGCCGCCGTCAATATCCCGCGTGAACTGGCCCCAACGGATTTTCGCCATGGGGACACCCGCGACGTCTTCGCCGAGCTCGTCGCATTCGTGGCCGCCGAATCGGCGATCCAGGTCGAGTTGATCGGAGCAAGAAAGCATGCTCAGCGGATATTCCGAAGAGCCCGGTTCGCCGATCAGAACGTAGGTCCTTTTCGATGTGCGAAGGCTGTCCCGAAAGTGAAGCAAATCTTCAAGCGTGCCGGTTGGCCCGACGCTCCACACAGCGTGCTCAGCGCGCCCGGTGCGAAGGTATCCGAGCGAATCGCCGCGCACCGAACCGAGCGTTCCGGGTTCCACCGCGGAGAAAAACGGCTCAGAAATCTCACCCGTGCCGAGACGGAAGTCAACGGCGGGTCCATCCGCACCCGCATGGACGAAGCGTATCGCTGCCGATGGCTCTCCGATATGAAACCGGTCTTGTAGGGCGCGAACTCCTTGGCGGGTCAACATCACCGTCGCGCCGCGCCCTGCGACAAGTTCTACGGATCCGACCGAGCTGTCGTCGGCTGCGGATGGACATTGCTCCGCGTCTCCTGGAACGACGAGCACTTCCAGCGCGCCAGGCTCGAGCTCTTGATATCGAGAAATCTCGCCAAATCGCACCCCGTTCTCGCGCACCTCTCCGGGGGTGATGGGCGTGCCGTGTTGCATGAGGGGCCCGACGAATGCGCCACCAGACGCGCGGACGCAAAAGTCGATAGCTTCAGAGTCTCGGTCAAGATTCACCAGACGAATGAACCCGTTGTCGCTCAGCGACAAGTCAGGCTGGAGTTCGTTTTGGCTCGCGGAGTTTGAGCCCATGCGGTCGCCTTCCGCGGACTCATGTTGCGCATCACGCGGCTCGGAAATCTCGCCCGCGCAGCCCACCGCAGCGATGAACAAGCTAGCTTTGACGCACTCGATTCTTTTCATGCACACTCCGTCATGCTCATCCTGGCTCTTCGGCGCGTTCGATGCGCTGCACAAGGCCGTCAAAGAGTTCTTTGTCAACGCTGCGGTCATCGTAGGTCTGGTTGAACACGCGCCATTCGTTCACTTGCTCAAGCAACTCAGACTTTTGTTGCACACGCGCGTCGTCATCGAGCGCGGACCGCATAAGGAAGGCCCACATGCGAAACGTGTTGGCCATGATGGGGACCAACAGGGTTTGTCGAAGCTCCTCCTGCGGATTGTTGTCGAGATCTGGAAGCGTGAACTTCGTGTGCGCGTGCGTGGTGTATTTCCCGTTCAGCAACGGTCGGACTTCGCCGTCTCCCATGCGTCTTGCGAGTTGACCGCCATCTTCGCCCAGGACTTGCAAAGCGACGCGCAGATTCGAGATAAAAAACGACTCTGCGTACCCCGGCAGCGACCAGTATTTTCCCGTGAGGTAGTTGATGTTCTTGCCGGAGGTTTCCACCATGCCCGGGTCCCAAACCCACCCCATCATGAACCACGAGTGATTGAGCGCGGACCATGCATCTCGCGTCGTTTGTCCGGGCAGCAGTTCAGCGAGGGCGTCATCAGGGAACACCATGCAGTTTCGCACCTCGCCGCCGAAGTTCCCGTTGCAGTAGGGCACGGACGCACCAAGCGTCGCATTGCCGATCCACCAAAACGGATTGGGTGTTCCGTATTCCTCGCCAGAGTCGGTTCCGTAGATGACAGGTGGCCGCTCGAACCATCCTTTGCCCTCGTTTAGCTCCTCGCGAAAGAGGTGAGATGTGAGAAGCAGGGAGAGATACTTTCCGTCAAACAGAATCCGCGACGGACTGTCGACGACACTTTCATCAGCCACCGTCATTTCATCGACCGCATCGTAGATCGCGAGCATATTTTGGTCGGTCGGATCTGCGAGGTATGCATCGTGGAGCGCGTACCATGCATCGTTCATATTCTGCGCGGGGCGCCTGGGGACCGACGAAATCCAGTCATTGATGTTGCTGTGCTCCATTCCGTGAAATCGATCTTCGGTCCACCGCGGTAGCGTTACGCTCGTCCGCAAGAGTCGCGGGTTCAACAGCAGCCACTGGTCGCGAGCCTCGATCGCTTTTTCTTTAGAATCCACCAGTCCGCGCGCGACGAGCAGCTCCATGTCGTGTAGTTGCTGCGCAAACTTCGCGTCGATGTCGACATCGTCCACGCCGACAAGAGGCTCGCCCCCTGGCTGCAGGGGGCGAAAGCGAAGCGGATCACACACTTGCGTCATTCCATATCGAACGCGCTGCGCGTGAATGAGGTCGATGATTGCGCGGGTGTCGCTGGGTGCAATATGAAGCAGGGCGCGCCGCGCGATATCTGCGTTGGGGTAGCCAATCACTGCCAAATCTATGGCGTCCGGGCTGTGGCAGTTGGCGCAGGCGGCTCCTTTCTCGTCAGGTTTTCGCCATGCGGCGAGGCCGTTCGCCATTTTTTCTTCGATCTCCGAGTCGTTCCAATCCTGCGGCTGCGCCTCGAAGTGTTCGAGCGCAACCGGGCTGTCTCCTTCGCCCCGCAGCGCTCGGTAGTCTGCCTCCAATGTCGCGTCATCGATTTCGGAAGCGTCGAAAGCAGGCATGCCTCGGCGGCCTGTTCGCACGACGTCAACGAACGATGGATAGTCAAGTTGGCCCGGAATTCCGGGTATTGTGCCTTGGCCGCGGCCTTGTCCTCCGTGACACGCAACGCAAACTTCATTGAACGACGCCGACAAAGAGCTCACGCCGCTTTCGTTGTTGTAAGGCGGCGGATCGATGGTGGGACAACCCATCACGCCATCGGAGATTAGCCCGCGGCGCCCGGCCCACTGGGATGGCGGCCCGTCAAGCGTACCTTCGCCGCGGTCGGCCAAGCCCGACGCAGACTCGCCTCGGCAGCCGAGCGCCCCGGAAGCAACAAGCGTGACGGATATCGCCACTCCGATCCAGTGCCAGTCTACGGTACACTTCATCGACGCCTCCTTCGCACCAACGTGCACGCCACGGCAAGGAACACGGCCAACGCACGGCCGGGAGCTCCTTTTGTTCTGACGACCCCACAGCCGCCGTCTTTTGCACGCTCGCCATTGGGTCGGTCGTTTGCGTTCTTGGCGGCGGGGGGGCCCGATCCTTCGCGTGCCCTCTGGACCAGCTGCTCCGTATATCCCGTGTGCAACGGAATCGCGCGTGGGGCGGGGTTCGCCGGAATGCTCAACTGCTGGCTGCCGCGTAGTTCGGTGACCAGTTGGGGGTGAAACCCTCGGTCCACGTACACGCTGGTGCCAAACACCAGGCTGTGCCCTGAATCCTCCGCAAGAAAGGCGGCGAGCGAAGAGTCGCTTTGGTCGTACGAGCGTGACGGATACACAAGACCCCCCAGGAGCTCGCTGAGGCCGCCATCCAACGTGTGGATCACCGTTCCAAAACGCTCTGTCTTTTGACCCAAAATCCAGAGTTGCGCTCCGTGGTTGACGACGTTGACGTCCCCCTCGGTGTTGAGCTGTCGTGCCCACACCTGCTGGCCGGCAACGAAGTGCAGATCGTGGGTGACCACGTCGTCCAGGTAGAGGTCCCCTGCGTTCGGCTCGGCCTGGTACCGATACCCTCCGTACTTGAGCGCGACCGCACGGTCACCTGCATGGTGAACCGTGACGCCGTATCCGAACTGCTCGATGATGACCGGATGCTCTGAAGGTTCGGCGACGACAAATCGCAAACCGATTGGGTCGTCTCCGAATCCATTTGCGCAATGTCCGAATCCAACGATGCGGCGCACATGCGCAGGAATCTCGATTTCATCTCCCCACACGCTGGTTGCCCCTCCGCGCAGGTAGACGATAGGCGCGCCCGAGCGTAGCGCCGCGCGGAGACGCTCTGCATCCCGGCCGTCTCGTGGCCATTTGGTCTCCGCATAGGCCCAGTCCGAAGCGTTTTCGCCTTCGTACTGAGGCGACGGCTGGATCGGCAGATGGAGCGCGCGACGAGGGCTGTCGAAGAGGGAGCTTGGTTCACCGACAACGAGTTCGTCTATCTCGGTGGTATCCGATAGGTCGACCGGCGCGGAACCCGAGGTCGACCTGTCGGTCAACACCGCTCGGGCATACCCCTGCGTCGCAATGGCGCGAAGATAAGCGCTGCCCTCGACGACCATCGCCGAGCCTTGACCGCCCTCGGAAGCCAGCGAAGCATCGAGCAAAACCAAGAGGGAGCCCGCGCCGCCGCTCACGACCGCGGGAATGTCGGCGTGTTGTTCGCTGTCTAGTTGATGAACAGGAACGATGCTTCCGTCGATCATCATTCCCGCCGTGCGCTGGTGCCTTAGCGCAATAGACTCGAACGTCGGTGCATATTCTGGGTGTGCAATGCGAATGCCGACATCAAACCCGGAAACGCGAACGTCCCGAATGAGGAGCGGGCCGGGCCACGCTTCAGTCAATGCGAGCCCCGTGACGCCCGAACCCTCGCCAGCGCGAATATCCACCCGGGCTACCGCGCCGTTGTTGTGCGAAATGAAGTCGAGGCCGATGGCTCCAGGATTGCGTTCACCTACGTCGAGAGAGAGGTCAAAGATGTACTGACGATGGCTTTTGTTGCCTTCTACTCGGGGGACGTCGATGATGGCGCGCGGCGACTCCGTATCGCGAAATCCTGGCGAATCGTCCATCAGTTGGATGATGGTTTTGTCTCGGCCGGCGCCTTGAAGCTGCACGCAGCAGCCTCTCCAGCGGAGGGTATCGCGCACCAAGTACGTGCCTGCGGGAAGGTGCAGAGTGCGCGGGCGGCCAAAGTAGTCGGCGTGTTCGTCCCGACCATCGTCGAGCGCGGCTTGTAGCGCATCCGTGTCGTCGGTGGACCCATCGCCGACGGCCCCGTAGTCCCGCACGCTGCGGCCGGATTCGGCAGGCACGTGCTGTGTCTGTGCGTTGACCGGAGCGCCCACGAGCGCGAAGGCGACTGAGGCACCGATAAATCTGATCATGTTCGAACGGTACTGCCGTCGCCCAGCCCGAAAGGCTCAAAAAACTTCCAGCCGAAAGAGAACACTTGGCTCGTTCACAATCGGACGTAGCTACCCACGGAGGCGCTGAGAAAGCTCCGACTCCATGTCGACTCGTTGGTGCCGTCAACGCGTCCCTGAACGCCGACTACGGGGTGCCCCGCCTCGATCCCAATCAGGAAACCAAACTTCTTCCAGGGTTCGAATATGAGCTCGGCGCGCGCAGCCGGGGCAAACCAGACGCCCGCTAGCTTGTCGGTCTGCACCGAGGACATATCTGACGTCCCAGAAAGCATCGCCATCCCGATGTATGCGGCGATGCCCGCCGAAAAAGCCACGGTGCCGCGTTGTGGGACACGAAGAGAGACGCGCGGAACGACGTGCGCGCCCAGGCCACGCACATCGCCGAGGCTCGTGCTCGTCGCCCCGTACTCAGAGCCCAACATCAATGCGGCGCGCAACACACCCCATTCTTTGGTCACCCCGATTCGACCACCGAACGTGTCGAAGCGACCGAGAACGAAACGACCTGAAGCCTCTATTCCAAGCGCCCACGAATGAGGAGATGGAGGTGGTGGTTCAGGTATAGGTGCGGCTTCAGGTTCGGAGGGGGCGTTTGCCGGCGCCGAAGGTTGATCGGCCGCGCGAGCCGCACGCACCAGCTCCGCCGCCGAGATTGCCACGGTACGCGCAAGCGCGCGGCGCGCGATATCCCGATGCGGCATCGCTCGTTCGGTAGGAAACGCTACGCCGTTCACCGTAACGCGCAGCCGAATGTTTGATGGCGTACATTCTACTCGAAGTTCTGTGGCAAAGCTGACTTGTGCTTCGCGACCATGTATCCGCTCGATCGTTTCTCCAAGCTCGATGGTGAGAAGCGAAGCGACCTCGGAAGCCAGCGCTGGGGCGCATCCCGGAAAGCGGACTGCACTATCTGAAGAGTGGACTGCGCGGCCTCCCTCTCGGTGGGCACGCTCTTGCGCATGCCCAGCCGCCATCGCACACCACCAAAGCAAGCAAGCCGTACCGCAGACGTTCAGGCTGCGACGCCGACCCTTCATTCGAGGCCGCCCAGACGACGCACCAGATGAATCCGTGCGCCATGTGGGTAGCGAGCGATATACTCCTCAGCTCGTTGTCTTGCGAGTTCGTCGCGGCCTGCTCGAGACCACGCGTCGACCTCTCGGGCGAGGGCGTCCTCAGCGATCGAACCTCGTGGCTGAAGTCGGCGAGCTCGCGCAAACACCTGCGCCGCCTCTCGTGGCTGGCCTAGATCTTCGAGATAGACACGCCCCAAAGTGAACGCCGCCAGGGGCGCGCGTGCGTCAGACGAATGCGCAGACACAATGCGTTGCAGCGGCTCGACGGCTTTTCGTGGGTGCCCGCTGAGCCGCGCGACATCCGCAGCGAGAAGGAGCTCTGCCGGCCGATCGCGAACGGCCAACTTGCCGGAAGACGAAAGCGCACGGTACGCACGAACGTATTTTCCTTCTTTGGCGAGCGCTCGCCACTGCGAATGCGAACGCGATGAGGTCTCTCGCTGGGGGACATCCTGCTCTGCTTGTGCGCCTAGTTCAGCCTGTGCACCCAGTTCGGCCTGTGCGCCTGGTTCGGCCTGCGTCCTCGGAGGGAACCATCCAGATTCTCCCGCTGCCAACTGCTGTTCTCCGGTCGTCCATCGTACTTGTACACGGCCTTCCACTACCTCAACACGCGTTTGCGCATTGTCTGGTTTTTTCGAGCTGTCGTCAGGTCGTTGTTCAACCACAAAAATGGTGCCCAGCGCCTCTACCGAAACCTCTCCCGATACCACCACAAAACGCCGGGACGGGTTGGACACCACCTCGAATCGCGCGGCGCCAGAGTTCAGATTGATCTGACTTCGCGCTTTGTGATCCTCATGAACCGACAGATGCGTTTGATCGGTCAGCGAAGTCGCCACAGAGCCATCATGTAACTTGAGCGGGAACGCTTTCAGAGGAGGCCGCCCGCTCGGTTTGCGCGCGGCGGGCGAACTCGATCGCGCCACGGGAGACGCAGCCGGGCTTTCGGCTCTCCCGAGCCAGTACGCGCCTGCGCCCACCAACCCCATCACCGCTGCTGCCGCAGCAAGACGCCCATATCGTTCTCTCCGTCGTTGCTGTTCGAGTCGAGCCTGCGTTTTTGCAAGCACCCGCGATGCTCGGTGATCATCCCACGCGGGTTCCCGTATGGAACTTCGTGCTTTCTCTACCCGGCGCGCCACGTCAGTCATCGGAGAACTCTTTCTCCAGTCGAGCGCGCGCAGAAGCGATTCGTCGCTTCACCGTGGCGGGGGACATCTCCAATCGGAGCGCGATGGTTTCGATTTGTTCTCCATCAATGTAGCGCAGCGTCCACGCAACCCTCGCTTCCGGAGGAAGCTTGCCAAGCGTTGCATACACCGCGGACAGGAGCGCTCGGTGTTCCGGGCTCGCGTCCGGGCTCGCAACATGTTCGTAGGCTTCGCCGTATTCGAGACCGAGCCGGCGGCGCAAACGACGACGGCGCAGGCGCTTGAGGGCGGCGCGCGTGACCACCGTAGCGAGCCACCCCTTGAGCGAACGGGTTCGATCGAGCTTATGCCAGGACCGAATCGCCTCGACAAAGGTCTCGCTCACGAGGTCGTCCACATCGTTGTCCCGACCGGTTATACGAAACGCGATCGTGGCCACGTACGGCGCATAGCGACGATACAACCCTTCAAGATCTGGCTCTTGCCCTAGGTCGCCATGGGAATGTTCATCGACGTGTTCCTCGGTCACGAGACGCAAATGAGGTCTCGCAGACATGGTCATCACGAGATGTTCGAGCGCAGTCATGATCCCTCATGTCTTTTTGCCACGAGTGCGACAAAATGGCTCAAACAGAATGTGATTCAGCAGACCTGTACGACGAAACACGTGGAACGAGGTTTTGTGAGGTCCGTTTGACCGAACTCTGTTTTGACGACGTTGGGCTCAGAGGGTTAATCTGGATTGGAGTCGCACATGAATCTGTGCCGCGTGCAGCGCCCCGAAAAAGAACAATCTACGCCTCGGGTTTCGAGCTCGTGTGGTCTCGCGAGCCTGTTCGTTGGCTTGAGCATCGTTGCCGGGGGCTGCGTCAGTGTCGATGGCGACGTGCTGCGCAGCTTCGATGAATCCAGCCCGATCGGCGATGGATCAGGAAACGTAGCCGCACTTTGCGGGGATTCGAAGAGAATCGCCGACGGTCCAGGCATCGTGCTTGGAGGCGTGACCGACGACGCAACCCGTGGCGTGGCCTATCGCGATGCAGCGCAAGCGTTCGTCGTACAGCTCGACGAAACGGGGACATCTACGGGAGCGCCGGTAGGCGTCGGCTCGCTCATGTGGTCCGGAACGCCCCGCATCGCATCGGGAGACAATGAAGTTTGGCTAGCGGTGCAAAACCATGCTTTTGCGGGGACTTGGCGCGTGTATCTGGGCGAGATGCCATGGGCGGGGCCTATGGAATGGGGCCAGTTCGACGCCACTTCAGACCCTAGCCGCTTTGGTTGCTTCGAGCCCCAAGTTGCACGCGGTCACGGCGAACTGGGCGTGGCTCATCGGTGCGATTCGTCCATCGTCTTTTCGCGCTTTGACCTGAATGGCCAGCAGCTTCGTGTCGAGCGAGTGGATGGTCCTTCAGAGCCGCCCGTGATTCAGCGTCTACGTCCATCGACCGATGGGTGGCTCGTTTTGTCTCGTCGCAACACCCTCGAACTCGAACGTTTTTCTTCGGACGGAGCCCCTCAGCCAACGACCACGTCATTTGCAGAAACTACGGGAGACATTGTCCCACCACCATCCCTCGGCCTGGTGCTGTCGGAGGGCTCGTCGCTGCGTTTTCAACGACTCAACGAAGCGGGAGAAATAGATGGCGCGCCGGCGGTGGTCGCGCAAGATTTCGACGACCTGCGTGTCATCACATCAACCCACATCGATACCCGCCTGTGGGTTGCCTGGGCAGACAATGATGGCGTTTGGACCGGTGTGCTGCGCGACGAATCGATCTCTTCGGTGGTCCGCGTCAGTGAAACCGCGGCAGAGCAAGTTGCCTTGCTGCCGGGCAGGGGCAGCAGCGTACTCGTGTTGCACGCGAACGACGCAGGACTCGACGTCACCCCTATCTGCATCTGAGCGCCCCTGCGGGACTAGAACCGCCCGAAAACGCCGGCTCGGCTATCGTGGCCTCAGGCCGAGCGCATTCAGCCGAGCGCGTTCATTCGGGCGTCGAACGCGCCTCATTGGTGCACGATGATGCGCATTGTACAACAAATCAAATTGCGTCTAGCTCGATCGACTACGGCGTTGCGTTCGGCCCGCACCGAGATCGCAGCGCTTCGCGTTCTGATGCAGAGAGCACACTTGCTTCGACGATCGGCTTCGAGCTGCGATGCACAAAGAATGGCGACGGACTGTGTCCCCGCGTTGCGATGCCTGTCGCAAAAAATCGAAGAAATCGAAGAATCAAGCGTGCGGGTGCCCGCGCGTAGGCACCGTGGGGAAGACCGCCGACCGCGAAACGGCCGTGGATACTCGCGATCACAGGGCCGAGGGCTTCATCGCGCGAAGGCCCGGCGCTGTGGTCCATAAACGTGTGCACGACGCCGACGAAAGGAACCCACGCCGCCCCCGCGGTGTTGGCGATCGGTGTCTTGCAACACCCCGCGTACCAACGCAACAGACCCTTGGGCGTCAGCCGAAGCAAACGCAAGTGCTCGTGCCCATCCGTGATTTCGATCCGCGATGGCGTGGTTTGAAAAATGTCGGTCCCGCCGTGGCGGTCGAGAACTCGATTGGCGCAGCCTAGGTGATGCGCGTACGCCTGACAGTCGTCACACATGCAGATCAAACGATTGCTCGGGTTTGCCGTGACGTCTTTGGCGAGACCACGAATCGAACCGCAGCGGCACTTGAGTGGGATGTTCATGTTGGCAACCATTTGGTCATTCCTTTGCTCGGTCCAGCCGGTACCGACGTTCACGAACAGGTCCGCGCGCAGTCGGGCGATCTTCGGACTCTGAAACGAGCACGAAACCCAGGGCAACAAGCAACCTCAGCGAACGCTGGTTGTCGTGGTCCACGGTGGCTTCAATACGGCTTGCGTCGTATTCGCGATTCAGGCATCGAACGACCTCCGAGCACGCCTCGCGGGCGAAACCTCGCCCCTGCCCGGACGGGAGAAATACATACGCGAGAAGCGGCGGTTCATGAACCGACACGGTGGATTGAACGGTGCCCACCACGCGTCCTGCTGCTTTCTCTCGACAAACCCAGTTGAGCCAAAGCTCTGAGCCATCCGGAGACTGGCGCGTCGCGAGCTTCTCGTATCTTGACTGGAGCGCCTGGATATCGACCGGGGGACTCTCGTCGATGAACGCGTACAACGTAGGCTCGCATATCTCCGGGAAGAGCTCCTCCGCATGTGGCGGCCTGGTTGGCTCTAGTATGAGACGCTGCGTCTCGAGCGCCGCTTCCTGATCTACATTCGCCCAACGGCTGCTCTTGACCGCCGGTGCTGACCGCTTGTCGTCAACGGATACGGACATTTCCGTTGGCCTCTCCACCCCAGAATGAAGGGCTTTCTCGCGTTGCGTTTTTTCCATCTCGTTGGACCCAACCGCGTGCGCGGACGCTCGACGACGTTACTAGCGAAACACCGATCGATCCATCCCACTGCTCCGGCGCGCAAGAACGAAAAACTCACGGGACTGTTCGGCTGGAAAGCAGCCGCGATTTCAGCAACGGTTTGGTGATGAGCCTCCCAAAGACAGTACGGATCCCGGCGCGTTTCTGTGGCCCGCCGACCTCTGCCAATGGCGGGTGGGCTTGCGGCACTCTGGGGCGGCTTATCGATGGACCTGCGCGGGTTCGACTGCACAAGCCCCCACCGCTCGATACCGACTTAGCCGTGCTGACGTCGGCGGATGGGTGGGCGATGCAGCATGGTGACGCGCTGATCGCAACTGCGAATAAAGCCGTGGCACCAGCGCTCGAGGTGGAACCGGTTGGATGGGCGCAGGCCCACGCCGCGACGAAACGCTTTGTCTGGCGAAAGAACCACCCGTACCCAACCTGCTTCGTCTGCGGGCCTGGCTCGGGGACCAGCGGGCTGCACATCTACCCGGGAACCGTGGGCGGTCGAGACATCGCGGCCGCTCCCTTCGTTGTTCCCGCCGATCTCTGCGTGAATGAGCGAGCCCGCCCTGAGCTAATCTGGGCCGCGCTCGATTGCCCATCGTACTTTGGTTTTGGAGCGTTCCAGAACGAATACAAACAAGTCTTGCTAGGACAGCTCACCGCTTCGATCGTGACCTTGCCTCGGTCGGGACAACGCTGCGTGGTCGGGGGATGGTCGCTCGGCAAAGACGGTCGAAAGATTCGCTGCCGGTCCGCGCTCTGGTCCGACGAAGGCGAACTGCTCGCCGAAGCTGAAGCCCTATGGATCGAGCTCAGAGAGCCATGACAAGATGAGCGCCGACGAGACCGAGTAGATTCTTCGCTCGGGTCTCGCGTCTGATGCCGTGGGCCGAAGGGCTCTCTCCATCAAATCCGAGCCGGTCCATTCGTCGCCTGCTACATCGCGGCGGATGGACCCGGTGACCCAGGGAGCGCTCGGCGCGGCGCTGCCACAAACGGCGGCTACGCCGCGCCAGATGGCCCAGGCGACCTTCTGCGGCGCACTCGCGGGAATGGCTCCCGATCTTGACGTTCTGATCCGGTCGTCGACGGATCCGCTTCTCTTTCTCGAGTATCATCGGCAGTTCACGCACTCGCTGGCGTTCATTCCGGTCGGCGCGGTGGTGTGCGCCGCGATCTTCCATTTCGCGGTCGGTCGACGACGGGGCTGGGCGCCCAGAACGACGTACGCCTTTTCGTTTTTGGGCTACGCCACGCACGCGCTGCTCGATGCCTGCACTAGCTATGGGACCATGCTGCTCTGGCCTTTCGCGAGTGACCGCATCGCGTGGAACAACGTGTCCATCGTCGATCCGCTTGTCACCCTGCCGCTCGTGATCCTGGTGCTGCTCGCGCGGTGGCGGCGCAATCGTCGTTATGCCGTCGCTGCAATGGCGTGGGCCCTTGCCTACCTGATGCTGGGCGTCGTCGCACGCGATCGCGCCGAGGCGCACGCGACCGCGTTGGCTTCCCGGCGAGGCCACATGCCTGCGCGCCTCGAAACAAAGCCGGGCTTCGCAAATCTCTTCGTGTGGAAATCGATCTACGAAGTCGACGGCCGATACCGCATCGACGCCATTCGCCTGAGCCTTTTCGGCGAGGCTGTGGTGTACGAAGGCAGCTCGGTACCGAAGCTTCACCTCGCGCGCGATTTCCCCTGGCTGGACGCCCAGAGTCAACAGGCGCGGGATATCGAGCGCTTCCGCTGGTTCAGCGACGATTTTCTCGCCGTCGACCCACAGCAACCGAACCGCATCGGCGACGTACGCTACTCGCTGCTCCCTCACCATATCCGGCCACTTTGGGCGATCACCCTCCGTGAAGACGCGGGCTCTCGCGACCACGTCGACTATCAGAACAACCGAACCCGAGACGACTCCACATTGACCACCTTCTGGCGCATGTTGCGGGGTCAGCCCCTGCCCTGAAACCGTATCTGTTCACCCACCCTTCTCGAGTCTCACCAGGAACGGTTTTGTGCAAAGTAGCGGCAGCTTGATCCGCTTGAGCGAAACGATTCCTACGGTAGGGGTGAAGATTGGTGGACGGAGTTCACCAATCGAGGGGGTCTCGGAAGACCCCCTGAACAGTTACCCGAAACCGGGTGGGTATCACGATGCTGAAAAGCCGAGGATTGGATCAGCCGGCGGCGTAGGTTCTGGAAACTTCTTTTCCTGTCCCCAGTCTACCCATCCCAGTCCATCCGCTAGTTTATTGTCCATCCGTAGCACGTGTTCTGCTCACATCGGAGCTCAGCTCTTTGACCTCCGAGTCTGTTCATGCTGTGCGCATCGATTGGTTCGGCATTCCGGTTGCTGACAAGTTCGCGTACCACCCTAAGTCGTTGTGTTGCCGAGAAACCAACCGCCGTCCGACTTTCTCTTTTTTCATGAGTACTCCAACCGTTGTGTTTGGGCCGCGGGATCGGAGCATGGGGTCTGCTTCCATCCCGCGTACCGCGCACAACCTGTGCTACTGGCAATCAAGCACGCAAAAATCGCTTTTGCATCGCTTGAACACGAGCGAAAGCGGGGATAGATCGAACTTATCGAACTTCGCGGGGGAGACGGAGCGAGCGCTGACCGCGAGGCCATGCCCGCGCGCTAAGCCTCTCGGGTCGATTCGTACTGACGAAATCACTCCTCATGCTTGCCGCTTCCTGGGTCCTTGAGGTAGTACGATCCCTCGCCCCGGCAACACGCCGAGATTTGCGCCGGTTGCACAGTCCGGCGTGACGTGGGCGTCGTCACAGATACGGCGCGCAGTTCCTATAGGAGGAAGTTTTGGATCAAAATAAGTTCAGCATTCAGCAGAGTCGTAGTTTTTCTGTGTCCGAAAAGCTCAAGTTAGCCCGCGAAATGGTTGGCTTGCGAAACAGCGAAGAGTTGACCACGGAGGAACTGAAGAAAATCGCTGGCGGACAACAGCAAGAAACTGGAGGGTGCGGAAAAGGCTGCACTGGATTGAGTCTTTAGTACCCAAAGATTGGGGACGAAAGATTGGGGACGGGGAAAGAAGTTTACCGGACCTAGGCCGCGTGTTCGCGGTCGCATCCGGGCGCGACGAGAAATGTCCAACCCGCTAGCCAGTCTCCGGCGTAGGTTTGTGAGATTTCTTTTCCGTCCCCAATATCAGCCCGCGAAGTCGTAGTGCTCATGCTTCGACATCCCGGCAGCCAACGCCTGTGCGTAGGTGAAGGCTTTGAGGGGCTGCGATAAAGCTGAGGTTGAGGGCGACAGTGGAACGGATGCGTAGATTCCGTCCCACGGCTCAGAAGTTCAAACATTGAGCGACAGAGCGAGGGTGGGGGAACTGGGGGGAGGAGACGAAGCGAGCGCTGAAACGTCGTGGGCCAGGTCCGGAAGTTCGCAGCGTGTTCGATTCGGACACGGATCGCGATGGGCATCACGGCGTGACGGGTATCCATGCGACGGCATGGACCGGTCGGCAATGAAGTCCCCGAGCTCGCCGGCTAGACCCTCCTGCGTGCGCCACTCGCGTTCTCTGTAGAAGCGCGCTACCTTTGGAAGGATGGCGCAGTTCGCAGGTCAAATCGTGGATGGCAAGGTGGTGTTCGAAAACGGCTCCCCGCCCGAGGGGGCACGAGTGGTCGTTCGGATCGTCGACTCGGGCGACACGTTTGCGGTGAGCGATGAAGACCGAGATGAGCTCCTGAATCGAATCGAGAGCTCTCGTCGAGGCCACGTCGTCGACGCGCGGGAGCATCTGCGAAGTCTTCGCGAACAGAGATAGGCCACGCTTCCGATCCACGTTGAGCGCCGTGCCCATACCGCGACCAGCAGGACCCACCTGCCCAAGTGCGAGCCTACTTACTTGAGGAGGGGTCGAGGCCAAGTTTGCGTTCAAGCGTTTGAGGACGGCATCAGCACGGGAGGCGTTCAACTAGCCTGTTGAGCGCCTCCGCGAAAGTAGCTTGCACAGTCTGGACACTGAACCCCGTGGCGATGCACTCGAAGACTTCGTCGTGGAAGGCCAGAAAGAAGTGCCTCCGGTCCTCCCAACGCTTCGGGTCGTACATTGAATGGACGCTGTTGATGGCCTGGTGCTCCGCTACCCACCTGGAGTTGGCCACGACATAGGCGCCGTATCCGTCCAGTCCACGATCGGCCAGCGGATGCCGGTGAAAGACTTCGTCATTGGGTCCACCGAAGCGGTGGCAGTAGCATCCTTGCACCTCGACGACAGCGAGCGGCATTGCCTCGGGAGACGTGGGATCGACGACGTTCACGTAAGTTCCATCCCAGTTCGGATCAGGTGTACTTACGTAGTAGACGAGGAATACGCGGCCGTTGGCCGCGACGACATGCGGCACCGGCGCACCGGCGTCCCATGGCGGCTCCCATGAATGGGGAACAGCGACTTCCTCCCCCTTCGCAAGGCCCAGCTCCCGCTCCAGTCGCTTCAGGTCCGCGCTCGCCGCCTGCCACTCCTCCTCCTCGCCTCCCTTGTGCTTGGGCTCCAAGGCGCGGAGCGCACGGTCCAGCCGGCTCCTCGCTTCCGCGAAGGCCTGCTCCAAGGCCTGGATGTTGGGTGTGGTCACGCGCGGCAAGCTATTCCAGGAATGTTCCCAGGTCCAAGTGGCTCCAGAATGTCTCCAAGAATCGGGTTCAACGCGGAGGAACAGCGGGGACTGATGGGGACGGGATAGACGGCGAAGGCGTCGGCTACTTCGAAGGCCCAGGCGGAAAGGCGTGCAACGTCACCGTGTTGCAGAACGTGCCCGAACGAATTCAATTCCCGCCGCCCCACGAAGTGAGTCGCAACGCCACTGCATCGAACGACCCCAGAGGCCCCCGCCGCCCCGCGGTGGGGACGCAAGCCAAAGGCGCAGCGGTGGGGAGGGTGGGTCCGTCGGTTGTTTGAGGGTTTGGCACCCAAACCCTCTCGGCGGAATACAATCCCGCCGATTCACCCAAGCTCCCCCGCCAGGAGGCACCTGCTGGGTAGCCTTGTCCCAGCGCTGCAGCAGAGAGGCAACCGCGCCCACCCGCCACCACGAACGTCAACCACCGCATGGGGCTCAACCGAAGCGCAAAAAGGGGCCCCGCCGCCCCGCGGTGGGGACGCAAGCCGAAGGCGCAGCGGTGGGGAGGGTGGGTCCCGCTGGGCTCTGCCCAGTGGGCGGGAGGGGGGTTAATCCCCCTCCCGAGAAAAATGGTGGAGGCGCCGGGAATCGAACCCGGGTCCGGAAACGATCCACTTAGACGTCTACGTGCATAGTTCGTGTTTTGGTTTCGCGATGGTTTGCGCCCACGAACAGGCTCGCCTCATCGCTATCCACTCTTTGTCTCATGTCCTCGCCGAGCGGCATTCGAGGACACCAGTCAGATTAAATGACGCCTCCGCGGGAGTCCTGACAAACCCTTCGCTTCGACGGCTCTCAATACTGGTGTTTAGGCAGCGAGAGCGATATGGCCGTTTGTGTTGGCATTTATAGGTTCCCCGAAGTATTTACGCCGTTCCGAGGCCGGCGGACACGCAGCCTAGGCTTCTGCATTCCCGTCGAATCCAGTCGCCCCCATGATTTTTCTTTCAAAGATCATCGCTACATCGGCCAATGCCGAATCAGCGATCCTCACACTATGGGGTCGTCGTTCGCGTGATGCAACGGTGCCTTCTCCGAACGCCATAAAAAAAGCCCGCACGCGAAGGGGGGGTACGCGTGCGGGCTGTCGATAGGTCCTTATGGCAACGCGGAGGGGGGGAGAACGCGCTGCGAAGGACGTACTTGGCTTATGCGAGAGTCGTGCCAGCCGATTGTTCAATCATTTTGTGATCGCTGGTGGTCGAACTTCTTCGAAAGTGAAAAGTAGGATTTCACGAGTGTGATGAATGGGCTTACTCGACCCGATTGGTGGTGAGAATCGCGGAGTAGGAAGCGCGTATGTTGTCCCACAAATTGCCGGTGGCTGACGTTGCGGAGGTGTTCGCACCGATCCGTCGCTTCGGTTCCGTGGGTGGTTTCCGCTTCCCGGTTTCGGCCTCGCCGCTTATTTCGCGGTTTCCAGTTTGCGCTATTTCCGTTGCGCTATTTTACGATGCGAAGGTAGGGAGGCAGCTCTCGCTTAGCGTTTTTCGATTTTGGTTTGCGGCTCGTTGAAGGCGGCGAAGCGTCGGAGGGCGGGGAGAGCACAGGTGGGGTGTCCGCGGGCTGGGTGTTTTTGAGCAAGCTCAGTTGCACTCCGGCGCTTGGTGTCGCTTCGTCGTCGTCGTAGGGCGTTGGGCGTTCGAGGGAGAGTTCGGGTTCAGCCAGCGTTCCCGGTTCCGCGGGCTTGTTGCCCTGCTCGGCAGCTCTCATTCCCTTGGCAGTGTTCCCTCTTTCGACTTCGGCCGCGATCTCCTCGGGCATCGACTCGGGCCAGACCATGCCGCGCCCGTCTTCTCCCGTGAGCGCGAAGACGGCATCCCAGCTTACTTCGCACGTAAACGAGGAACGATTGAACGAGAGCGTTCCGTAGATGCCTGAATCGTCCACCTTGAGGTCTGGAATAGGAATCGGCATGTCGAGGCCGACTTGCAGCACAAGCTGAGGCTGCTGGACGAGCCAAGACGGCACGCTGACGCTGTCGAGCCTCGGATCGAGATGCACGAACACGCTGCCTCGAAGAAGCAGCGCGCGCGCGACATCCTTCTTTGCGGGCAAGCGATCTTGCACCCATGTCTCCTAGCGCACGTTCGAAAGTCGCGCCATCCGACATCGATGCCGCAGATTCATAGTCTCACGAAGTTAAAGAAAAGGTAAGCCTAGCTGTGTTGGCTCCGCGGATGGCGAGTCGTCGGTCGAGCGGGTTTGCGTTTGAGGCGATTGCGTCTGGGGCGATTGCATTTGCGGCGATTGCATTTGTGGCGCAGGAGGGTCGAGCTGTCGCATCAAACTTGACTCGCGGCGGAAGAAGCCTTTGGTATGAAACGATTCCGCAAAACGAAAATGCGCGAAGTCGAGGTGATGGCAAACTTCGTGCAGCAATGTGCGAAGAAATGTACGAAATGCGACCACATCACGTTTTCGTGCCGTTCGCATCCAAACTTCGATGATCGCGCGCTTGCCTTCTTCCCAGGTATAGAGCCCGTGGAGTTCGCCGCCCGCGTCGCTTGGTCGCACCGCGCGAACGCGGACCCGGACCGGGTCGGTATGCAGCTGGTATACGATGCGCGCGACCAGTCGCGAGGCTTTTTGCTCGACGGCCACGCGGTCGTCGGCGCATAGGGAACGTTCGAGTTCGCGGATGAGAGGGAAGCAAGATGCCGCGTCGGGTAGGGTGACCGCTGCGATATCGTCGCTTCTTCGGTAGATACGCTGATCTCGTTTGGATAGCCTTTTGTAGTATGCCAGGGGCACGGGGATACCGGCGCGCTAGTCGGCGGGCGCCTGTTTTTTCGCGGTCCGAGGCGGGCGCTTCAAGCCGTACTTTTCCATTTTGTAAATCAGCGCCCGCCGGCTGATGCCGAGTCGTCTCGCGGAGTGGGTTTGGTTGTGGTTGCTGTCGGCAAGCGCCTTGATGATCGCGTCGCGTTCTACGCTGTCGACGTGTTCGCGAAGTCGGCCCGCGCCAGATGCGATGGGCATGGGGTCGTTCGGAAGGTGTTCGGCAAGAATCTCTCCGTCTCTGCCGAGGCGCGCTGCGCGATCCATTGCGTTGCGTAGTTCGAGCACGTTTCCTGGCCACGGATAGCTGCGCAGTCGCGCGATCGCGCCGGCGGAAAAACGAACGTGGTTCGCGCCTGTACGTTTGGCAAAGTGGGTCGCGAGGGGAATGATGTCTTCGGGGCGGGCCCGCAGCGAAGGAACATCGAGCACTTGGCCAGCGAGCATTCGGTACAGCGTGGAGTTGAATGCGCCACGTTCGACAAGCCCGGCGAGCGCGCGATGCGTGGTGCTGACGACGCGGAGCTCAGCGGCGGATCGTTCAAGAAACGAGAGCAAGTGTTCTTGGGCAAAGCTCGGCAGGTCGCCCACTTCGTCGAGCAAAAGCGTGCCCCCACGCGCATGGTTGGCGGCGCCTTCGGGTCCAAACTGGCGGGCCGCTTCGGTTGGCGTGGTGATCGATGCGCATGCCGACACCACGAATGGATGGCGACCGCTTTCCTGATGAAGAAGCCGAGCGAAGAGTCCTTTGCCGCTGCTCATCTCGCCGACGAAAATGAGCCAGGTATCCTCCCGCGCGAGCTGCTTTACCTGCTCGGATAGCGCAATGCTGGTTGGGTCGTGGGCTTCTGGGAGATCTTGCTGGGGGGTTCTTGGGTTGGTCGAATAGCTGACGCTGGTGTTTTGACGGAGCGCTTCGTGGAGGGCGTCGCGGGACGCGCGGAGAAGCCGTTCGGGGTTGGTTCCGTCGTTGGGCGCCACCGCGATTCCGATCGCCGCCTCTGTGCCCGCGGTTTCCAATATCCGTTTGACCACGGCATGAGCTTCTTCGATCGGCGTGTCCGGAAGGAGAAACTCGGGCTCGTCTGGCGCATATGTCGCGACCACGTCTCCCGCGCGGAACGTATTCAGTGCAGTGGCGGTCAAGTGGCCGCCTTCGCCCGACTTGGCCTGAACCATGACCACTGCGGTGGGGCGATTTCCCCGAGCCGCTCGCGCCACTTCTTCATACATGCGTTCGCGAAATTCATGGTGGGTGAGCGCGCGGCGGCCTCCCGCGGTCAACGGAACCGAGACTCCAAGCACCAGTCGTGCCGTGCCCAGGGTGACTTCGTCTCCCGGTTTGAGCTCTGCTCGGCCCGAGAAACGCTTGCCATTAACGAACGCGGTGCCGCCGTCGTGTTCGAGGGTGACCGATTCGCCGTCCCATTCGAGGGTACAGCGAGAATCTTGCGACGATTCATCGAGCACCAAGTTCGCGTTCGGAGTTGCGCTCACGACGAACTTGGAGTTGGCGGGCAAGTCGACAACGGTCGTTGTCCGCGACTGGTCCACCACTACAAATGCTCTTGGGAAATCGCTGAGCTCGTCGCTCTCGACGCGAAGCTCGTCGGTGCTGCTCACCATGAAGTCATCATCCTTCGATCGGGCGCCGCGCCCGTTTCATGCTGACGCGAGCTTGCCCGCCTACTCGGACGGTGTCGAGGCGTCTTTTCGCGGAGTGATCACATCGTCGATGAGGCCGTATTCTTTAGCCTGAATCGCGGACATGAAGTTGTCTCGCTCGGTGTCTTTGGCGACCTGCTCTTCGGTTTGCCCGGTGTGCGAGGCCAAAATCTGGTTGAGCCGGGCGCGTTGGGTAAGGATTTGTCGGGCGTGAATCTCGATTTCGGACGCCTGACCCTGAAAACCGCCGATCGGCTGGTGAATCATGATTCGGCTGTGGGGAAGCGCGCGTCTTCGTCCTGAAGTTCCTGCGGCGAGCAAGAATGCCCCCATCGAGGCGGCCTGCCCTAGGCAGACGGTGGAGACGGGGCATCGCACGTATTGGATGGTGTCGTAGATCGCCAATCCCGCCGTGACCAGGCCCCCCGGGCTGTTGATGTAGACGGTGATTTCCTTGTCCGGGTCGTCGCTTTCTAGATACAGCAGCTGCGCGATGATCGCGTTGGCTACGTCGTCGTCGACAGGCGTGCCCAGGAACACGATGCGGTCTTTGAGGAGGCGCGAGTAGATGTCCCACATGCGTTCGCCGCGATGGGTGGACTCTACGATCGTAATTGCGCTTGGGGGGGTGACTGCGCTTTGGGACGTAGCTGCGCTTTGGGAGGTAGCTGCGCTTGGAGACGTGACCGCGCCGGAAGGGAGTGCGCTCGGGTCGGTGCCGGGTCGGGACGAATGCGAACTCATGATTCGCGATCATAACGGGACGACGCGGGCTACGCCAGGGTTGACTACTTCCGCTCTACGAGGTCTCGGCGCACGTACACTTCGGTGTTCGCGTTTTTGCGATCGTAGTACACCCGGTCGTAGTCCCTTCGAATCAACTGACGGATTTGGAGCCGAAGCAAGGTCTTCCAGCGAGACGAGATGACGACCTGTTCGGGGCGGGTGTTGGTGATCGCGCGGAGCACCTGGCTCCCGGTGGTCGGGTCGGTGTCGAATCGCTTCCGGCTGGTTACGGCGAGCGCGGGCGGTACGGGTTTGCGCAACGCGAACGCGTACATTTGACGGGTCGTGACGATGCGTTTTGTTTTTCGTGCGTACTGTGCCATCACCGAAACGACCTTGCGGTCAGCTGTGTTGTTGGTCCATGACGGGGGGGCTTTGAACTCCCTAAGTCGGCCGGGATGCACGTAGTGCACCGCGTAGGTCACCAGCAGCACGCTCGCCCAGCGCGCCAAACATCGTGGCAGGGCCTTGGCGGGAGGGGGCGGTTCGTGATTTCCGGTGCGCCAGCGCACCGACGCGGCGCCAAGCGCGGCTCCTGCAACGATCGCCGCGGGAACCGCGAGAAGGAGTCGGTGGTGGGGCCAGACCGGCCTGTGCCCATAGATTGCCGCCGTGGACAGCACCAACCATCCGCCTGCCCACGTCAGATTGATCGTGCGGCGCGTCAAGACAGCGGGAAGCCCTACCAGCGCGAGCCCGTAGAGGAACGCATCTTCTTTGATGAACACCCGCAGCGCCTCTGGGCCCCAGAGAAAGGAAAGCCAGCCGTCCGTCGCCCGCCCTCGTTGATGTACGCGCACCAAGCTGAGGGGGTCTTCGGCGACCCACGCTGACCACATACCCAAGGCTCCCGCCACCAAAAACGCGACCAACCAAAGACTCGTTGGCCCTAGCGCGCCGCGCAAACGGAAGAGAGGGGCTCCGCGGTCCCGGAACGCAGCGACCCCGGCGACCAACAAGAACGCCCACGGAACGACGAAGGCGGTGAACATCTTGATGCACACCGAGAGCGCAAACAGCGCACCGCTGAGCACGCATAGCGTGGCGCGCCTGCTCTCGCTCCATCGCGACAGCGTCCAGAAGCCGAGCGCCGCGAGCGCGATCGCGGGCAACCCAATCATCACCGAAACGCTCAACTTCGCGAACGACGCCGAAAGCGCGAGAAGCAACGCCGCGCCCGTCGCTTCGGGCATGCCATAATCTCGGCGAACGGTGTCGTGGCATACAAATATGATGATCGAGGCGAAAAAGAGGATCACGATTCGCGCGACCGAGATATCCCATCCGAAGATTTCAAAGGCCCAATGAAACAAATGGGACGAGAGTGGCGGTTGGTCGCTCCATATCTCGTCGAAGAATCGATGCCCCCGACGCAGCAGGAGCGCCTTCATGGCGTTATTTCCTTCGTCGGGGTTCAGTTCCACGATGTTGTGGAACTTCGACACCGTCGCCACGGCGATAAAGTACGCAGCCCCGGCGCCCAGGCTTAGAAGCGCGCCGATCCGATTTTCGAGCGTGGACCTCATCGGGCGGAATCTCAGGCCGTCAGGACTATCGGCTGCACGGGACACAGTCCACCTGTTCTTCTATCTGGGCTTCTTCTATCTGGGTTGGGCGACCTACGTGCGATTCGGCAAAAAAATCTTTCGACCCCCCTAAACTATTTTTCCCCATCGTCGATTACCTAAGAAGTCGCTCCTCCGGATCGACCGATGAGGCCATTGTGATCGCAGGTATTTCTACGGCTACGGCGCAGCTGAACGATTTTCGATCGCGTCCCAGCGTACCGCCCACGAGCGATACGAGTGACGACGTTTCCTCCGAGCTGCGCGCTCCCGGCTCGGGACCTGACGCTGAACGTGGTCGCGAGAGCGATCTACGTGCCGATGACCAGGTTCGTGACGTGAGTCGCCCGGGAGAGCTTTCGCCCGGCGACAAGAAAAGGGTACGCGAGCTTCAGCTGCGAGACGCCGAGGTTCGAAGGCACGAACAGGCCCACGCGGCGGCTGGCGGTGCCTATGCAGGGTCGCCTCGCTACGACTACGAGCGAGGGCCCGACGGCAAACAGTACGCCACCAGCGGATCGGTGCAGATCGATGTGGCTCCCGTCCAGGGCGACCCTGAGGCCACGATCAGCAAAATGATGCAGGTGAAGCGAGCCGCGCTTGCTCCGGCCCAACCATCCTCCCAAGACCGAGCCGTGGCCGCACGCGCGCAAGCTCAGCTAGCGCAAGCGCAGCGCGAGCGGAACCAGGAGCGCGCGCTGGGGTCGGAAGCGCAGGAGGTCACCGCTGCGACGCGCGGAGAGGCGGCGTATACCTCGCAAAACCGGTCGCGAGGTTCGCAATCCTCCGCCGCGCTCGGGGTGATGCGGCTTCTCGACCCTCCGCTCGCAGCCTGAACCGCGGTTCCTCCTCGAATGCACCCGGCAGAGCAGGCTTCAATACCGAGCGGGCTTCAGGACATGGCGCCGAGGGCGCGACCGCTCGCTTCGACGCATAGGTCGGCGAGGCGCGAACCCGTGAGCGGAACGTGGGTGCGCGCCGCCAGTTCTTCCAGTGCGGTTTCGAGGGCATCGCGATTCTGGTCTTTGCTCGCGGCCAGCAGCGGCTGAATCGCCGAACGAGCCAGCATCGTGACGGACGCCAGAGGTGTGGTTTCGGCAGGTTCAGAATCGTGTTCCCAGGCGCATGCCACCGCGGAAGCAACTTCTTCGGGGAGCTCATTGCGTCGCAGAAGCGTCGCGCCGATCGTGCGACTGTGGTTTCCGTACCGCGAAGCCTCAAGCTTGAGGCGCGCTAGTTCGCTCCCCGCCGCTTCGGTCCACAACTCAGAAAACCCATCCGAATCCACCGCGAGGCACGCCATGGCGCCGATTTCCGAGAGCAGGCCGCAAAGAAAGGCGGTGTTGCCCGGGGCGAGCTTTGACTCGTGGGCGATCGAGCGCGCGATACTGCCTGATACGACGGCGGTTTCATGAAAACCGAGCGATATCTCGTGTTCCGACCGGAACGCGACCAGCATCGCCATCGCGGTAGCCATCAGGTGGATTTCATTCAAGCCGAGGGTCATCACGGCTTGCGCCAAATCTGCGACTTGCCGGCTTCGCCCATAGGCCGCGCTGTTGGCGATGCGCATAACCTCTGCGGTCAGCGCGACGTCGCAGGCGATGGCCTGGGCGACTTCTTCGAGCTGAACGTCCGGGTTGCTGGTCAGCGCGACAACGCGCTGGGTGGTTGCGGGGAGCGGACAAACCTCTTGGACGCGAGAGACGACGTCGTGGGTGCTCGGGGCCATAGTACGATCATCGGCGGCTATCCGCGTGGCTTTAGGGCCGCCCGTTTTCGTGTAACCCTACGCCGGCTATGCTGCGCAGATGAACGACACGCTCCCACCCGCCGCGCTGCAGTCTGTCGCGGCGCTAGCGTCTGACGGTGCTGAAGGGTCTGATGCTGCCGAAGGGTCTGATGCTGCCGAGGGGTCTGATGCCGTCGAGGGGTCCGGCGATGTCCGTAGCGACGTTCGGTTTGCGCGGAGTTTTCGCGAGGCGGCGCCGTTCATTCGCGCACACCGAGGGCGCACCTTTGTGCTCTGGCTGAGCGGGGCGATGCTCGAAGATGCGAAGTTGGTCACCGTCGTTCACGACGTCTCGCTCCTCAGTAGCTTGGGGGCGCGGATCGTTTTGGTGCTGGGTACGGCCTCGCAGCTGGATTCCGAGCATTCTGCGAACGGTTCGCAGGTGGTCGATGAGCCGCAGCTGCGGCGTATCACCGAGAACGTAGGCGCCGCGCGAATCCGTTTGGAGACGCTGTTTTCTACCGGGATGCCCAACTCTCCGATGGGAGGCGCCCGCATGCGATTGGCCTCAGGCAACTTCGTGGTGGCACGCCCGCTCGGCGTGATCGATGGTGTCGATTGCCGGTTTTCTGGGACGGTTCGCCGGATTGATGCACACGCGATTTCATCCCGGCTCGACGACGGGGATGTGGTGTTGCTTACAGAACTCGGCTACTCGCGAACAGGGGGCGTTTTTTTTCTGGATAGCGCGATGTTATCCGCCACCGCCGCGGTAGCGCTCGATGCAGACAAGCTCATCGGCTGGGTCGGCGGAGCCGGGGTCACAAACGAGCGGGGCGTCGTCGCAGAGATGTCGATCGATGACGCACGTCGGCGCGCGAACCGAATGCCCCCGGGCAAATCCGCCACCCCGGAGCTGGATCGGTTCCTGGGGGCATGCGCGGAGGCTTGCGAAGGCGGGGTGCGCCGAGCCCACGTGATTCGCGCCGCGGATGGAGGCGGCCTCCTGGGCGAACTGTTTACCCGCGCCGGGGCTGGAACGCTGATTCGCGCGGGAGTATTCGAAGGGCTTCGACAAGCCACGTTAGACGACTTGCCCGATATGATGGCGCTGCTGCGCCCTCTCGAACGTGACGGAGCGCTTCGTCCGCGGAGCCAAGCGGAACTCGAGCAAACCATCGATCGTTTCGTATTGGCAGTGCAAAACCAGTCGCTTGCCGCGTGCGCGGCAGTTCACCTTTCGCCGGAAGATGGGATCGCGGAGATCGCGTGCGTCGCGGTGCGCGCCGAATATCGCGACCTGGGGTTCGCCGACGCGCTCCTCTCGTACTGCGAGGAACAGTGTCGCGCGAGCGGTATCGCGCGCCTTTTTGCGCTAAGCACGCAAACCGTGCACTGGTTTTTGGAGCGCGGGTTTGTGCTTGGTTCGGCGAGCGACCTGCCTTCGCGCGACCGGTCTCGAGCCGGTGGGGCGCGGCGATCCAAAGTTCTTATCAAGGCGCTTGGGTAGTCGCTTGCGGGCTGGTCCGTCCTCGGTTGGCTGTGCGCCATCTGGCGTGCTAACCCGCCACCCTTATGCCTACCGAGATTGATTCGTGGGGGGCAACACGGTCCTCGGACGAAGCCCGAGCGATGGCCGCCGGTTCGAGCGCCCCGCCGCCGCACACCGATGGCGAAATGGACCAAATCGTCAGCGAAGAAGAGCGTGTGCTGACGCGGGTGAAGCGAACCCTGAGCGCCCGTCGTCCGACCAGCGTTTCGAAAAAGATCGACTACGACGCAGAGCTGCTCGCGCTACGCGACCAGATTCGAGAGGCTCGGCTCGAAGACGTGCCTCCCCTCGTCGAAGAAATGGAGCGATTGCAGCAGGTGGCGTCGCGACGATCCAAAGTGACCCAAGGCGTCGTCGATCCGCAGTCGCCCTACTTCGGGCGCATTGTTTTGGAGGAGACCGATCGCAAGCGCGAGGTGCTGATCGGCCGAAGCACGTTTTTGGACCCAAAGACGGGAATTCGCATCGTGGATTGGCGAGATGCGCCAGTGAGCCGCATCTACTACCGGTACGAAGAAGGGGACGACTTCGAAGAGGTATTCGGGGACCGCGTCGTGGAGGGCGACGTGCTCGTGCGCCGGAACCTTTCGATTACCGCAGCCGAGCTCCGACGCATTGGGGCTCCTCAGGGGACGTTTTCGCGTCGTCAAGACGGCACCTGGCGGCGTCTTGGGTCCACCGCGATGCAGCTTCGCGGGGGTCAAGGCTCTGCGATGCGTCCGGAGTCGCATCATCGTCCCGGAGGAGGCTCTGAACGGCGAGGTTCCGGTCGGTCAAGACGGCACGGTCGCTCGAGAGGTCGGCTTGGGGTCGGAGAAAGCGCCGAGATCGAAGATAAACATCTGTCCGAGATCACGGCGCTCATCGACCGTCGTCAGTTTGAACTGATCAGCAAGCCAACCTCGGGCTTGGTGGTGATCCAGGGCGGCGCCGGGAGCGGGAAAACGACCATCGGATTGCATCGGCTGGCGTATCTCGCGTTCCAAGACCCCCAACGGTTCCGCGCCGATCGGATGCTGATCGTGGTGTTCAACCACGCGCTCAGTCGATACATCACGCGGGTTCTTCCCGCGCTGGGGGTTCCTGGGGTCAGTATTGCGACGTACGAAGATTGGGCCGAACGGCTGCGGAGTCGGCACCTTCGGTTTCTTCCCTCGCAATACGCCGACACTACTCCTTCGGTGGTCGTCCGGCTCAAAAAGCATCCTGCGATCTTGCGGTTGATCGATCAGTTCGCCGACTCGGTGAGCCAAGAGGTCGAAACGGTCATCGTCGACACCGCGAAAACCTCCTCGGGAGGAGGGCACGCGCTTCGGGAATGGAGAACATCGGAAGGTCGCGCTCCGGGCTCGCGCCTGCGTCGCCTTCGCCGATGGCTGAGCGATGACGACGGCGGAAAGCGTCTTCCGCTCGAGACCCGTCACGCCATCGAACGCGCAGTGTTGAACGGCGAACAAAAAACGAGCGATGTCATCGGCGCCTGGGCCGAATTGCTGACCGATCGTGGGCGCGTCGCGGACGCGCTTTCGCGAACTGGTGCGAACGATTTCTCTGAACGCGAACTGGAGTGGGCACTGAGCTGGTGTTCCCGGCGCTGCCCTTTGGCCCAGGTCTGGGCTGAGGAGCAAGAGGAGCTCAAGCGCTCTGGTGATTCCGCGCCCACCGGGATGAGAGGAATCGACGAACAGGATGAAGTAGAAGTGCCGACGCTCGACCGCGAAGACGATGCGATCTTGTTGCGTCTGTGGCAGCGGCTGCGCGGACCGTTGATGCGCAAGAAAGAAGCGCTTCGCTACGAGCACTTATTTGTGGATGAAGCGCAGGATTTGGCGCCGATTGAGCTGGCGGTGGTCCTCGACACGGTGAGCCGCGGGCAGAGCGTGACCCTCGCGGGAGACGTGGCGCAGAAACTTCAGCTCGACAATAGTTTCCGCGATTGGCGAAGCGTGCTTCAGGAGCTGAAGCTCGACCACGTTGAAGTCGAACCCTTGCGGCTCAGCTACCGCTCGACCCACGAGATTCTCGAGTTCGCGACCGAGGTGCTTGGTCCGCTGCAAAACGAAGTTCGAGCGCAGGCGACGCGACATGGCGCGCCGATTGAACTCTTCCGCTTTGGCAACACGGGAGAAGCGGTGGGCTTTTTGAGCGAGGCGCTGCGCGAACTCGTGCGCTCCGAGCCGCGGGCATCGGTGGCGGTGATTGCGCGCTATCCGGAACAAGCCGACTTATTCTACAAGGGCCTCCAGCATGGTGAGGTGCCGAACCTGCGTCGGATCGCAGATCAGGACTTTCCCTTCCGCCCGGGCGTGGACGTCACGGATGTCCGACAGGTCAAAGGGCTTGAGTTCGATTACGTCGTGATTGTGGAGTGCACGAGTCCCTCGTTCCCCATCGACGATGAGTCTCGTCACTTGCTGCACATCGCGGCCACCCGCGCGGCACACCAGCTTTGGGTGATGACGACGGGTACTCCGTCGCAGCTGCTTCCGGCGGCGCTTCGAGAGCGGTCGATTTGACCGCGCCCGATCCCACAACGCTCAGAGATAACTCGGATACGCGGATTCAACGGTGGCCCTTCGTACCGCCGGAGTGGATCGTTCACGAAGACGATGCCGTGGTGGTCGTCGACAAACCGGTGGGCGTTCCCTGCCAATCGGCCGACGAAGCCAATCCTGACGATCTCGCGTATCGTCTGCGCGCGCATTACCGCGCGTGTGGCGAGGCTGACTACATCGGGGTCCACCAACGGCTCGACAAACACACCTCAGGCCTTTTGGTGTACACGCGCTCTCGACGCGCGAACGGACCGCTTGCCCGTCAGTTCGAAGCTCGCGAAGTAGGCAAACACTACCTCGCCGTGGTTTCCCGTTTTGAGGAGCCTGAGCGCACGCTGCGGCACTTCTTGGGCCCGCTCCGGGGCGAGCGTGTTCGCGTTGCGTCGGCGCCGTTTCGAGGCGCTAAAGAAGCCGTGAGCCATGTTCGTGTCGAGCAACGCACGGGTAGTCGGACGGTGCTTTCGGTGCACATTCAAACCGGGCGCACGCACCAGATTCGCGCGCAGTTGGCCTCGGTTGGTTCGCCGGTAGATGGAGACGCCGCGTACGGTGGACGACCGGCTCCGCGGCTCATGCTGCACGCCCGGCGGCTCGAGCTCACGCATCCGGCGCGGAATACTAAGCTGACGTTTCGAGCGAAGACTCCGGGTTTGGTTCGGTCCTGGATCGACGGTCGGGATCCCAGCCTGCGGGAAGCGATTGCCGCAGCGTTAGAATCGCGGTTTGGCCTGGCGCAGGAACCCACCACGCTCACTGCGTTTCGGCTGGTGCATGGCGCGGCCGATGGGGTTCCAGGCTTGTTCATCGATGCCTATGGAGACTACGCGGCCATTCATACGCGAAACGAAACGATCGACATTCGGGAGGTCGCGAACGTCATCCGCGCGGCCGGCTACGCTGGTGTGTACGTAAAAAAGCACCTTCGGCGAACCAACGGGGCGGTGGCTCCTCAAACGGATCCGGAAGGCCCGATCGTCGGAGTTCCCGCCCCGAGCAGGCATATCATTCGAGAGAACGGAGTTTCGTTTTTGGTCGACCTGACCAAGGGTCGCAGCACGGGCCTCTTTTTGGACCAACGCAACACTCGAAGATTTGTGCGTGAGCATGCCGCGGGCTGCCGGGTGTTGAATCTGTTCGGATACACAGGGGCATTCTCGGTGGTCGCGGCGCTTGGCCAGGCGACCGAGGTGACCACCGTCGATTCATCGACTTCCGCGTTGCGGTGGGCTCGGGAGAACTTCGCGGTCGCAGGAATCTCTGAGGGAACCCATCGGTTCATCCGCGAGGATGCCTTCGTCATTCTCAAAAGATACGTTCGCAACCATGAACGGTTCGATCTCGTGATCGCCGACCCTCCCACGTATTCGAAGACGAAGACGACGCGGTGGAACTCGAGGTCGGGCTGGGTGAAGCTTGCCGAGCTGTGCATGCGGGTCACCGGGGAAGAGGGACGCCTGGTGCTGAGCTCGAATGACGAACGTATGCGGCCGCGCCAGTTCCGCCGCTACGTCCACGAGGCGTCGCGCGCCGCGCGACGGTCCATTGCCGTGATGAAAGACCTCCCTCTGCCCCGAGATTTTCCTCATGCCCCTGAAGGGCAACATCTGAAAGTGTTGACCCTCGGGCTCGACGGTGGCCGCGTCACGGAGCCAGTTCGATCGCGCTGAACGCCGTTGGTGCGGAAATTGATTCGATGTTTCGCAGATGACATCTTTCGGTTTTATCTAATAAAATCGTGGCGTTTTGAGGGCTTTGGTTCGGCCAGGCGACCTGACGTGGGTCGCTCCAAGTACTCATCGTCGGTTGCAGATTTCGCTGCTTCGTGCAATATCGGTAAAGAACGTCCGGCGCACCGGTGGGGTTTCTTCGTAGGAAGCGTCGGATTAATCGATACTCGGACCGCTCGTCGAAGACTGACGACCCAGAACCCCGGGCGGTGCAAAGTCTTGTTCTAAACGTAGTTACGAAATCCCGATCAAGTCCTGGCGCGGGCAATCCATCATCGGAGTTGGACCCACGCGGACACCGAGGGAAGGGCGCAGGGACCACATGGCCGATGGCGCGCTGACGGAGACTCCAGTCTCGTCGGACACAGACAATACCGATCGCAAAGTTGGGGGTTCGAAAACCAGACGCTCGTCAAAAGCGTCGAAAAGTTCGAACGACACCTCGGTTTCCAGCGAGCCGCGAGACTCGAGCGAATCTAGACCTGCGAGAGAGACGGGTGCGCGCACCAGACGCCGCTCCTCGACTGCTTCAGGCCGTCGATCGCCGGCTGCCTCAAAGACAGCGGTTTCGAAGACCGCGTCTTCGAAGACAGTAGCTTCAAAGACGGTGGCTTCAAAGACAGGGTCAAATGGACGCTCCTCTCGGCCGAGACCGAAGAGCGTCGGTTCCAATGGTTCCGCCCCCGCGAGGGAGACGACGGCTGGTGAGTCCTCGAACGAGGACGTCTCGGTGGAGTCTGCTTCGACGTCGAACGCGGCGCCCGGGTTTGCACAGGTCGCATCGGATGGCGCGGATGGAGAACGTCCGAGCTCGAATCAAGATGCGGCGACCTCGTTGGCCGAGAGCGCCAGCACCTCCGAGCCTGGCGGCCCAGGTGACCCGAGCAAAACCGCCGAACAGACGGGCCCAAAGCCGCCGATCGTCGAGCAGCTCATCACAATGTCCGACCGGGCGATTCAGCGAGTTGTGGGCGGCAATGCGTTTTTGCGCGGGCGGCTCTACGCGCGGCGCAAGGCAGTGGACAACCTCAGCGCGACAGGAAGAATCGCGAGCGGTGAGATCAAAGTTCGATCCGCGGAAGAGCCGTATCGCACACGGGTAGAGTGGTCCGAAGAGGGTCAATTCGTGTCGAAGTGCACGTGCCCGGGCTGGCGGGGTCCGACAGGACATTGCAAACACGTAGCCGCCGTCATGGTTGCGCTCCGCGACCGCTCCCGTCCGCCGCGCCCCAAAGGCCAGCAACCGAACCCGCCCAAAAAGAAGGCTCAGAAGGCAAAGGCCGAACCGGTTCACGTGCCGGGCACGGTGTCGGTTGGCGGCAAACGTCGACGTGCGCGTCGACGGAGGCGGTCGGGGAACACCAGCGGAGATCCGCAGAAGCTCGAGTTGCTTTCTGTCTCTGAGCTGGGATCAGACTCAGCAGAACAATCTCGCGGCGTTCTTGATGCGTGGCTACCCCGCGGGTCGGCCTCGAGATCGTACGATTTCGAATACCGCTTGGTCGTGCGCGCGGCATCGATCACCATCACGCCCGTGCTCGCGGGGTCGCGAAGCGCGGTTCCGATGGGTGATGCGCTTTCGACGTTCAATATGGTGTCGAACCGCGACCGAAGCTTGGTTCGTACGCTCGCCCGGTTTGCGACGCGCGGTCAGCCCGCGACCTCTGAACTCCGCGGAGAAGACGCCGCGGAAGTGCTCACCGCGCTGCGAGACCAGCGCGTTCTTCTCGAACCGGCGTCCATGGAGTTGCGATTCACCGACGAACCGTTGCGACCGCGGATCGAGCTCGACCGCGCCGGCGGCGGCTCCCTCCGCATTCGCGTGGCGTTCGTGTTGGAGAGCAACGGGCGACGCTTTCCGTTATCGAGCGGCGCCTGGTTCGAAGGAACGCCGGGGTGGCATATCGATGCGACCGAAGGGGTAGCGCGTCCCGTGGTCGAAACCGTGACGCCAGCCTGGCTCCAGCGCTTGTATCGCTCGCCCGCGCTGGTTCATACGATGGAAGATCTTCCCTATTTGCTCACCGAGTTCATTCCGCGCGTCGCGAACTCGCTGGGCGCAGACTTGCCGGATTTGAGTTCGGTGGCGGATGTGGTCGACACTCAGCCGCAGTTTCAGCTTCGAGCCGGTGGCGACCTGATCGATGCTCGCGTGCGGGTCAAAGTCCAGTACGAGAATCAGGAGTTCGACGTTCCGCCGAGCGGAATGCCTGCGCCGCTGGCTTTTTTGCCGCCGGGGCGCCGGGGCGGCCGTCCCCGCGTGGTGCGTCGCGCGGTAGGTGAAGAAATGGCAGCTACCCAACAGCTGCTCAGCCTGGGGTTCGAGGTCGACGAGAGTGGCGATACGCTGGTGGCCTCGGGCGACACCGCGATTTCGTTTTGGACGGAGGGCATTGGGTCGCTTCCCGAAGTTTGGGATCGGTTTATTCCGGACGATCTAGTCGACGTGACAATTCGGGACGAATCGGTCACTCCTCAAATGCGCGTTTCGAGCGGCGTGGATTGGTTGAGCCTCGACATGACGTTCACGTCGGGGGATGTCGTGGTGGACGCTGACGAATTGCGCGCATGCCTCGAACACGGTCGCCGGCTGGTTAAGCTCGGAGATGGGACCTATGCGCCAGTGGATCCGGAAAGTGTTTCCGAGGTTCTGGTGCGGATGGCGGAGATTTACGCGACCAGCGGCCAGGAGAAGAAACTCCCGCTCTCCCAAGCGGGTCGCGTGCAAGACCTGCTCAAGTTGGTGGCCAACGCGCGCGTGAGCACATCGGCACGGTCGCTATTCGAGAAGCTTGCCGACGTTACCGAAGTGCCTAGCGTGGCCAAGCCGCGCACGCTCAAGGCGACGCTGCGACCGTATCAGAAGCAGGGATATTCGTGGCTTGTGTTTCTTCATGAGATCGACAGCGGCGGCATTCTCGCCGACGATATGGGTCTCGGAAAAACGATTCAAACCATCGCGTTGCTGCTTTGGGCGAAGGCGCGGGACAAACGGAAATTGAATCTTGTAGTCGCTCCGACATCGGTGGTGCCGAACTGGGAACGAGAAATCGCCAAGTTCGGTCCCGGCATGAAAACGGTGGTGTGGCAGGGGCCTGGGCGGCACGATCTCAAAGATCAGCTCGACAAAGCCGACGTCATGATCACGAGCTACGCGCTCTTGCGACGCGATGAAGAGCTGCTTCAGTCGTTGGATCTTCGTTACGTGATCTTGGATGAGGCCCAGCACATCAAAAACCCGATGAGTCATACCGCGCGGGCCGCCAAAAAGCTTCGCAGCGAGCGAAGGCTAGCGCTTACAGGAACGCCTATCGAAAATCGCTTGAGCGAAATCTGGAGCATTTTTGATTTTGTGTCCCCCGGACTGCTGGGTGACCTGAAGTCATTCGAGGAAAAGATCGCGAGGCCTATCGACCGAGGTGACGAACAGGCGCAGAGACGTTTGCGCACGACAATTCATCCCTTCGTTCTCCGGCGGTTGAAATCCGAAGTTGCGAGAGATCTGCCGGAGAAGATCGAGCAGGAAATGATCGTCCCGCTGGCCGAAACACAAACCGCTCTCTACAAGCAAATTCTGGCGGAAACGCGCAAGAGCGTGATGAGCGAGGTCGAAAAACAAGGCGTGGCCAAAGCGCAGATTCAAATTTTGGCCGCGCTTACTCGTTTGCGGCAGGTAGCCTGCGATCCACGTTTGATGAAACTGGAGCAGCAAGAGTTTGGGCCGGAAGAGAGCGGGAAACTCGGCGCGCTTCGCGAAATTGTCGCCGAAGCGGTGGCGGGCAAACATCGCGTGTTGGTGTTCAGCCAGTTCGTGAGCATGCTCACATTGATTCGTGAGGCGCTGGATGAAGACGGCGTTCGCTACGAATATCTAGATGGCGCCACCAAGGATCGTCAATCGAAGGTGGATGCGTTCAACCAAGATGGCGCCGTGCCAGTGTTCTTGATCTCGCTCAAGGCAGGGGGCACAGGGTTGAACCTAACCGGAGCAGACACGGTCATTCATTTCGACCCTTGGTGGAACCCGGCGGTGGAAGATCAAGCGACCGATCGCGCGCATCGAATTGGGCAGACGAAAGTCGTTACCGTGTATCGGCTGATCGCTCGAGGCACAGTCGAAGAAAAGATTCTTCAGCTGTCGTCCAAAAAGCGTGCGTTGGTTTCGAACGTACTGGCCACGGAAGGAAGCCCTTTGAAAGGGCTCACCAAGGCAGACGTTTCCGATCTGTTCTCGGAGTGAAGGTGGTTTCGTAGCAGACGGTCAGATCGACTCGGTCTGGAGTTTGTCAAACTCTCGTTGCGACGGGGTGCGGTCAAGGTGCGTCGCGCCGAGCACCATCGCAATGAGATGCTCGGGCGAGCAATCCAGCGGAATGATAGCGTCCACTTCGTTGGCTAAGGCTGAAGACTCGCTGACCAGAATCACGCGCTTGGCGAACGTTTTCGCTTGAACGCAAATGGCGGCCCCGGAAAGCAGGCCGTCACCGTAGGGGGCGAGCGCTACGTCGAAGAGACCATCGCCGGGTAACCAATGACCGTCGGCAAGCTGTTCAGAAGCCATATCTTCGACGCAAGCGCCCTGGGCCCGCAGATGTTCGATCGATCCGTCCAGCGGTTCGCTGATGACCAGAATACGAAGGTCAGATAGAGGTTGTCGTACACGCACAATCGATGAACGTCCTGCGTCTTGAGTGGCTGCTGCGTCCTGAGTGGTCCCTGCATCCTGAGTGGCTGCTGCGTCTTGGGTCGCAGGCTTTTCGATAGGAAGGTCAACAACGATGGTGGTTCCGCGCCGCACCCCTTCGTCGATTCGAACGACACCGCCGAGCTTTCGTACCGCGCGCCGCACTTCGCTCAAACCCAAACCTGAAGCGTTATTCTTCGTAGAGTATTGGCGCTCAAAAACTCTCGACCGGATTTCAGGGTCGATGCCCGGTCCGTCATCGGCGACTGAAATACGCACCACCTCGCCAGTGTCTTGGGCGCACACGCGAACTGCGCCTCCCGGGGTCACCGCTTCGATCGCGTTCTGCGTCAGATTCCAAAGAATCGAGCGCAGATCCGAGTATCCACCGGGGAACCTTAGGTCAGCAGGGATGTCTAGCTGCAAACGGGCGTTTTTGTGGTTGGCGAGCGGTGAGAGCGCACGGACGAGCTCGCTTGCTATGGTTCCGGTAGGCGGTTCGTCGTGAGAGCCCGCGGTCTTCCCGTCACGAATGGAACTCACCGCGGAAAGTGAATCTCCGATGGTTTGCGCGAACTTCTCGATCAGTTCGTTCTTACGTGCGCCATCGACGGAAGCGGCGTGCTGCGCGGTTCCGTAGAGCGAAACGAGAGTTCGCTCGAGCTCGTGCAGTACCGCGTTCGTGACTCTAGCCTCGTGTTCGGCGGAGGTTGGGACTTTTTGGTCGCTGGTCTCCGAGATCAGTGCGCGCAGTTGGTCGTCGGCGTTGCGGCTGATCGCCAATCGATATCGGCGACCCGTCGCGGGGTCGATGATCGCGTCTGACGATTCTCCGAAATGTCGGCCGTGGGTGAGTAGTTTTTGCAGTTCCTCGTCGTTCGACGGGATACCTGTGAGCAGCGAAATAGCCTTGGCCAGAGAACCGTGAAAATCGAGGCCAAGGCGGTGTCTCGCGGCGCGGTTGAGCGGAACGGCGCGATGGTCCTTTTCCAAAACGAGGGGCAGGTTCAAGGCGTCTGCGACCCATCGAACCGGGTCGGTGTCGGCCAGGGTTGCCCGTTTGCTGTCCGCTCCTCTTCCCTTTGTTTGTCGATTCATCGACGCGGCGAAACTCCCTTCGATTTGGCCTGAACCCCCGGCTATGAGGCGCAATTTCTTTTGTTATCGAAAAATTGAACCTTCATTTAATCTTATAGGCGGAAATGGCCTAAGGCGAGCTTCTTCCTAATAATTGTGCGGAAAGGTGCGACGCCGGTGGCGTAGTTCGCTCAACCTGACGGAACGAGCTGCCAGTAGTCGAGATCGAGCACTACGTTCTTCCCGTAGGCGCGTGGTTGCGCCGCGGTGGGCAGTTGTACGCTGGGATCCGTCCCGGGACGCTGATTCTTGGTGACCACCAAACGCGTTCGCAACGCCGCGTAGCTCGAGTTGTCGGGGTACGCGCGGACGTCCCTGACTTCACTTTGAGCAAACAGTGTATCGCCTGCGAAGGTCGGATTTGCGTGCGCCCCGCTGTTCCAGCCGAGGATGCAGAGTGCGTTTTCTAAGCCATTGAACGATAGCGCGTGGGCGACGCTGATAACGTGGCCGCCATACATGAGCCGTTTGCCGAACCGGCTGGTCCTCATGCTGTGGGCGTCGAAGTGCACGCGCGCGGTGTTTTGGTAGAGGCGCGTGGCCATCGCGTGCTCGGCTTCTTCAATCGTCATCGCATCCACGTGGTCGATCACGTCACCGACTTCGAAGTCTGAAGCGCGCTTGCGACTCCCTGTGGTTTCGGCCATGGCTTCGACTGGAAGCATCGATTTCGGCGGGGAAGGCAATTCGCGCGCATCGACTTGCTCCGGCATGTCTGGAATCGACGGCTCTTTCGGTGGCTCGGTGCTTCGTTTGTTGACCATCACCCAGCGAAAAAATTCGAGAACGACCTCGTCGTGCTGGTTGCGTCCTTCGGTATGCACCCAGACGATGCCGTGTCGCCTGCTCTTATTTTCTTTAGTCCCGACCACTTGGCTAAGTGCGCGCAGGGTGTCGCCCGGATACACCGGGCTGAGAAACCGAACCTTGGCGTACCCCAGGTTGGCTACCGCGTTTAGTGAGATGTCGGCCACGGTTCGGCCGAATACGGTGTGGAAGACGAGAAGGTCGTGCACTCGCTCGCGCCTGAACCCGAGTGCTTCGGCGAACGGACGAGAGCAATAGAGTGGATGGCGGTCGCCGGTCAGCGCGATGTACGTCGCTTGGTCGCCTTCAGAAAGGGTTCGGGGAATCGCATGGCGCAGCTCCATGCCCACGTAGAAGTCTTCAAAAAAATATCCTCGTTTGGTCATGCCGCGTCCATCTCGATGGACGGCATTTCAAGCAATCGTCGCGCGATCACGCCGGCCTGGATTTCGCTAGTCCCTTCGAAGATCGAGAGCACTCGAGAATCCACGAGCAGTCGGGAAGCCAAGTATTCTTCGGCGTAGCCGTTGCCTCCGTGGATTTGAACGTTGGCGTCCGCGCACTCCCAAGCTGCTTGGGTGGCGAGAAGTTTCGCCATCCCAGCTTCTAGATCGCAGCGGGCGCCCGAGTCCTTGCGGCGAGCGCTGAAGTAGGTGAGCTGGCGCGCCGCCTGCGTTTTCGCGAGCATGCTGCCGATCTTCGCGGCGATTCTGGGGAATTCCAAGATCGGGCGACCAAACTGGTTCCGCTCTTGAGCGTATTGCAATGCGTTTTCGAGAGCCGCTTGAGCGACTCCAGTGGCTCGAGCCGCGGTCTGGATCCGTGCGCTCTCGAAGGTTTGCATCAGTTGCTTGAAACCGCGCCCTTCTTCGTCGCCCAGCAAGGCGTCCTGAGGGATTGCAAAATCATCGAAGCTCACTTCGTATTCTTTCATGCCGCGGTAGCCCAGCACTTTGATTTCCGTACCGGTGAGACCAACATCATCGAAAGGTTCTTCTCCGGGTCCCGGGTCTTTCCGTTTTTTGGGCGCCAAAAACATGCTTAGGCCGCGGTAGCCAGGGGCGTCATCGTTTGTTCGTGCCAGTACGGTCATCAGATCGGTTCTCGCGGCGTGGGTGATCCAGGTTTTCTGCCCACTGATGCGGTAGCCTCCGTCCGACATCCGTCGCGCTCGAGTTTGTAAGTGAGCGAGGTCAGAGCCGGTGTTGGGTTCGGTGAACACCGCCGTGCACATGGTCTCCCCGCTTGCGATGCGCGGGAGCCAGTGTTGTTTTTGTGCATCCGTTCCGCCGGAAAGAATTAGTTCGGCCGCGATTTCAGCCCGTGTGCCCAGCGAGCCCACCCCGATGTAGCCGCGGCTCAGTTCTTCGGTCACCACGCACATCACGACCTTGCTCAGACCGAGCCCTCCGTACTGCTCAGGAATTGTCAATCCGAAGACCCCAAGGTCGCTCATTTGCTCGATGATGCGCATGGGAATGAGTTCGTCGCGTTGGTGGATTTGCTGCGCCAGGGGAATGATTTCCGCGTTGACGAAGCGCGCGAACTGCGCGCGGATTTCCTCCGCGGTGGCGTCCTCGAGGCCCAGTGCTCCAAGGCCCGAATCTGCCGCCGCGAGACCCAGGTCGACCCCACTGCGGGGAGCGGCGTGCTGTTCGAAAAACTCGCGCAACTCTGTTGCTTCGAGCGCCGAGGCCACTTCTTTGGGCGCGACTCCCAATCCGCTCCAGCCCACCCGTTCTGTCGGGCTGAGGGTAATTCCGGCGGTGAAGGCGCGGAGCGTGTGCGCGATGTAGGTGGTCGCGATCGAGCGCTCGTGGGGGGAGCCTGTGCGCTCGGCCCATCGGGCGAGCTCTCGGCAGGCGAACGTTTCGGTAGCGAGATGAGCGAGCGCATGGGCTTCCATTTGATGCTCGTGCAGTTTGCCTGCGTTGCAACGTTCGCCTGCAACGATCTCGGATCGTAGCGCAGCGTGCGCATGCTGAAGGAGCGCCTGCATCACACGGATGAGTTCCTGCATTGCTACGCGGCCTTCGCGTGGGCCCGGCGGGTTTCATCGAAGTTCTTGAGACCCGCTCGAGGCGAGCCGACCAAGCAGCTTACCGTTCCGTGAAGTTTGTTTTCGAACATGGCTTGGTGTGCTTCGGGAATTTCGTTCCAGGAAAACATTTGAGTCATCACTGGTTTGATTTTTTTCTGCATCATCAATCGATTCGCGCGCCCTGCGGAATCGGCGTCTGCAAAATGGGAGCCGATGATACGCTTCTGTTTCATCCACAAATGCCGCACGTCAAAGGTGAGATTGTACCCTGTAGTGGCGCCGCAGATCACGATGCGACCGAATGGATTCGCGAGAAATACGCTCGCGGGAAAAGTTGATTTGCCAACGTGTTCGAACACCACGTCGGGCCCCTTCTTTTCTCCCAAGATGTCCCAAATGCGCTTTCCAAAGGCTTTGATGGCTTCGCGATGGGCGCGCGTTTCGGTTTCTGTCATTCCGTCGCGGTATTGGAGGTCGGGAAACTCCTTGCGGTTGATCGTGGCAAACGCCCCTAGGCTCGTGGCGAGTTTCGCCTTTTCATCGCTCGAGACAACCGCGATGCCGCGCGCACCCATGGCCGCGCATAGCTGCGTCGCAAACACACCCAAACCTCCTGCGCCACCCCAAATCAGCACATCTTCGCCCGGCTGGAGCATGGCGCGATCCACCAACATTCGGTGCGCGGTGTAATAGACGAGCCCGTAACTGGCCGCTTCCTCCCAGGTGAGGTGCTCCGGCTTGTCGAGAATTTGTTGGCGTTGCACGCGGGCGAACTGGGCGAATGATCCGTCGGGCGTTTCGTACCCCCAGATCAGCTGCCGTTCGTTTACCCCAGGAGCGAGCAAATGATTGCAATGCACGACCACTTCATCGCCTACGTCTACGTCATGGACGTCTGGTCCGAGCGCCCAAATCACACCGGAAGCGTCCGAACCCGCGATATGAAAGTCTCCGCCGTGCTTGGCGAGCACGTCCACCGGCTTACCCAACCCCGCCCAGATGCCGTTGTAGTTGATTCCGGCCGCCATGACAGCGACCAGTACTTCTCCTGGGCGGAGATCCCACACCGGGAGTTCCTCAAGGGCGAACGAAGAACGCGGCGGTCCAAACCGTTCCGGGCGGATGGCGTAGGCGTGCATCTGCTCGGGAACGACCCCTAGTTCGGGCAGCGATCCAGCGGGAACAATGCGAGGTGTATCGGTCATAGCGGGCTCCTGAGCGATCCTGATGACATCACGATCCTTTACACCTTCACATATCATATTATGACGCAATGCGTAAACCAGGTCTCAGGGTACAGTGGGTTTTTTGCGTTTAACGCGACGTTTTGTCGAAAAAGGAATGGAGAATTCTTTACCAATCAACTAACGTCGGCCGACAGGCGTCGTCTATGAAAGCAAACAACGCAGCCATGGGGCGTCAACTTCGCGAGCTCCGTATCAAGCGTGGCTTGCCTCAGGGTGAAGTCGCGCGGCGCCTCGAAATATCTCCGGCGTACCTGAGCTTGATCGAAAAGGGCAAGCGGGTTGTGCAGCTTCCGCTGTTGTTCAAAGCGATCGAACTCTACGGCGTCACCATGGAGGACTTCATGGCGAGCCTAGGCGCGCGGCGGGTGGACGACGGGCTGGCTCATCTATTGGACGAGCCTTTGTTGCGGTCGCTGAATCTTGCCGAAGAAGACTTGGTCAGCATCAGCGCGGAGCCAAAAATGGTGACGACGATCACCGCGCTCTTCAATCTCTACAAAAACACTCGCAGTCAGCTTGATGGCTTGCTCGCGGATATCTCGCACCGAGAGCGAGGTGCCGCAGATGAAGAATCGTTGCGGTTCGACTATTCGCCTTTTGACGAAGTGAGCGATTTTCTCGAGAAGCATCGAAACTGGTTTCCCGCCCTGGAGGAGCGTGCCGAGGAATTTCGAAGAACATCTGGGTTTGGTCGCATCGTGTCGAGCGATGCCTTGATTTCGTCGCTTCGTGATCATCTGGGCGTGCAGGTTGAGCTCTTGCCTCCACAAGCCGGTTCGGTGATCCGCCGGTGGGATGCTGAGAAAGGATGTTTGTGGCTGCATTCCCATTTGGGTGAGCAGCGAATGAAATTTCAGTTGGCGCACGTGATTGCGCTGCGGCTCTTCGACGATGAAGGCGTGCACAAACAGTGGCTCGCTGAAAGCAGTACGCGCCACGGCGAATCGCACCAGCTCATCAAGATCCATCTCGCGAACTACTTCGCCGGCGCGTTGTTGCTTCCCTACAGTTCGTTTTACGACGAGGTTCACCGCACCCGCTATGACGTGGAGCTGCTCGCTCAGATGTTTCAGTCGAGCTACGAGACGGTGGCTCATCGGATATGCAATTTGGGAGACCCAAAGCGTCGCGGTCTGCCGATGCACTTTCTGCGAGTGGATATCGCAGGAAACATTTCTAAGCGATACTCCGGCGATGGCATCCGATTTCCTCATCACGACGGGAGCTGTCCGAAACTCGCAGTGCATCTCGCGTTTTTGACGCCCAATGTGATTGCAAAACAGTATTCGATGTTCCCTGACCGGACGACGTACTTCTGCTTCGCGAAGGTTGTCGGAGACCCAGTTTCCGGGTCGCTCAGTCGTGGAACGGTGTACAGCATTGGCTTGGGCACCCACGCGGACCACGCCAAGCACCTTGCGTACGCGGATGATCTCCCGTTCGCCGATCCGCGCAAAATGAGCGTTCCTGTGGGCACAACGTGTCGATTTTGTGAGCGGACAGATTGCAATATGCGGAGCGCGCCAAGTTATAAGTTCGCCTTTCGAGTCGATGAACGAACAAAAAAAGACAACTTTTTCTCACCGCTCGTCGATGTGGATCGTTTGGCGGATGGCGCGGGCAAGCGACGAAAAAAAAGCTAGACCGCGTGGCGAAGTTTCGTGTCAACCTTGGTCCAGCTTCGAGGAGAAATCTTATGCCTTCTTTCGACGTAGTATGTGAACTCGACCGACACGAAGTGGGTAACGCGGTGATGCAGGCCCAGAAGGAAATCGCGCAGCGGTTCGACTTCAAAGGAACGGATACCGAGGTCGAGCTCACGAATGAAGGAATCGTGCTCCGGAGCAATAGCTCCGGAAGGCTTGATGCCGCTCGTGAGGTACTGCAATCGAAAGCCGCCAAGCGGAAAGTGTCATTGAAATCGTTCGATGCGCAGAAAGTTCAGCCTGCCGGCGGAAGCACGTGGCGACAGCTTATCGTGCTCAAAGAAGGGATTTCCAAGGAGAGCGCGAAGGAGATCGTCAAGGCCGTCAAAGACAGCAAGCTCAAGGTTCAAGCATCGATCCAGGGCGATTTGGTGCGCGTGAGCGGAAAAAAGCGAGACCTGCTTCAAGAAACAATCGCGCTCCTGAAAGGGAAAGACCTAGAGCTACCCCTCCAGTTCACGAATTTTAGAGACTAGTTTTTTTGAGGGTCTGGCCGCAGACCCTCCCCCCAGTCGGGTACGACCCGACCGGGGCCCCCCTTCCGCCGCCGGCCGCTTCGCGGCCGCCCCATCGCTTCGCGACGGGGCCCCGGCAGTTCACCCCCACGCAACCAGGTCACGTGCGTCCTGGCGGGGGGAGCTTGGGTGAATCGTTCGGGATCGTATCCCGAACGAGAGGGTCTGGGTGCGCTGTGTTTCTCCGGAGGGGCTGGCC
>JANQQS010000048.1 GCA_028284955.1 Myxococcota bacterium | reverse complement strand
AGTCATATTGGGGTCCTTTGATTTGGGGTTCACACCCCGCTGAGAACCCCAAATCAAAGGACCCCAATATGACCCGCAGCCCCCGGACCCGAAACACCGCCAGCCACCCCGCGATCAAAAGCCCCTCCCGACCCCAAACCCGCCGCCCCTCCTGATCCTGACCCCGACCCCGATGCCTCTCCTGATCCCGATCCTCACCCCGTTCCCGATCCTCACCCCGTTCCCAATGCGAGCAAGAGGCTCACGATCAACGCAAGCAGGCGCTGCTACAACGTAGAGCAGTTCTTACTTGCGATGATCGCGGTTCTCATTGACGCTCGTAGACTACGTTAGGAGCGCTACGCTGCGGGAGCGCTTGTGCGGATGAGGTGATCAAATGCGCCAAGCGCAGCCTTGGCCCCGTCGCCCGCCGCGATGACGATTTGTTTGTAGGGGACCGTGGTCACATCGCCCGCAGCAAAGACGCCGGGCACGTTGGTTCGGCCGTGGTCGTCGACGACGATTTCCCCGTGGGGCGAGAGCTCTACCGTGTCGGCCAACCACTCCGTATTGGGGGAGAGCCCGATTTGGACGAATACGCCAGCCACCGCGAGTTCGTGAGAATCGCCAGTAACGCGGTCTTCGTAGCGAAGGCCGGTGACGTGCTTGCCGTTGCCGAGGACCTCTGAAGTCGCTGCGTTGACGATGTATTCTACGTTGTCGAGACTCTTCAACTTCCGCTGAAGAATGTCGTCGGCTTTGAGTTCGTCCGCAAACTCAAGCAGGGTAACGTGCTCCACCACGCCGGCGAGGTCGATGGCCGCTTCCACGCCCGAGTTGCCCCCGCCGATCACCGCGACTCGCTTTCCTTTGAACAGTGGCCCATCACAATGCGGGCAATATGTCACTCCCCGGGTGCGATACTCGGTTTCGCCGGGCACATTCATATCGCGCCAACGCGCCCCGGTAGAAATCACTACGCTGCGCGCCGAGAGCTGGGCGCCGCTTTCGAGCTCCACATGAATAAACTCACCAGGGGTATGCTCACCGACAGAAAGACGGCGTGCGCGTTCGTGTTTCATCAAGTCGACCGGATAGGCGCGGGTATGCTCCTCGAGAGCCGCCACCAAGCGCGGCCCTTCGGTCTGAGTCACCGAGATGAAGTTTTCGATGCCCAAGGTATCCGCGACCTGCCCGCCGAAGCGGTCGGCGACCACGCCGGTACGAATGCCCTTCCGCGCGGCGTAGATCGCAGCCGCGGCACCCGCCGGGCCGCCGCCAACCACCAGCATATCGAAAGGCTCTTTGGCGGTCAGCGTCGCCGCGCGGCGCTCGACGGCGCCCGTATCGATGCGCGACAAAATCTCCGCCAACTCCATGCGCCCTTGGCCAAAATGTTTGCCGTTGAGGTACACGGTGGGCACTGCCATCACCTGTCGCTCTTCGACCTCATCGCGAAATAGGGAGCCGTCGATGGCCACATGGGAGACGCGCGGATTGCGTGCCGCCATGAGGTTGAGGGCCTGCACCACGTCGGGGCAGTTCTGGCACGATTGAGAGAAATAGACCTCGAAGCGATACTCGCCTTCGAGCGCATCCATTTGCGCGAGGGTCTCTTCGTCCACTTTTGGCGGATGGCCGCCGACGTGGAGCAACGCGAGCACTAAGGACGTAAACTCATGGCCCAGCGGAAGGCCAGCAAAACGAACCCGTGGCTCCTCGCCCGGCAGATGAATCGCGAAAGAAGGAACGCGGACTCCAGGTGGCCCCTCCGCTTCGACCACCGCTACATGATTCGAAGCGCCCGCAATATCGTTCAAGAGGCTGCGCAGCTCTGCCGCCGCGTCGCTGTCATCCAGCGACGCCGTGATTTGAATCGGGCGCTGCAGATAGGCGAGATAGGTGGTGAGCTGAGACTTGAGATCGGAATCGAGCACGATTGTCCTCCTCGGCATGCGATTGCGTTGGGAATCGCCCGGACGAAGCACTCATGCTCTGGTGGAACTCAGGTGCATCATCCGGGCGGTGCAGCCATGGACCTATGCGGCCCGCGCGAGGCTTTTTGACTGGTCAGATCTTGCCGACCAGATCGAGCGAAGGCTTGAGCGTCTTTTCGCCCTCTTGCCACTTCGCCGGGCACACCTCGCCAGGATGGCTGGCTACGTACTGGGCGGCCTTGACCTTGCGCAGGAGCTCCTTGGCATCTCGCCCAATGCCGTTGTCGTGAATCTCGTAGAGCTTGATATTGCCCTCGGGATCGACCACGAAGCTTCCTCGCAGCGCGAGCCCTTCTTCTTCGATCAACACCTCGAAGTTGCGCGCCAACGCCGCGGTGGGGTCGCCGACGAGCGGGTAGTTGACCTTGGCGATCGCTTCCGACGTATCGTGCCACGCTTTGTGGGCAAAATGAGTATCGCAAGACACGCCGTAGATCTCGACGCCGAGCTTTTGAAACTCCGCATAGTGGTCGGCTAGGTCCTCGAGCTCGGTCGGGCAGACGAACGTGAAATCTGCGGGATAAAAGACAAAGACACTCCATTTGCCACGCACGGTCTCGTCTGAGACATCAATGAACTTGCCATTCTGGTAGGCGGTCGCCTTGAACGGCTTGATCTGCGTATTGATAAGGGACACTTGGAAGCTCCTTGGTTGCTGTTGTGATGAGGTCGTCCTCTAGTCGACCATGACTCGATCATGGCGCCTCGTCGAGATAGATCCAATCGAACGTTTTGAACTCACGTTCATCTCGTGTGATACTCCGCCCACCCTTCGATAGACCTGAACCGAATGGATCTGACCCAAGTAACCCTGACGCAGATGCGCTACGCGGTGGCCGTCGCCGATACGCTCAACTTCCGCCAAGCCGCCGAGCAGTGCCACGTCAGCCAATCGGGCCTTAGCATGCAGATTCACAAGCTCGAAGAACTGCTCGGTTGCGTGCTTTTCGACCGCAGCCGAAAACCCGTACTGGCCACTGCGGAAGGGAGTTCGGCAGTGGAGCAGATGCGCGCCGTGTTGCGGGAAACCGAACGGCTCGCCCAGGTCATCGCCGAGGGAGACGAACCCGCCGGGCGGTTTCGTCTCGGCGTGATTCCTTCCCTCTCCCCGACCGTCCTGCCTCTGTTTCTCCCGCACTTCGTGCGCAACCATGCTCGTGTTGAGTTGATCGTCGAGGAGCTGCAAACCCACGAGATCATCTCCCGACTGCGCGCTGAACAGCTCGACGCGGGCCTCGCCGCAACGCCGCTCGACATTCGCGGACTTCACGAACGCCCTCTCGGGCGTGAACCCATGTTCGCATACCTTCCCGCCGGAGACCCTCTCTTGCGGAGAAAAACAGTAGACCAGACATCCCTACGCGACCGCGCCCTATGGGTAATGCCTGAGGGCCACTGCTTTCGAACTCAGGTGCTCACGTACTGCGACTCCCAAACGCGCCTCCAATCCGGTCCCATACAGTTCGAAAGCGGCAGCTTTCAGACCTTAGTGCGTCTCGTCAACGCAGGTCTCGGCGCGACCGTGCTTCCCGAACTCGTCGTCCAGGGCCTGTCCGCGCACCACCGAAAAAAGCAAGTCCGGCCCCTGGTGAACCCAACTCCAGTGCGCGAAATCGGACTCGTCACCACTCGGGCTCACTTACGCCGACGCGTCAGCGACGCCCTCGCGGACAGTATTGAAAGAGGTCTCGCAGGCGCCCTTTCCGTCGTATCTCCTCGGGCAACGATTCTTCGCCCTGTCGAATGAACAAACGCCAGCACTAGCTTGCCCATCAAGATGAGACATGGCGTCTGGACAGATCGGTCACGGTACAGTCCGAGCGCGCACTGCAGATGTAGGCATCGATAGCACTCGAATCGTCGTGATTTCGTACGCTGCGTCCGCAAAACAGACAGCGACGCGTTCTGGATAGGCTTCATCCAATTCGCAAAGCCGAGCGATCTATCGTCGTTTTCAACTGACGTCAGAACTCCCAATGCGTGGCACGTCGCTTGCGTTGAGCGCCTGAGCCGCGCGCATTGCCGGCGTATTGCTGAAGGGAGCCCGTCAGATGATCGCATGCTTCAAAACAAAACTGTTCGCGACGAAGAGGCGCCGGTTGTTGGTCCTCGTATGCTTATCAAGTTCGCTCGCCGGTTGCGCGCTCGACACAACCTCCGATGCTCGTGATTTGACCGCGGACGTTTCGGGGGCAGTCGAGGAAATCCGAAATGGAACTCCGATTACCTCAGCTCAAACTCTCACGTATCTCCCGGTCACCGTAAACGCACGCGATACTCGATGCAGCGGCACCCTGCTGACCAACGACATCGTCATCACCAACGAGCATTGTGCGCCGCAGGGGAGCACGAACACGCTTCAGAGCGCGACGTTCAACGGACAAACGTCCGAGATCTCGAGGGTATTTCCTCATCCGTCCAACGTGCCATCGTCGTTCGGGGTGGACGTCTTATTGTTTCAGGTGGATCCGCCATTCACCGTGGACGGGTCGAGACTTGGTTTTCGACGCAAGCTCTGGCCACGCGACTTGCGAGCGCTCCGCGGCAACTGGGTCACTATGGTTGGCGAAGGCTCCGCCATGGGGTTTGAAATCAACGGCTTCCGCGTGGGGTCTATCGAGGAACGCGTGGCGATTCCGCCACCTCCTCCAGGAATCGCGAACTCTGGCGCAGTCGAAGACCGACTGTGGCTTCGCAGCGAAGGCGACTGGCAAACCGAACCCGGAGACTCCGGCTCGGGCGTGTTCGGGCGCGTCGACGCTCCAGTTCTCGCAGGCATCCACACGGGCAACGACGGTGCAAGATTGGGTTCGAGCGTTCCGCAATCAGACGCGCGGCATGCGGTAGCCATCACCGGACAAGTACGCGACTTCGTGCGCCGCGTGGCGTATGACCGCGTGTATCGCGGGATGGGATGTGGACGAGCCAATACCTACTACGCAGACTTCACCGGCAACGGTCAGGACGACATCATTTGCCACGATCCGCGTTCGGGATCGCGCAGGGTACGCATCACCGCGCTACGAGGTGGATTTTCGTCATGGCTCGACTATGGCCGAGGCTGGTGCAACCACCGAGGCGCTCGTCTATTGACCGGCGACTTCGATGGCGACGACCGAGCCGACCTATTGTGCACCGACCAACAAGGCCGCAAATGGATCGACTATGGTCGAGGCGGATACACGGGCACCGAAGCCTTTTGGGACGCGCGATGGTGTCACACCAACACCATCCACGTGGGCGACTTCGATGGAGATGGCCGAGATGATCTGCTTTGCCACGCTCCATCACGCGGGCTGATGTGGCTCGACCGCATGGACGATGGTGAGTTCGCCGGAACCGACGCGTGGTGGCGTACGCAATGGTGCTCCCACTCTGGGTCGAAAGTGTATCCGGGCCGGTTTAGTGGCGACGGTCAAACCGATCTTCTCTGTCACGATCGCAGTGGCCACCTTTACCTTCAACACGCTGGCCGCGACGGTGTATTTCGGGAGCAGCCTGGAATGATGTGGTCCCGAGCGGCCTATTGGTGCGCGCTATTCGACGTTCACGTTGGCGACTTCGACGGCGATCGCCTCGACGACCTCCTGTGCCACGATCCGAAGGGCGGCGGTATTTGGATCGACTATCGCCGAGACAACTTCCGCGGCACGGAATACACCGAGAGCCGTCGATGGTGCGCCCACTCCAGCGCTCAGTTCGCGGTCGCGTCCATGGACGCGAATACAGATCGCAACCGCGCGGCGGAGTTCGTGTGCCACGATGAGGGCGGCGACGTCTGGGTCGCGCATCGCTGAGCCCAAGGAAACGGCCGAGCCCAAGGAAACGGCTGAGCCCAAGGAAACGGAAGAAGCCTGGTTGCGGAGGGCGCAGACTAGATTGCGCCCTCCGCGACGAGCTCAAGCAACTCTTCCTCCGACAGCGCGCGCCGATACACGCGAAAGTCATCGATGTCGCCGTTGAACCAGGAGCCCGGCATCGCGTTTTCTCCTCGGGCATCGGAGCCGATCAAAACATCGCCCTCGTCAAATCGAACCGCGTCATCCGACCGAACGCCTACGCTCTCGCCATTGACCCAAAACTCTGCCTGAGCGCCATCCCAAGTCCCCGCCAAGTGCGTCCATTCGCCCGGAGAAAACTCCGGTAGAACCGAGATTCGATCATCGGAGGATTCATCCGCCAACGCAAAATGCAGCCGCACGGTGCCCGTTCGCCAATCGAAAAAGTAAATCTCCCAGGAGTTGAGGGTGCCTTCACCAAAAGGCTTGGACACCACCATCCGTAAATCCTGCATGTCGACGAACCGCTGTCGCGCCCATACCGCGATGGTGAACCCGCTCGATGTTGCGAACAATCCGTCGTGAGGAACGCGAATCACATCATCTACTCCATCGAATGAAAACGCTCCGTCCACCACGCCATCGATCGGCATGGGACAGGTCGTCTCTGGAACGCATGCTCCGTGGAGATCGTTGCCTGAAGAATCCAATACGCCATCTCGCGGAGTATTTTCGTCGAGCCGATACCAGGCCACCAATCCGCCTTGGGGGCCCGCGTCGCCTCGCCCGATACTCCCGTCGCCCGATGTCGAGGCATCGAGATCGCCTCTCTGGCTACCGGAATCCCCCGTCCCATTGGGCAGCTCAGAGGGCGCGACGTCTGCGCGAACGCATCGGTCTATTTCGCAACGAAATCCAGGCGCGCAGGGGCAAGGCTTGCCTTCAATATTCGGCTGCACCGAGCAGCCGAACGCTGCCATGACGATAAACGCCCAGCGGAGAGAGGACGACAGGCCTCTGCAGTCTGTATACGCCACACGTACTGGAGCAACCCGTCGAGGACAACCACCCACCGTTATCCTAGTGTAGTCGGTCGACTGCACTTCGTCAGACACTTCTGAGTCTAGAGAGTGGTTGAGTCTAGAGAGTGGTTGAGTCTAGAGAGTAGTCGTGTGCTAACGTTGATTCATGGAGCTTGACGCTTCACGCGCGAAAGACGAGCCTAACGCTCCCGTACGTTCTTCCGTGGCTCGAACGAGCCCTCTTGCGAAGAACGTGCTCGGCGAATTTCGCACGCGACTCTACGATGCCTTTGGCCCACGGCTTCTTCGAGTCGTACTCTTCGGATCCCAAGCGCGAGGCGAAGCCACCGAGCATTCCGACACCGATGTTTTTGTGCTTCTCGACACCGCAACATGGAACGACCGGGCCGAAGTGCACAACATCGCAGGAGATTTATGGCGAGAAACAGATTTGCTGCTCTCGCCGCTCATTCTTGACCACGAAACCTATCAACGTTGGCGAAGGCAAGAGCGCGCGCTGGTGATGGATATCGAACGAGATGGAATCTCGGTATGACCGGTGAAGGAAGAGCCGAAGCTTCAGCCGACGAAGCACGCCGTGCAGAAGAAGAGCTTCGCGCAGCCGAACAACTAATTTCTGCGGATCTCTCCCGCATCGCGCTCACCCGAACATACTTCGCCGCGTTTCATGCTGTCCGCGCGGTGCTCTTCGCCCACGGACACGAACCACGGTCGCATCAGGGAGCGCTTCACCTATTCAATCTGCATTTTGTCAAATCAGGAACGTACGAGACAGCGACGTCTCGCCTGCTCGCACGCTTGCAAAAGTTCCGCGAAGAAGCCGACTACGGAGAGGCTTTTGTGATTGATCGTGACGGCGCCGAGCACGAGCTGCAAGCCGCAAAGGCGTTCGTGGCTCGCACGCGCGAGCACCTAGCTCAGTCGTAGACATCTCAGTCGTAGGTATCCGGTCGTAGGTAAAGTTCGGCCACACGCATTCGGAACTAGGGTTCGCAAGTTCCGTATCGACAGACCTGATCCGGCGCACACAAAATGTCTCCCCGAATATTGGGACAGACCACCGCGCGATCCCAATCCTCATCGATCACCCCATCGCTATCCGCGTCTTGGAAGCTCCCGCCGGCGCAGCAATCCGGGCCGTAGTACGACAGGTGGTATTCGCAGTACCCGTCTTGTTGATCTTGGTCGCACGCATCAAACGGTGCCGGGCAAACCGAGTGTCGAGACTCACAAGGCGCACGGCAAATGGATAGTCGACCAGGAAACGCGGTGGTACTTGGCTGCACCAAGCTCCAGCAAATCCAATCGGGGGGGCAATCAGCTGTGGTGGTGCAGTATCGCATGCCAACCACCGGCCCATTCGTGTCCCCCGGGCACGCTGTTCCGGGAAAATGGGGGGTGTGGCACGTCATCATGCCGCCATCTGAACCCGTTCCCCCCGCGTCTTCGGTTCCTGAATCGATCATGCCCGAGTCGAGAGCTCCGGAATCCATCGATCCCGCGTCCGCCATTCCGGAATCCATCGCTGACCCCGAGTCGAAGTCTGCGCCTCCATCCTCGAAGCTCCCGTCCTCGAAGCTCCCGTCCGCGGCGCCTCCATCGGGTGCATCATGGGTCGTGGACCGCTCCTGCCCCACAAACCCCGCGCTGAAGTGGTCCACGCTTGCTTCTACCCCGGCCGACGAACGCGAGTTGCTCGTTACATCCGCCGAACCCCGGTCGACCTCAAAGCTACGTGTTGGCAACGCTTCAAATGGCTGCCCCGTCGCCGACCACCAGACCGCCGCCCGTGCATCGAAACTTCCGGCGAATCGAACCGTGACCGGTCTCGCAAAACGCAAACCTTCAGGCTCAAAACGAAATACCGGCGTCGCCGCCGCATATTCGCCCGGCGCGCGCTCGGAAGTCTGCGTGATGCGAATCGCGACCAGCGCCTCGAGCGCTCCTGCCGGAATCGCAAGCGTCACCAAGCCAAGCTCAACCTCGCCTCCTGCGCGGTCGACCTCTCGCTCCACAGAATCGGCCCCAGTATCCCCAGAATCCGAACCGTCGTCGCAGCCCCATAGCCCGAGCACGGCCGCAGCCCCTATTGCTCTCGCATAGATTCGATTTCGTCGCATCGCGAAGCCCCCTCGCAGTGATCTAACGCTCGTTGGTGTCCGCAGCCCATCCCAGCATTCATGGCCGATCGCGCAGCTCCAACTTTATTCAGGAGAGCAGGGCGCCTGTGGGGTAGAGCACTTATTGAAGAGAGCACGGTGCGCTGCTCGGCTGGATTCGACACAAATCCTCGAGCGCTGGCGCGATGACGCCGATTTTCTCTGCCGGGTAGGAGCAAGACGCCTTCGTCTGACGGTGCACAAAAACCTGACGGTCGGCATGGAACACGCAGTCTCTTTGCAGCCGGTCGAGTCGACTCTTCAGAGTTCCTTCGTCCACTCGATTGAGCACGTAGCAGGTGTCTTTGCGCACCGTCGCGGTAGACGTGGGGATTTGTTCCCATTCGCCCGGCCGATAGGGCGGCGTATGTCGGACAAGCATGCCCACCAGCATCATGTTCTTGTCGAACACGGCCGACCCTCGCGCCCCCCAAAACGTATCCGGATTTGCGCCGAACCAAGCTGGCTTGCCCTCGGCGGTTGAGTATGGCCCGGATAGCATCTTCGCCCCATCGTCGATCTTCATCGGATGCCCGTTTGGAAACCCCATCATCACCAGCGATGCGCCCATCAGAGGCGAAGTGTCTACTCGCGCGATTGGCGCGGCCTCTCGGTCATTCGGGAGCGGCCTATCGAGCTGAATCACCGCATAGTCGTAAGGGCTACGAAGCGATGACGATGCCACGATCCGCGCGCACTGATACACATCGTCGGCGTCGATTGATTCAAGCGTCCCAGGGCTTCGATAATAATAGTCGAACACGACCTTCGTTCGGTCACAGTTTCCTTGATTCTGAACGCATCGCCCCGCGGTCAGCACAAGACGTTCTTTTGCATCGATCACCACGCCGCCACAAAACGCCGCCGCCGGCTGCTCTGAAAACGCTTTTTGTAAGTTTGATTCGACATCACACAGCGGTCGCTCCGCCCAACGCTGATGCGATCTCAGCGCACCGTTCGATGGATCAATATCGTCCTCGTGCACCAACGCCACAATCGACCGCGAAGCCCGCGCCTCCCACCCCGAATCGGAGTGCGCGTATACCTCCATTCGGTCGTCGTTGCCGTGTACGGCCTTGCGCTCACTGTCGGCTCGCTCAGACGCGCTCGCGGCACACGCCGTGCCGACAGCGATCGCAACCGCGCTGATCGAAACCCTGACCCATGCCTTGTGTCGCATACAGCTCATGACGTCTCGCTCTAATCAAGTTCTGCTTTTGCTCGGCGCACAACCCCTGCCGACCGCAGGAACGCGCTTTTTTCGTCGCTGCTCATATCAGGCTCGAGCACCTGTATTGCGCCTTCGCGACCGACCACCGTGGGCAAGGAAAGCGCCACGTCAGAGAGGCCGAACGCTCCGTTTTGAACGAGCGAAATCGTCAGCACGCGACGCTCTCCCTGCAGAATCCAGCGCAGCAGCGCCGCCGTCACGAGCCCGATGGCATGGTTGGTCGCGCCCTTTCGCTGGATGATCTCGTACGCCGCAGTGCGCACTTCAGTCGCGATCGACGACTCCTTCTCGGGGCTCCAGCCTTGCCATTGCCGAAGCGCAACACCGCCAATGCGCGACCCTGACCACAACACGACTTCCGAGTCTCCATGTTCCCCGACCACTTGGGCATGAATCGCGCGCGGTTCGAGCTCGAGCTCCCGCCCCAGAACTTGGCGCAGCCGCGCGGTGTCGAGCATGGTGCCCGTTCCGATCACGCGCGATGGAGGAAGCCCCGTCGACTCGACCATGATCGCGGTAAGCACATCGACCGGATTGGTCACCACCACCAAGATTCCTTCAAAGCCCCGCAGCGACTGGCCGACCGCGCGGGTAATGGCTGCGTTGTCTCGAAGCAGATCGAGCCTCGATTCGTTCGGCCCGCCATTCTTCCCAGCCGAAAACACAATCGCGTCGGCGCTCTTCATTTCCTCGATCGCCGCCGCCCGCACCCGAGACGAACGAAGAAACGCCGCCCCATGCACCAAATCCATCGCCTCGCCTTCGGCCAACCCAGGCCGCAGGTCGTTCAGCAGGAGCTCAGTCGCAATTCCCGAGTGGAGCGTCGAGATCGCAATGCTCGAGCCCACCCAACCCATCCCGATGATTCCAACTTTCATTGAACCGCCTCACTTCAAGTCGCCAGTACGCGGGATAAGCCTTGAGCGAGGAAGATCAAATGCATCGCTCTCAAAAAAACGGCACGCAACTTGCTTGACGAGCGGGACAGATTCGCAAGTTCGCCTCGCGAGTTGATCTGCAACCCGCTGGGCACCGCAGCGAGCGAGTCGCACCGATCAAATCACCCTTCGGGTGGATACATCAGTGAGCGTGTGCAATGTCTATTGTGGTTTTCTTCAGCCGCCGATTTGGACATTCATGATGCCCGCAAAGACTTCGACAAGACCTTCTTTTCAGTACGCGATGTTGGCTTCGTTCGCGATCATCATGTGGTACCCGACCGTGGCGAGAGCGCAAGCATCGCCGCCCGATCGGACGCTCGACAACGCAGACCCATCACACCAGCAACGCTTCGACGCCGCTATCAAAGCGTTTTCCGAGGGGCACTACGAGGAAGCGCTGGCCGGGCTCAAAGAAGTGCATGCAGAGACGGGGCGCCCCGATGTGCTCTACATGATGGGAACGGTGGCCGGGCGAATGCGCCGTGATGGCGAAGCGCTCGAACATTTTGAACGCTACCTGCGTGAATCACCCAATGCTCCAAACCGAACCCAAGTCGAAGCGCGCATTCAAATCTTGCACGACCAAATCGCCCGCGACCAAATCACCCACGACCAAGTCACCCAGAGAAACAACGAGACAGAAACAGCATCAGAAGCGCCGGAGCCGCTGCAGTCGATCCCCAAGGACGACGACACGACCGCGAGGCAAAGCAAACCTCGCCGACGATCTCCACCAACCGGAGCCCTAATCGCCTTGTCGGTTGGAGCGGCTGGTCTGGTGTCGACCGCGGTGGCGGGAGGCTTGGCGCTAGCCGAGGACCGAAATCTGGACGCAGAAGACAGCTGCAAGAGAAATCGCAGCTGCACCGACGACGATCTGTCGACGCTGCGCAGGCGTCGACGAACCACGGACATTAGCCTCGGTATCGGTCTCACGGGTGCCGTCGTGGGGCTGACCTGGTGGCTCGTGAAACGCCGCCAAAGAAAACGAGACGAGCGTCCGTCCGCAGCAGTTGTGTCACCTTGGGTGACTCCTCGGCAGACAGGGATCTCTGCTACGTTCGCACTCTAAACCAGCGCCGGATCTCCCCGTCAAGACTACGCACCGTGTCCTATTTTCCGCCGCACTTCGGCCGCTACGAACTCAAAGCGCGGATTGGTGCAGGAGGTATGGCAGAAACATTCTTGGCCACGCGCCGAGGCCCGGCCGGGTTCGAGCAGCAAGTCTGCCTCAAACGCATTCTGCCAGCGTTCGAAAGCAACGCTGAGTTCGTCCGGCTCTTCCTGCAAGAAGCTCGTCTCGCGGCGCGCCTTCGCCACACCAATATTGTTCAAGTGCTGGATGTCGGAAAGGCCGACGGCGCGCACTACATGGCGCTCGAGCTGGTCGATGGCATTGATCTAAAGGCGCTTCAGAGTTGGATGAAGACACAGGGTAAATCCCTCGACGCCGCCGCCGTAACCTATCTCGCGTACGAATTGGCAAGCGCGCTTGAGCATGCTCACGGTGGCGAGCCCGAAAGCGAAGAACACCGCCCGCACGCTCGCTCTCGAAGCGGGATCGTCCATCGAGACATTTCTCCGTCGAACGTCCTGCTAAGTCGTGCAGGCGAAGTAAAACTAGCGGACTTTGGCATCGCGAAGGCCACCGACCAGGGCGGCGTGACTCGCAGCGGCGTGGTCCGCGGCAAGATACCCTACATTCCCCCGGAATACGCTCGGGGAGAACGCTTCGACGAGCGAAGCGACCTATTTTCCTTGGGTGTACTCCTCTACGAGGCGCTTGCTGGACAGCGACCCTTCGATGGCGACAGCGACCTAGAAACCATGCAGCACATTCAAGCCGGCGAACACGTGCACCTATCAGAGATCGCCTCCGAGACCCCCGACCATCTCGCCGAAATCATCGAAAAATTGTTGCTGCCAAACCCGGACGACCGTTTTTCTAGCGCAACCGAGTTGCTCGACGCACTGGCCGAAGTTGAACCTCCGAGACAGTCGCAACGAGCTCTGGGCAAACTCGTCCGTAGCGCTCAAGAAACATCGAAGAACGCGACGCAAGACGTTGCTGAAACCCCACGCCCAAGCCCCTTGGAATCGACGCGCAACCTCATTGCACCAGCTCCGGATACTCGCGCCATGTCGGTTCCTGCCTCCTCATCGCATCACAACCCGGAGCACGGCGACACCCAAACGTATACCGAACCTCCCAGCGACATCGTCTCGATTACCCCGTCGCGCCCTGCGCGCGCGCGTGGACGCACTCGGCATCTTGTCTGGATTGCCGCGGGGATCTTGGTCGCAGGCGCCGCGGCAGCTCCGATATGGTGGAACGTCGAGACTCCTCTCGAGAAGGAGCCGCGCGAGCAAGCGCCCGACGCAACGACATCTCACGAGCGCGTTCCCGGATCGGCTCCTGATGACGGTCGCACGACCTCCCCCGACCCGCCTCAATCACCCCAGCCCCGCCCGCCGTCACCCTCCATCCCGTCGACCGGACAAGCGAACCCGCTACCGCGAAAACCACAAAAAAGGTCTCCCCAAAAACCACGACCACGGACCGCGCCGACGAGCACTCAATTCGGCACACTCGAGGTGCGCGTCATACCGTTTGGAGACGTTTGGATCGATGGAACGTTTGAAGGCCCCTCGCCGGTACGCAGAAAACTCCCGGCTGGTTTCCACGACGTGTCGGGAGGAGATGGAGTTCCCACGCAGAAAGCCAAGGTCGTCGTCACGCCGAATCAGCTGAAGCGTGTTGAGCTTCGCGACAGCGAACACTTGCATTGATGAGACGAAAGCCTCGCTACTGTAGCTGAACGAGCCTCGGCGCAGCACGGGTCACATTCGTTCCGTCGCCTAGCTGCCCATATGTGTTGAGGCCCCAGCAAAAAACCTTCCCATCCTCACGCAACGCGCAGGTGTGCTTTTTTCCGCAAGAAACCTTCTGCACGTGCTCGAGCGCACCTCCATCAAGCTGTACGAGCACTGGATCGGAGCTGGCAACTCGTTCCTCGTTTCCGAGTTGCTTTTCACCGTTGCCACCCCAGCACACGACGCGGCTGTCGCGCAGTAGAGCGCACGTGTGCGACTCACCTGCGGAAACCTGTTTCACGCCCGAAAGCGCGGACGCCCCTTCCATTACCTGGAGTGCGACGGTGGAATCACTTGACTCGTTCTGGCCCAGCTGACCGGATCCACCTCGCCCCCAACACCACACTTCGCCACGCTCATCCAGCCCGCATGCATGATAGTCGCCCACCGCAATCTGGGTCACCGAGCGGAGCGGCATAGTGCCATCTTGCACCTGTACGGGAAGGATACTTCGCGTCGTACTACCATGGCCAAGACGGGCGTACTCTCCGGCGCCCCAGCACCACACGGTCCCTTCTTCCGAAAGAGCGCAGCTAAACTTGCGACCCGCCGCAATCTGCTTCACCGGAGGGAGCGGTGCCGAGTCATCGCTGTTGCGCACCGTCACTGGAAGGTTGGCGCTTCGCATGTCTCCCGACCCGACCTGCCCATCCTGGTTGAGCCCCCAACAGAGTGCGGCCCCAACGTCCGCGCCCATACCCTGTCGCGCACAGGTGTGCGACCAGCCCGCACTGATTTGGTGAACATCCAAAAGTGCGCCGCGACCAGACTGCACCCTGAGCGGCACCGAAGAGTCAACGCTCGAACCGATGCCAAGTTGCCCGGCGTGGTTATAACCCCAACATAAGGCGCTACCATCCTTCCGCACGACACAGGCGAGATTCAGCCCGACGGAGACCTCCTGAACATCGGCCAGTGGTTCGTTTTCGATGGAGACCGTTACCGGCAGCAACTCTCGCGGCCCGTCCCGTTGATCTTCTCTGGTGAGTTCCACGCCATTGCCAAGCTGTCCGCGATGATTGCTTCCCCAACAGCGAACTTCGCCGTTTCCAAGAACCGCGCAGGTGTGCGCTCCACCAGCCGAAACATCGACCACAGACATCTCACGAACGCCCATGCATTCACCAGCATCGCAGGTCCCGCAGCGACTCGCGTCAGCCCCTGCGTCACGGCACGAATCACTGGAGGCCAGTCCGCCGCCGTCGTCGACCTTCGCGTCTGGGCCAGCCATCGACCCCACCTGCGTATCGCGGTCGGTTTGT
>JANQQS010000046.1 GCA_028284955.1 Myxococcota bacterium | reverse complement strand
ACAAACCGACCGCGATACGCAGGTGGGGTCGATGGCTGGCCCAGACGCGAAGGTCGACGACGGCGGCGGACTGGCCTCCAGTGATTCGTGCCGTGACGCGGGGGCTGACGCGAGTCGCTGCGGGACCTGCGATGCTGGTGAATGCGTGGACACCAGCGATACGTCTGCAGTCGATATTTCCGCCGGTGATCAGCACAGCTGTGCGGTTCTTGAAAGCGGCGAAGTGCGTTGTTGGGGAAGCAACCATCGCGGACAGCTTGGCAATGGTGTGGAGCAAACAAGGGAAGATCAACAGGACGGGCCGCGAGAGTTGCTTCCAGTGACGGTCTCCATCGCAAACGAACCACTAGCCGATGTTCAGGAGGTTTCCGCCGGGTTGGATTCCACGTGCGCTACGCAGGCGGACGGCGGCGCGTACTGTTGGGGGGGCAACCACGCCGGACAACTCGGCATCGGTGCGCACGGTGGCTCTTCGGTGCCGCTTCGGGTGCAGTTTCGTCGCGGCGCTCTTCAAGACGTTGAACAGATAGCGGTGGGATGGTTGCATGCCTGTGCGCGACAGGGGATGGACGCAGACGAGGGGTCTGTGCTCTGCTGGGGATACAACGAAGACCAACAAGTCGGGTCGGGCGATATGGGAAACGTCCTCTCTCCAACCGAGGTGCGCAACAGCGACGATTCGGCAGCGCTCGCTCAGATGAAGCAGGTTGCGACGGGCCGCGGTTTTAGCTGTGCTCTTTCAAGGGAGGGAACCGTATGGTGCTGGGGCGCCGGAGACCATGGTCGTCTTGGTCACGGTACTAATGCGCCAAGCGCCTTCCCGGTGCAGGTGCAAGATGGCGCCATGCCGCTTCGCTCGGTCACCCAGATCGCGGTGGGCTTCGCTCATGCGTGTGGGTTGATCGAAGGCGGCGAAGTGTTGTGTTGGGGCCAAAATCGGTCAGTTCAGTTGGGCCGGAATGGACTCAATGAATCCGGTGTTGCGCTCCCGGTGCTGGAAGGTTCGTCTAATCTTTCCGGCGTGAAACAGATTTCTGCGGGTGAGTCGCATACGTGCGCCCTGCTGCGCGACAGCCGCGTTGTATGCTGGGGTTTGAACGGTCAAAAGCAACTTGGGAGTGACGAACGATTTCGCAGTTCTGATCCTGTGCTGGTACATCTTGATGGAGACGCGCTGGAGCACGTGCAGAAGATTTCTTGCGGAAAAGAGCACACCTGCGCGTTGCGTGAGGATGGGAAGGTTTTTTGCTGGGGCCTCAACACATATGGGCAGCTAGGCGACGGAACGAATGTGACCCGCGCTGCGCCCATGCTTGTCCGGTTTCAGTAGCGGAGCGGGTGAACGTTGAGTGCGTGCGGGAGCAAAGGTGCGAACAACAGGTAATCGGGGGGCAGTCGATTCGGGGGTAGGTTGTGGCCGGTTCTGTTAAGCCACGGGCTATCCATCAGCCATGGTGGGTCCATGCTGGATTCCTCGGTGTGCGATGGAGGCACCCAGCAGTTCGAAGACTACCGAGCAGTGGTGACCTATCGAGTGAAGGAGCCGGCGGAGGTGCGATTCAAATCGTGGTGGCCGAGCGCATCATTATCGGAACCACCGGTCTCATCAATGCCGGAGCAGAAGGCGGAGGGTCTGGCGGGCTAGGCGGTCAACTGGCGAGCGGCGGCGGCGCGGGAGGCGTGATCCTTCTTGATGCTCCAGAGATCGTGGTCGCTGGCATACTAACCGCGAATGGTGGCGGCGGCGGCGGAGATCGGGACGGGCAGCTCGCTCGAGACAGCGACGCCCCGGCCCAGGGCAGTCGCGCGGGGTCCTTTCATGGCGCGGGCGGGTCAGGTAGTGGCGGACGCGTCGGAAGGTAGCTTGTGAAGACGAAATGAAATGCTGATTTGTCGCGGCCTTGGTTCGCTACCTAGGCTGACGTCATGGTCTATCGCGAGATTTTGTTCGGCATCCTCGGCGCTCGTTTGATTGCATCAGGCGTGGTCGCTTCCGTTCTTCGGTCAGCCGTCGTCTTTTGGGGCTCGTCGTTTTTGGTGAGCGCTTGTTCTCCGATCGAGTGCCCGGATGGCACAACGGAAACGTCAGCCGGCGCTTGTTGTCCTGCCGCGAATGTCGTGGACGAGAATGGCATCTGCGTAGAGAGGGGGGCACCGCGATCGCCTGCTGCGCGCTCGGGTGATGCTTCCGGAGTGGAGCTGATGTTTCCCTGGAACGGCTGGACTGGAGCTACGGCCGTTTCCTTTCGTTGGAGGGGCCGCGATGGCGGCTCTCAAGATTCGAGCATCAGTTATGAGATTCAAGTCGACGATAGCTGCGATATCTAGAGTTTTCGCGAGTGCTCGTTTTCAAGCCCGGAGCTGTCTGAGTCCACTCAAGAGCTTCAGCTAAGCCCTCCCGAGGCGCTTCCACAGTCTGAAGAAGCACCCGTGGGGCGACGATATTTTTGGCGTGTGCGTTCTTGCGGCGATGCATGCTCCGCGTGGACTGAGGTGCGCTATTTCGACGTGGGTAGGCAGCCCAATGACTACAATGGAGATGGGTTTGCCGATGTGGCTGTGGGGGCGCCCGGTCATGATCGTTTTTCGATAAGCCACAACGAATGGCCAGACTATTCAGGTCGGGTGCTCGTCTATTCCGGTTCACGAAACGGGCGACCCAAAGCGTCTGATCGTTCCATTCCATCGCCCACACTAGCGATTGGCGCGCAGTTTGGGTATTCGGTCGCAAGCGCAGGAGATGTGAATGGCGACGGGTACGCCGATCTTGTCGTGGGCGCTCGAGACGCGAGCGCGGCGTATGTTTTTTACGGAGGCCCCACCGGTCTCTCAAGCCAATGCTCCAGCGACACTTGCACAGAACTCGCATCGCCTGTGGACGAGCTGTTTTTCTGGGGTCATGCGGTTGCGGGCGCTGGGGACGTCAACGGCGATGGTTTCGCGGATGTAGCCGTCGGGGGGCTCACCTATTCCGGTGTGTCCGAGCAAGTGACCGTGCACTATGGATCCGCCACCGGTGTTGCCGCGCAGCCGAGCCTGGTGCTTCGCAATCCGGACAATGTCGCTGGCGACTTTGGTTCTGCCTTGAGCGGCGGCGGTGATTTGGATGGTGATGGATCCGCCGACTTGGTTTCAATGCAGACGGCTACGATGATCTGATGGTGGGCGCACCAGGCGGCGCCGGAGATCCCCGCCTGCCCTCGAGCACGGCGTTTCTGCATTTCGGCGGCCCGGAGCCCATCGCTACGAGCTGCCGGGAACCGCGCTGCTTCGAGCTCAAAAACGCCGACCCAATCGATCATGAATCCTTCGGCGCGTCCCTGGGGTTTTGAGCGCTCCGTGCTACGCGGATTCTGAGTTTGATCCGACGATGTCGTCGTCTGCGTCTGCGGAGACTGTCTTGAATCTGACGTAACTCGGTCGGCTGTGAGGCGCATCGCGCCCGAGCGTTGTCTCGAGTTCTTCATCGCTTTGATACGATTCCGTTCGGCGGTGTTTGTCGAGAAATCGAACGAGTTCAGGAAAAATGTCTCGGTGACAGTGTTTGCCCATGAACACGTCTTGGTGTCCGTATCCATCGAATACCTTGAGCTCGTGCTGCCCAGCCCCTGTACGTTCTTCCAACGTCTGGTGGCAACGAATGTTTGAGTCTGCGAAGACGCGATTATCTTTTCCGGTCACAAAGTAGATGGGCGTTGCGATGTCGTGAGCGTACGCGAAGTAGTTGTGTGGCAAGCTTGCGTATTTGGTATTTGTGGGGTCGTACACCACGGCGTATCCGTTTCGAACCATCTTTCTCACGTGGCGAAAGTAGTGAACGCTCGTGGGTCCGTATAGGTCGCCGCCCCGGCGATGCGTGACGGGGTGGAGATTCTCTTGGCGATACAGCGCAGGATAGCCCGCCCCCCACATAAAACTCAGCATGTGGCACGCGTGGACGTCATTCTCTCGATGTGCCAGGGAGACGAGCGTGGCCAGGATTTTGCCCGTGCTCAGAAACGGATCTTCATGCCAACGAGGGTTTACGTAGGGCAGGCGGAGTACGCGCTCGAGAACAAAAGGCGCAAGCCTCAGCTTAACTCGCGACCAGGCGGGAACGCGCGGCGTAAGCGCAGCGCTATTGGAAATAACGCTCGCGATGCCGGTCACCTGCTTCGCAAACAAGCTCATCATGAACGATACCGATCCCAAGCAATGGGAAATCACATGGAGCGCGGCGTCGCCAATGTGCTCGCGCATACACGCGATCGCGGCGGGATAGTCGTAGAGCGCCATGTCGTCCATCGTGAAGCGATGCATCCATAGGTTGTATGGAAAGCGATTGCTCATCCGTGTATCGAGCGACCAGACGTCGTTGTAGCCATGGTCAAGCAAGTAGCTAACGAGATTGTAGTGCTCCGGCATGATGAACATGTCGGTCGATGTCGTCAGCCCGTGAATGAGCAAAACAGCGTTCGTGGCGCGCCTTGGCTTTTCTTGAGTCGGCGATTTCTTCTGAAAACGCAGCAAACTGAGGCCGAGTTTGTCCTGAGTCGAAAAATGGTGCGTAGTAATGTGGGCATCGGGCACGCCCTCTAGAGTAAACAGCGCAGTCGGCCTCTCAATCGATCGTTTACCTTGTTTCTTCTTGCTTTGTTCCTGCAGCGGAGCGGGTGGCGGAATCGTACTGGCCGCAGGCTGCGCCCATGCGATGTCGGACTGACCGCTTCGTCGCGCCCGAATGCCCTCGATGTAGATGGGGTTCTCCGTATCAGAGGGTGAGGTAGAGTCCGACATAAGAGAGCCACCCTTGTTCTATGGTTGCGGGTCCAGTGCTTCTGGATGCTGGTTAGGTGTTTCGGGATCGCTCGGTTGTTGCGAACTGCCGACGTATGTGTCCCAAAGCTTGCCAAAGAAAAATCGACCAAACTTAGCGAGCGTTTTGGCTTTTTCGGTTCTGCCCCGGGCGCGTTGAACCTTCAGAGTCTTTAGTTGTGTTTTGAAGTCTTTTCGGGAAATCGAAATGACGCCGAGCGCGGCGATGGGGCCGCTGTCGTCGGCTCCCTGGTGGAAGACGCAGAAGAGCGTCGTGGTGTCCGACCACAGATCGCATCCGGGGTCATCGTGGATGCGTTTGAATCCAACAAAAAAGAACTCTTCCCCCTCGAGGCTGCGAAGTTTCATCCGATAGCGCATTTCCTTGGTAAAGCGTCTTTTGGGATCATCGATCAGCAGATTGAGGCGACCCGCAGTTGCGACCAGCGGATGCTCGGAAAGCATGGGCGCGTGGACCGTGCCGATGACTCCCGCCTCGTGGTCCGAACTCTCAAAAAAAGCGTTGAGTTCTGGTACCTCGATGGTCAGCAATGCACGGCAGTTTGAATCTTCTTCGTTACGTCGCTGCGCGGCGGTTTCGTAGACTTGAATGTCTTCTAGCGATCCGAGCTCTACGTCACTCGCGGCCACGAATCCTTCCATCGCTTCGGTGAAGCGCAGGCCAACTTGGGAAGCCTGGTTCGATGAGAGTGAAGGAGGGCGGAGGCTTCGGTCGATGGTTCCAAAATCGTGGTCTTTGGCCGCCCAGTCGCAGACACGCTCGCTTAGCGCACAGATAGTAAGTAGAGGGTTGGCGCCTAACGAGCGCGGCACCATGGCGCCGTCGCTTACGTATAATCCTTCATAGACGTCTTCGCCTTCGAGCTGCGAGAATACTTGGCCCTTGTGATTCACGACACCGGCGGCTGCGTGTTCGGCCATCCGGCAACCTCCCAGAGGGTGAGGGGTGATGAGTCGTTTTCCCAAGATATCTGCCCACATGGGATTCTTGACATAGGTCGCGCCAAGAGCTTCTGAAGCACCCCGAATCTGATCCTCAATGCTCTGGAAGATGGGTTGGTTGCCAACGTCCGGCCATACAACGCGCAGACGATCGTTTTCGAGGCGCATCCATCCTTTGCCGTCATCGTGGGCCATCACCAGGAATGTTTGAGTGTGATTCACCGCACCATGGTAGGCGCCCTGAACCCAGCCCTTTAGCGCTAAAGCCTTCTTTCGAGCGGAGTTCACAATGTTGGTGTCGCTTTTCTCCCCGAGAAGGACTTTCGCGCTCGAAAACGTGGCGGGAAGGATCGGCGCCAGTGCTCCCTGAATCGAGCCTTCTTCGATGACCGCGGCGTGCTTGAGGTCAGTGTCGCTTCGCGCATCGATCATGCCGGTAATAGTGGGTCCAGTAGGTTCCGCGCGATCTGGCATTTGATCGCTGTCGCCAACTCCTTGGATGCGTTCGTCGCAGTTGTAGGCAAACGCCAAGACGTCTCCATTGCCGCTGAACCCTTGGCCAACTTGGTCTGATAGGTTCAGCCCGTGGTGCTTCGACCGAAGTAAGATTTCGGTCGTGCCGAGCGTGCCTGCCGCCAGAAACACCATCTCCGCGGTAATCCAGAGTGGTTCTTGTGCTCCGCGGGCGTCACGAGAAGACAGTGTCGGAGAAAACCTATCTCGCTCTTCGTCGATCAGACGAAAGTGCACTCGCCATTGAGATGTAGCATCGAGCCACTCCAGACGACGCACCGCAATGCAGGTGAAAATCTCTGCGCCGTGCCGACGTGCGTCGGGTAAGTAGTTCATCAAAAGCGTGTTTTTGGCGTTGTGGTTGCACCCAGAGACACAGTTGCCGCATCCGATGCATGGCTCTTGCCGGACCCCGACATGATTGCGTTGATGTTCGAACGTCTTGAAATTGACGTTGAGATCAAGCAGCGCGAAAGGCTTGTTCAATGCGCTCGCGCAAGTTTTCAGTGCCTGTGTTTTTTTGGGTAGAGGATAGTTTGGTTCGTCAGCGGGGTAGGGAGCTGGTCGCAGCATTTCTCGTGCGTGGTCGTACCAGCGGGCCATCTGCCCATGCTCGATATCGTCCCGGATAGCGCGAGGCCAAGCGGTGCTGTCCTCAAATACACGGGGCTCTGCTTCCATAGCGACGTTCGCGTTGATCAGCGAACCTCCGCCCAATCCGCATCCCACCAGCACATGCATGTCTTGGTTGATCCGAACGTCGAACAGGCCCGTATCGGGACCCGTGCGTTGGTCTTGCGAATCAATCTGAGTTTCTTTGCGCGTATGCTCCAACGTATCTGGGTACTCGCCAGGATGAAGTTCCCGTCCTCGCTCGAGTAGACATACCTGTTGTCCGGCTCGAGCCATTCGTGACGCCACGATGGAACCACCGTACCCGGAGCCGACCACAACGATCGTGTAGTGGGGCTTCATGCAGCCGATCGGGGAGGAGAGTCGCTCAGGCTCAATCCGCTGCCGCATTTCGAATCTTTTACGTTCTTCTAGTGCGCCCAGCAAGCATCTACTGAGGTGTTCTAGCCAACCGGCGCTGAGTCATGATTCAGTGATACAACCCTAAAGGGTGATCCAAGGGTGCATTGGCTTTGCGCACATTTCCTTTCAGCGACCAACGATGCTTGGTAGGTTTTGCGACAATGAGTTCCGCGCATACGCGTCCGAAGCAGCTTGGGCCCTATCGCATCCTAGAGGCGCTCGGGCGCGGAGGCATGGGCACCGTATACCGCGCGAAACATCCCGACCACGACCGATACGTCGCGGTGAAGACCGTGCGATTAGCGCGGCAGAGACTGCGGCAACGCATCCGGCGCGAAATCCAGGCGCTCGCTCGCATTCGACATCCAGGCGTGGTGCGCATCGTCGATTCTGGTATCGATGCGGAGCAACCTTGGTACGCCATGGAGTTGATCGAAGGCGTCACGTTGAACAAGTTTGTGCCCGCGGTGGCATCAGATGTCGACCCCCCGCCGACGAAAGTGCTCGCCAAGAGAAATGGTTCGACGCGGCGCTCGAAAACGTTGTGGTGGACTGAGTCTTTGAGAGAGAGCTCCGGCGACTCCACGATGACCGGATCTGCGGCTCCTCTACTGTCTCCGCCGGATAGTGCAGAGGCTCCGTTCTGTGCCGGACCACAGTTTAGCTCGACAGATGACGAATCGGCGTCCCAGGCCCGAATTCTCTCCTTGGTCCGCCGTCTTTGTGCGCCGCTCGCGTTCCTGCATGGCGAGGGAATCGTACATCGCGACATCAAACCCACCAACGTTCTGGTTGTCACTGGCGATCGGCCCATGTTCGTGGATTTCGGATTGAGCTCGGAGTTTGGCGGAGACGAAAGCCGAGAATCATTGGCCGCAGACCATCAGGCGAGCGGCACCGCTTTGTACATGGCGCCTGAACAGATCCGTGGAGAATTCGTTGACGCGAGAGCAGATCTCTACTCGCTTGGCTGCGTGTTGTACGAGCTTCTGACGGGCCGACCTCCGTTTTCGGCGCGGACCACTCAGGAAGTGTTGCATGCTCATTTGCATGCTCGGCCAACGCCGCCATCCGCAATCTTGTCAACAATATCCGTGGAGCTAGATGATGTGGTGCTCCGCTTGCTGTCCAAGGACGCTCGTGACCGCTTTGGGTATGCGGAGGATGTTTCCAGTGCGCTTGCGCGTATCGGAGCGATGGCTGACTTGGACGCGAACGCGCCTCGGCCGCGAATGTATTTGTACCGCTCAGGATTTGCGGGGCGTGAACGAACTCTTCGTCGCATGGATGGGCTTCTCGATGGGTCGAACGATCGCGGGCAGTTCGTCGCGGTGGGTGGCGAAAGTGGGGTGGGAAAAACTCGGCTGGTGATGGAGCTTTCGCGTCGCGCGACGAACCGGGATATTCAGGTCATTCTCGGGGAGGGCGTTCAAGGTCAGGGCCGGCCCCTCGAGCTGCTGAGACAACCGCTTCAAGCGATAGCCGATCGCTGTTGGGAGCTTGGCCCGGCCTTTACGAAGCGCATCCTTGGCCCGCGCGGTGCTCTACTGGCGCGCTACGAACCGAGCATTTCGACACTTCCAGGTCAAGGCGCGCATCCTGCTCCCGAGAATCTTCCGGCCGAGCCAGCCCAGGCTCGTCTCTACGCGTATCTTGCTGAAACATTGGCAGAAGTCGCTGAGGAGCGTCCGTTGCTTCTGATTCTTGATGATCTTCAATGGGCCGATGCGTTGACCTTGGGATTTTTGCGATTCATCGCGAGGGAACAACCACGCCGCGTGCTTACGGTTGGTACGTACCGAACAGACGAGGTCAGTGCTGGTCTCGCTCGGCTCCTTGAAGAACCTGCTTGCGTTTCTGTTTCGGTCTCCCGGCTCGGCGTCGATGCGGTCGAGAGCATGATTTGCGATATGTTTGCCATCAACCAGCCTCCGATGCCGCTGGTGCGCTTCGTTGCGCGTCAGTCCGAGGGGAATCCTTTTTTTGTTGCGGAGTACCTGAGGGCAGCGATGCAAGAAGGTTTGGTGTACCGCGATCAGGCAGGGCGCTGGCAGGTTGCGGAATATCTTACGCAATGGTCATCATCGGATCTTGATAGTGCCGTCCCGCCGCCATTGGGGTTGCGGAACGTCGTGCAGCGTAGGCTGAAGTCTTTGTCCGCGGACGCGTGCGTTGTTTCGGAAATGGTGTCGGTTGCGGGGCGTGAAGTCGAGGTGGGATTGCTTCAGCGTGTGGTGTCGCTAGAGGAAACCGCTTTTTTGGATGCTGTTTCGGAGTTGCTTCACCGCCAAGTTTTGGAGGAAGTTGATTCTGGGCGCATACGTTTCGTTCACGACAAGATTCGTGAGGCGGCGCGCGACGAAATGTCACAATCCGAAGTTAGGTCGCGTCATCAGCGGTTCGCGAGTGTCCTGGAGGCTGGGCCTCAATCGGACGATGCCTATGTCTATGCTCTTGCCGACCACTACGCCGCGGGGCTCGTTCGTCAAAACCCGCGGCGCGTCTATGAGACCAATGCTGATGCGGGACAGTTGGCGTTACGCACGGATGCTGCTGCGGTCGCACGTCGATATTTTGCGAGCGCTGAGAGAGCGGCCGTTCTTGCTCCTTGTCGTCTCGAAGCGAAGGTGAGCGCTGCGTGGGGCGAAGCATGTATGCGCACAGGGAGTTTGGACGAAGCCGCTCAACACCTCGAGAATGGGGTGCGAGAAACGGATAACACCGACGAACGAGCACGAATCCGCGCTCGGCTGGCGGCGGTTTATCTTTCCGGTTTCGAGGCCCCGAAGGCGTGGAACGAATGCGAACACGCGTTGCGAGACCTCGGTGTTCCGATGGCCGCCTCGGCAATTGGGCAAGTGGCCTCTGCGGGTTGGGCGTGGCTACGAGCGGTGTCGGCCAATCGGCGCCCGAGAGCGACCGACATGAGAGACGCGCAACGCCTCCGTTTGGAGACGTTGGCGAGCGTGTACCAAACCGCTCAAGCCGCTTCGTACTATCAGATGAACGCATTGCGGTGGGTCCAGTTTACGATGCAGCTCTTGTATCCTGCCAACCGACTTGGCCCATCGCAATATTTGGTTCAGGCCTATGCTGCATATGCGCTTGGTTTGGCGAGCTTGAAGCTCCATGCAGCAGCAAGGAAATACGCAGACCGCGCAGTGGCGATTGCGAAACGTTTAGACGATCGATACGCGATAGCTCTCAGCTTGGCGTACCGGGCGTTTGCGAGCTCTTTCATGGGCCAAACTTCCGAGGGCATCGTACGAGTGCGTCATGTTCTGGATGAACATGGTCGCTGGCTCGACGGCCATGACTATTTCAATGCGACCACCGACCTCACGTGGAACTTCTTGATGCAGGGCCGTGCATTGGCAGCCTGGGACGTACAACAGCTCATCCTACGAAAGCTCCGAGATACGCACGGTGACGAGGGTGATATGGAAAGCCACGCTACGCTTTCACAAAGATTCTTGGCGCTCGCTATGCTCGGTCGTGACGAAGAAGCTCGGGAGGCGATGGAACATGCGCGGCATGTCGTGCATGCAGCGCCCAACAATCGCGTCCGCGCATGTTGGTATTTTTGTCACTTGGTGATGTATCACTGCGAGCTCGAGGACTTTGATGCGTCCTTGGATTGCGCAATTTCCGAGTTCAAGAAGCGATGCCCGCCCCCGCGGCTCACGCCACACCACATGCGGTGTTTTTATGTCTTTCAAGCCTATGCACGGCTACGACAGGTTGAAGCCGCGCAGCCGTCGCTCGAACGAATGGCTTATGAGCAACTGCGCGAAGCGATCGGGCAACTAGCTCTGGTATCCACGATTCCGATCATTCGATGTCATCTTCATCTGGTAAAAGGCGCGCTCTTCTTATTTCGCGGTAGACCGCGAAATGCGAAGGCGCTCTTTCGGCGGGCAGAGCGGGAAGCTTGTAGGGTAGGGTGCGTATGGGCCCTATTTGAAGTGGAGCGGTATCGGGCCCGTCTCCAGCAGTCTGAAGGCGATGCTCGCCGAACGCATATTCATGCGCGACGAGCATGGGAAACCGCGCACGAATACGGGTGGATTCATCGAAAGCGAAGCATCCAGCATGAGTTTTCGCTGGTGGAAGCCAGCTTTCGAGAAAGCCCGAAGGAGAATCAGCCGTTCGGCTCGACGAGTGCCACTCTCTGAGACGCTTCCAGAATGTTTCGCACGTTGTTGAATACGAAGTTTGATGTGGAAGACCGGAAGGCTGTGCTTCTAGCCGCGCGGAACGATGTCGTGACGTCTCCTTCAAACTGAAAACCGCGTCCGCGCGCGGTTCGGATCCAGCATGAATGGTTGCTCGCACACCGCAGCGCTTTACGGGCTTCGTAGACCGCCTGGCTTAGTGCTCCATCGTAGACCACGACATCGGGCCACAAGGTGTCAAACAGCTCGGCTCTTGGCACGACTCGGTCGCGGTTTCGTATCAGGCAGAGGATGAGGTCGAATGCTTGAGGTTTGATGGCCACTGCACGTCCATTGTGAAACAAGCGAAACGCATCGGTGTCGAGTTCAAAGGCGCCAAAGTAGTAACGCATCGTCTGTCCCTTTCTTCCTTTTCGTGGACGGTGAAGAACGAACGATGGATTTGCAGAAAGCGTGCCTCATCATTCGAACGATGATTGCTCCGGTTTTCTCGGGAATTTGGAGGACAAAACGTTTTTCTCGTTCGAGGAACACGCGATCTAGGTGGACCATTCGAAGCTGAGCTGGTCCAGTTGGTCCACGTTGCGGTCACTCAAGCGCGAGACTTCGTTTGTCCGAGGTACGGGCATTCGATTTGATAGCTCTTCGTGCAGGGTCGAGAGCACCATCGCGACGTCATGCTGCACCCAACGCGTCGCGCGAACGTCAGCGTGATCTCAGTGCTTTCTGTTTTCTGTGTTCGGTCGGATTGCGCGTGCCACGTTGTAGAGTCACCCTTGCAAGTGACTGACTGCCCGCGGGGCGCACCGTGTGAGGGGATGCGGAAACAAGTGAGAATAGAGACCCACGGTCGGCGTGCGTTCGCGATATTGTTGCGTCTCGCGCTGTGGTTCGGCGCTGTCCTGGTATGCGGTTGCTCGCTGGTTTTTCCAGATTCGAAATATTCAGGAGGCGAACAAACCGACCGCGATACGCAGGTGGGGTCGATGGCTGGCCCAGACGCGAAGGTCGACGACGGCGGCGGACTGGCCTCCAGTGATTCG
>JANQQS010000042.1 GCA_028284955.1 Myxococcota bacterium | reverse complement strand
CCCGCAGTTCAACCCAACGTAACCTGGTCTCGTGCTTCCTGGCGGGGGAGCTTGGGTGAATCGTTCGGGATCGTATCCCGAACGAGAGGGTCTGGGTGCCAGACCCTCAGGTAAACTGACCACTGCTCTAGCAATCGTCGGGGCAATCTGCGTCTTGACACGACTCAAGCTGAAGCGCATCGGCTGCTCCTGACGCGTGGCGAGACGCACAGTTTGCGCGACACGTTGCGGCTTCGATGCGTTCGTCATTGAGTTCCAACTGTCGGCATGGAACCACGCACTGCTCGTAGGCGACACACCCTGCATTTCTGTCGCACTCCGTGCGTTCTTTGCAGCAGTTCTGTGCCGCGCATACCTCGCAGGAGCTAGTCGAACGAGCCGTGCATTGGAGCGCAGCAGGGTCGGTGCAAAACTGGTTGTCGTCACGCGTCGCGGCGCACGCCTCTGCTTGAGAAAGGCACTGTCCTGCTTGCACGGTGTTGTTGCACACCGCTGCGAGCCAGCTCCGCCTCGATCCGGTGCATCCGCAACAATGCGGCGCACACTCGGACGCTTCCGAACATCTCGAGCCAGGCGGATTCGTCCCAGAGAGCTGATCGGATCGCCCCGGGCATTCACCGTTGGATTGAGCCGTCGCTACGCGGGCGTTGGTCAAACTCGGCCCATCACCAGACGAATCGATCCCTGACGGGAGGGGCTGACCAGTCGACCCATCAATGGTCATGGTGGTCTCTTCACTCGATCCACACGCGACCAAAACCGCAAACCCAAACCCAAGCGACCAGCGAACACAATTCATAGACAACTGAGTAAACGTGACACTGCGAGAGATACGTGTCGAGGCAATCCACGAAACTCTCCGAGGGAATCCAGGCTGTTGTAAGATAGCGCACGAGCGTATGAGCTCTCGTCACGTCTCTTTCGCGACCACCGTGCTCGGCTGGGGTCTTTGGGGAAGCCTCGCGGCGGTCTACCCGCTCGAAGCCACAACGGCCCAGGACATCGGAGCCGAGGGAGAAACCCTCCAGACATCGAACTATTCGCTCGATGCCTTTCGGGGACCGGTCATCGGAACCAGCCGTGTCGTCGGTCTCGCGGGAGCTGTTGTCGCCATCGCCGAAGGCACCGAAGGCGGACTGCAAAACCCCGCCGCCGTGGCGAACCGACCTCAGCAATCCCTCGAATGGTGGGACTATTGGTGGGGCCTCGGCTTCGTGTATCCGTTCGACTCGGACGACTATTTCAACAGCGGTAATCCCTTTGACTCGGAAGGAGTAGAAGACCGCGACATAAACTTCTTCTTCTTTAATCCCGCGCTGTACTTCCAGTTCAACCATCTCGGGCTCGGCATCAATATCGACCTGCAGCATGTCGACGTACGCCTCCAAGAAGATTCTTCCGCGCAATCGTTGGCTCTCGACCTCGACGTGGCCACCACCCACCTGCAGTTGGGGTACGGATTTCTCGATGGACAACTGACCATCGGCGTAGGTGCCAATGTTCTTGCGCAGAACGTTCGCGTAGCGGGCGACGAAATCCGTCAAAGCTACCAGGAGAGCGGCTGGGGCGGGGAAATCGGCGTACTGTACCGACCGGAAGGGCGAGCGTGGCGGCTTGGCGCGTCGGCAGCTACGCCTATTCGGCTCGACGTCGACGCCGATCGCGCGATAGCAAGAGTTGTCCAAAACGGCGTCGAGTCTATGCTCTTTTTGCCGCAGAACATCGAAAGCCCGTGGCACGGAAGCGTTGGGTTTGCCTACCAGTTCGGCCGAAGGCCACTGAATCCGTCCGTAACCTGGGGGCGAAAAGAGGCTGCGGAGCGCTATCAAGAGCTTCATCAAGATATGGCGCGCCTCGCTGAACGATACGAACGCGCACGAAGCGAAGCTCGGCAGCGAGGTGCCTCGCGCAGGGAACTGCGATCGCTCAAGCGATACTACAAGGCCCAACGCTCAGCTTTGCGCAAGCAGCGAAAGCGAGAAGTCAAAGAGGCTTTTTATCGTCTCCGTCGGCGCATGCGACACGGATGGCCTCGCCGCTATCTGTTGGTCAGCACAGAGGTGATGTTCACGGGTGCCGTCAACGACGGCATCGGCCCCCAAGCGCTGCTCGCTCAGCAAGTACAGCGGTCTGGCGAGGAAATCTCGATATCACCGCGCCTCGGCATCGAAGGAGAACCTTGGACGCGACGCATGAAACTTCGTGCCGGCGCGTATCTCGAACCGAGCCGCTACCGAACCACCAACCCGCGAATTCACGGCACGGTCGGCCTCGATATTCGCCTCTTCGCGTGGGACGTGTTTCATATCTGGCCGCGCGATCACGAATGGGCGCTCACCGCAGCGTTTGATGGAGCGCGAGGCTACCAGGCTTTCTCGCTCGGGATTACGGGCTGGTACTGAGCCTGCAGCCGACACCACGGCGGCGCTAGAGCAAGTAAGACACGAAGTCTCGCGCTGCTTGCCATGACGAGGCGCGAGGAACGACCGCGTCAAACTCGGCGGGGGGAAGCGGCGCTCGAATCGGCCGAAATACGACCCCCGCCCGGGCGTATTGGGTAGACGACTGCGGCACAATCGCAATGCCCACCGAAGCAGCGGCCAACGCGACCGCGGTTGCTTCGAGGTCTACCTCTTGAATCGAGCGCGGGCCTTCTCCTTTGGCGGTAAGCCCTTGTTCGAGAGCGGCTCGAAGCGCAGGCTGTTGCCGGCGAGGAAGCATGATCAGGGACTCACCGCGCACCGCGCGTGCGCTGATACTCTTACGCTTCGCCAGCGAATGACCGCTGGGAATGCCAGCGACGTAGCGCTCTGAGTGATAGGTGGTGACGTCGAACTCACTCAGAGCGTATTGGTACGCGCGCAAGATTCCAAGGTCGAGCTCTCGGCGCCGAAGCGCGCCTTTCTGTGTTTCCGAATCCATCAAGCGAAGCTCGAACTCCACCCGTGGACGATCGGCACGAAATCGTCGAATCGCCTCAGGAAGCTTCCCGTCCATCGACGCGCTGACGAAACCGATGCGCAAGAGCCCCTGGTCGCCCCGGCTCATCGAAATGGCGTCTTGTTTCCAATCCACCACGCCCCGAAGCAAGCGCTGCGCTCCTTCCACGAGCGCCGTGCCCTCCCTTGTAAGCGCCACTTTCCTGCTCGAGCGCTCGAACAAACGGGTGTTTAGCTCACGCTCGAGCTGACGAATGGTGAGGCTGAGAGGAGGTTGCGCGATGCCCAAGCGACGCGCGGCTCGCCCGAAGTGCAGCTCCTCAGCCACGGCGACAAACGCACGAAGATGACGGAGATCCATAATCGATATGTATATCGAATCAATAATGACGCAAAGATATATTGGACAGAACAATCTCGCTCTCCTACAAAAAGCGCGTCGAATCGGATGCCTGATGGTCGAAACGATGGACATCGACGAAACAGCGGACCGAACGCCGCGCGACTCCGAACCTCGCGGCCCCGCCTGGATACGCCGCTGGGCGCCGCTCCGAAATGCAATTCTAAGCGGCCATGCGCGCTACGATCGAAACGCAGCGGCTATCGCCCAGGCACTGTCTCTTGACGCACTGTCCCCTGATGCACTTTCCCTTGATGCACTTCTCGCATCCATTTCGCGCGCTCGCGATGTGGCCGCGCGAAGCCGAGAACGCTTTATCGTGCTCGCCGATGGTGAGTTGATCGACGGTTCAGACGCAACCGCGGCCCTGGCCGAAGGCCGAGGGCTATCGCTCATCAACCTTGGGCTCGGTAACTCAGTGCTTCAGACAATGTGCGACGACATCCACGAAGCGCTTTGCGCATTCGCAAAGGTGCGGGCGCACGTGTACATCTCCCCCGCCGGTCGCGGGCTCAGCCGTCTGCATTCGGACGCGCGGGTGGCGTGTACGCTGCAGATTGCAGGAAGCAAGAACTGGGTATTCGAATCGCGCGCCGCGCACCCGTGGCCCCGGTCCGCCTCCACGGTCCATCATGCCACGCGCCGATGGCACGGACCTGCACCGAAGGGAGAACCCGCATCGGTCCACCTTGACGCGTCCTCAACAGAATTGTCACGCGTCACCTTGCGACCCGGCGACATGCTCTGCGTGCCCGCAGGGGCACTGCACGGAGCCACAGCGTCCGAAGATGCTTTGTCGATCTCAGCGAACTTCGGAATCGATCGCATCGCACCCGAAAAGCTGCTCCTTTCCGCCGCGCGGAAACAAAGCACCTCCCAGAATCCCGAACTGCACCTCGCAAGCGATTGCCCCTCCCGCTGGGTCGACGCAGCACACGCCGCCCTAGCGGCCACCCTGGACTTCTCCGAACGGGAGCACGACGCCGTTGTCGCAGCGGGTCGTGCGCAAGAGATACGGAGCAACGAAATTCGGGGTCTCATCGACCAAGAAATAGCAAACCATCAATTCGTACACGGAACCCACTCAAAAAAAGGAACCACATGAAAAACGACAACCGACAAGGACATCGCGAACATGCGAAGCCGAATACCGTGGAAGAGCTCGCTGAGGAACAAGGCGTCACAAAGCTAGACCGATCCGATATCGAGAAAATTCTCGGTGGAGCGGGTGGGTCTTCTATTGAAGTTGAGCCTGCCGCCGTCGAGTACGAACCATAGTTCGTTCGTCAGACGAGGGACGACTCTACGCTTGGCCCGTGCGAGCTCTCTGCTCGACGTTCGGCCAAGCGTTTTTAATTCCGCCGATCGCGTAGAAGCGATCGCGGTGATGTCCATACCGTGCGCAGTTTTCAACTGCGTCGTGACGACCTCGTTCATCCTCGTGACACTCGTGCAAAACGAACCTCGCATCGATTGCGAGCGTCGATCGGTCAGGTACATGGAGCGCGCCCAAACCAAGAAGGCGCGACGTTGTATTCTCGAATTGCCTATTTGCAGTTGTTTGCGGCGCTCTTTTTTGTGCGTCTGCTAAGCGCGCAGGAAACGCCAGCGCAGGAAACGCCAGCGCAGGAAACGCCAGCGCAGGAAACGCCAGCGCAGATGTCCGACAGCAACGTCTCCGCCCTTCCGGAGGCGAATGAAGACGATCCCGATATGCATCCACCAGTTTGGCGCTGGCGCCAAATGCTCATGCCGGTACGCGTGGCAGGTCAGCTCAGCGAGTTCGATGTACATCCCGAAAACCCAAATCTCGTGATCGCAGGAACGCAGGAGGGGACAATCCTGCGCACAGACGATGGCGGAATCACATGGCGCGAAATCGAGCTCGACCCCTACGTCGTCGAACGACGCCTCACGACATTGCGCCCTCCAGGGCTCCCCAACCTGGGCGACACCACCCCGCCAGGGCTTGTGACCTACCTCGACCCGCCTTTCGCGCCAGAGCCTGCGCACCGGATTTCTGCGCCCTTCCGAACCCGATACCTCGCTTTTGCGCCGGAATTTATGTCGATTCGCGCGGCCAACAAATCAGGTAAGTTTCCTGAGACCGTACTGCGCGATGCGATCAGCAATCAGCCTACGCGACCCGTACGACGCGTTGTGTTCTGCCCCGGGGGCCCGTTCGAAGCGATGATAGCGACCGATGATGAACTTCTCGGTTCGACCGACCAAGGCGTCACGTTCGTTCGCCTGCTGCGCATTCCAGGCGGAGTTCGACTCTATCACCTCGCGTGCTCAAAGCGGAATCCGAAGTTGGTCTACGTCACGACGTCGTTCGGGCCCTTTCTGTCTCGCGACGGCGGGATCACGTTCGACCAGGACCTCAGTGGCTGGCCGGGCCGCGGATCCAACGGGGCAGCATTCGATCCGGATCGAGAGGGGTCTGTGTTCGTGGCCACCGACCACGTGCTCTTTCGCGGAGATCCGCGGCAAAAAAAGGGTCTCGAGATGTGCTACCCGGATTTTGATAATGTCGCGACCGCGCCGTGGACCCAGATCAACTGGGTGGAAATCTTCGATGGCCAAATATGGCTCGCCACAGACGACGGAGTACGCCGCTCCCGCGACAGCGGCACGTCGTGGAACAACATAGACACGAGCTTTTTCGGTCGCCACACCATTCGCCAGGTCACGGTTGGCCAAAACGAACGCGGAGGCACGCGCATCGTGGTCGCAGCACGCAACGCAAAACCGTTTCCTTTGCCCGATGCATCGCTTCCCAAAGCGTTCAGCCCAGGCCTGGCCAATACGGATATTTCGTCAGTGGTGCGACGAGTGACGAAACCCACCACCTTTGTGTATTCATCAGACGATAACGGAGAAACGTGGCAACCTTTTTTGGTCGGCATGACCCGACGATTGATTTCTCGAATGCGGGCAACCCGTCCAAACTCGGGAGCGTCGCCACAGTGGTGGATTCTCGACGGCGGAGCCATCTGGACTACGGCTCCTGTTCCTCAACAAATGCCGACCCTCGATCGCAAAAGTCAGAGTTGGGCAAAACGACGACTACACCGAACGCCACCGCTGCGAAACGTTGTGGAACGAGTGCTTTACGAGAACGATCTGCACGAAGCTGCAATCCAAAAAGATTGGAAGACCCAATATCGAAGCTTCCGGCTACCCAGCGTGCACATGCGATTTCGGGCTCGCACACCAGGCTCCACGCGTCGCGAAGACGTATCTATTTTTGCGCCGTCAAATACCATGGGCAGCCGGGAACGTATGCAGGTCGCCGGCTTCATCACGCTGTGGTGGGATTGGCCAAATACCATTGCCGTGCGTGACAAAACAGGGCGAGTCGACTTGGCCTATCGCTCGGCGCGCAGTCAGCTATTTGAACTCAAACGAACATTGTCGCTGCTGACCCAGGATCTTTGGCGGGAACGACAGCTTCATCTGCAAACCCTCGCGAAAGGTCTATCAGATCGGCTAAAGACCGAAATTCTGCGCGAACGCGTGGTGGCGCTCGAGGCTGCACTCGAAACCTGGATGCGGCAGCCTCTTTCGCGCGAGGTGAAGCCGGTAAGCGACGAAGAGTGGAACTGAAAAAGTCCGGCAATTCATGTGGACGCCGTCGGGTTGATCCGTTCGCGCAAGTTTGTATGTTCGGACCCATGACGAAGTTCCCGCTTAGTATTGTGGCCTTTTCAACAATCCTCGGTTCCGCCGTGCCCGCTATGGCGCAGCTGGATATCCCAGCCGAGGCCAGTATCGGAGCACCGATTGAGTCGCCCGCCGTTTCGGGAGTCTGCGCGCAGTCGGTCAGCCTCACCACCGGGCCAGACCCGCACGACCCCGACAACCTCGACTATTTTCAGGCCCGCATCGATGATCCCACCCTCCCGGATGTCGCGGAGTTTGTGGACAATGTGCGTTTTCCAGCCGTCAACGTCGACCGGCTCAACGACCGCTGCAACTCCCGCGGCGAGATCGGAGGAGGAGCGGACTGGCCCGGAACATCTGGAACGGGCAGCAACGCGATGCGCGTGGAAGGCTTGATCAATGTGCGGGGAACAGCGGGAATGCCCGTCAACTGGACTCTCGGCGTTCACTCGAACGATGCGGTTCGGGTCACCATTGGCGGCGTGGTGGTTCAAGAGTTCGGATGGATCAGTCGCAATTGGAAGCGCTACCGGTTCGTCACATTTGGAGCGCCGGGCCTCTATCCGATTCGCATCGACTGGTCGACCAACCACAACTGCTCGGCGGACCCTCTCGAGATTATGTACGCTCCGAGCCATGTGGACGGATACGATGGAATCGATTGCTCGAACTTCGAAGGAATGAGCCGCCTCGGAGGCCCATGCAACAACATCACACTAAGCACCTCCGCGTTTGAGGTGTTGGGCGGCGATGTCCTGCTTCCCGTCACATCGGGAAACGGCGACAGCGACAGCGACAGCGACGGCGACGGCGTGGCGGACCTCTACGAAGGAGCCAGCTGCGGAGATAGCCGCGATTCGGACGGCGATGGCACGCCGGACATCGCTGATCCCGACGACGACGGGGATGGGATTCCGACCGCGGACGAGCAGCCAGACGTGGACGGCGATGGCCAACCGGACGATGCGGTCGATACCGATGACGATGGCACGCCCGACTACCGCGACCCCGACGACGACGGGGACAGCGTGCCGACAGAGTTGGAGTGTAGCGATCCAAGCGCCTGCGAAGACCTGGATAACGACGGAGTCGCCAATTACCTGGATCCAGACGACGATGGGGACAGCGTGCCGACGCGCAGTGAGCGCCCCTCGGAGGATGTCGACACCGACAACGACGGCAGCCCCGATCACCTCGACCCAGATGACGACGGCGATGGCATTCCCACCGCTCAGGAAGCAGCCGACGGATCCACCCACGGAAACGACATAGACGGCGATGGAAACGTAAACTGGCAGGACGTCGACAGCGACGGCGATGGTCGAAATGACTCTGTGGAATGCGCGGATGGCGCAAACCCTTGCCCCGACGAAGACGAAGATGGCGTTCCGGACTATCTGGATCCGATGTCGTCAACCGACCGCGAACCCACCGACGAAACAAACGATCGCGACCGAGACGGAGTCAACGATTCCGAAGAATGCGACGACGTGTCGATGCCCGAGACCTGCCCCGATACGGACGGGGACGGTCGACCAGACTTCTTGGACACCGACGACGATGGCGACGGAATACTGACCCGGCATGAAATCGAAAACGGCGACACCGACGGGGACGGCGTAGACGACTATCTCGACGACGACGACGACGGCGACGGCCGACCGACCGTCGAAGAAGGAGCCGACCCGAACGAAGATGGCGACCCGAACGATGCGCTCGATTTCGACGGAGACGGCGTTCCCGCGTACCTCGACGCCGCGGTCAGCCCTGGCGTTTCAGGAGGCGCGCTCGGTTGCGCTGTCACGACGAAACCGAACCCGGATGCCCCGACCGCGCTGTGGTGGCTGATTGCTCCGCTCGCGCTCATCATCAGGAGACGATTACGTAGCTAGAGTCGAATAGCTAGTGTTGCGTCCGAATGGAGCTTCGCCGACCTCGCGCCCGATATGGCTCGAGCACGTCGGCGAACTCCGTCATGTTCGCGAATCGGCGATGCGGCGACGGCTCGAGCGCCTTCCGAATGATCCACTGAAGGCGCCGAGGAATCTTCTGTTGCCGAAAAGGCGCTGGCCGGCCTTCCAGTTTTTGGCTCATCGCCAAGCCGAGGTTTTCTTCCGAAAAAGCTTTTTTTCCCTCGATCATCTCATAGAGAACGCACGCAAAACCGTACTGGTCACAACGACCATCGACCGGCTCATTTCCGCGAATCTGCTCGGGGGCCATGTAGAACGGTGTGCCGCAGATCTCGTGAAGCAGCGCGGACCCTTCCTCAATTTCATCCTCGATCAGCGAAGCGCCAAAATCGATAAGCACGGTCTCCTGATCGCGCTTACCTTGGCGTTCGCTGACGATGATGTTCTCCGGTTTCACATCTCGATGCACGACGCGCCGCCCATGCGCCGCAGCTGCGCCTCGAATCGACGGCAGCAGCACAGATACCGCGTTGGCAACGTCCATCCGGTAGTCGTGCAAATAGTTTTTCAATGAGACGCCGCGACACCAATCCATGACGAGGAAGACTGTGCCGCGATCGCACTCAAGATCACGCAAGCGGACAATGTTGGGATGATGAACCCGCATCATCGCCCGCGCTTCATGAATAAGCCGCTGGGTCGCGTCGGTTCCTGCGAGCTTTGGTCTTAGCCACTTGACGGCAAAGCTCATACCGGTGACCGTGTGCTCTGCGGAAAATACGGTGCAATCCGCGCCGCGACCGAGAACCGTATCAATGCGGTACACCCCCGCGACGATGTCTCCGCACTCTAGATCGTTTTGCATCACACACCGCCCTTTGCCTTAGCGGGAATGTGTCCCCAATATCGGGATGTGAACAGTCAGGACGATGCGTGACAGCCACGTGGTGATGTTCCTGACGCAGCGTTAGACAGATGTCGGACAGACGCGAGCCATCGCTCTCTAGTCGCCCGGATATTCTTTCTCCAGCAGACCATTGCGCAAAGCGTAGCGGACCAGATCCGCTCGATGATTCGCCTGCAACTTCTCGGTAATACGTAGGCGGTAGGTGTCTACGCTGGCACTACTGATGCCCAGCTGGCGGGCTACTTCCTTGCTCGTATACCCCTGCGCAACCATGCTCAGCACTTCACGTTCGCGAGGGCTCAGCGGAACTTGGTTCGATTCGCTCGGGGGCGATTCCCGCTGCACGACTTCGGCGAGGCCCACCTGCTCCAGTTTGATGTTGATATAGGAACGCCCTTGCGCGACTTGGCGGATCGCCGAGAGCAGCTCCCCGCTGGCGGCTCGTTTGGTCAGATAGCCCGCTCCTCCCGCGGCGAGAGCTGAACGCAGGAATTGATGGTCTTCATGCATCGTCAGCACCAAGCAACGCACTTCGGGGCATTCCGCAGACAGCTTTTCGATGGTCTGAATCCCGTTCTCGCCAGGCATGGATATGTCCACCACGAGCACATCCGGTTTCAATTCTTGGGCCCGCTCACGCGCTTCGGCTCCGCTACCAGCTTGCCCGACAATATTCATATCAGCTTGGGCATCGACGTAGCTCGCAAGCGCTTCTCGCAAAACTGCATGGTCATCAGCGATGACGATACGAATCGGGTCTGTTGAGCCTCCCGCCATCCCACCTATCCCAGTTTGTCGAACGCGGGCGCCGGAATCCGAAGACACACCGCAGTTCCTCCTCGGGGTGGCGTTTCAAACGAGAGTTCGCCTTTGAGCAAAGAGACACGCTCCCGCATGCTCTGCAAACCCATCCCTTGTGTCTCTGCACCCTCGATAAAGCCATGACCATTGTCTTCGACCACGGCTCGTATTTCCGAAGTTTTTCGCTCTACGAATACAGATACGTGGTCGGCGCCGCTGTGCTTCATGACGTTGTTTAGGGCTTCTTGCACCACCCGATACAGCGCCGTGGCCATTGTCTCAGAAACGCCCTGCCAGTCACCCATCACATCCACATCGATAGGCATTTGATGAGCTTGTGAAAGATCTTCCGCATGCTGCCGAATCGCCTCTGCGATGCCCAGCTGTTCGAGCGCGAGAGGATGGAGCTGTTTCGCCAATCGCTGCGCCTCCCCGAGCGTCGCGGCAGTAAGCTTTTGCAGCTGGTTCACATGCGCCGAGTAGTCCTCTTCGGCGCCGATTTCATCGAGCATCCGCGTTCGGATGGAAAGTGAAGTGAGCGAGGCACCAATGCTGTCGTGGATCTCTCGCGCAATCTTTCTTCGTTCGCGGTCCTGGGCTTGGAGCACCTGATGCGCGAACCGTTCTCGTAACTCTACGATCTGCCGCTGTTCGGTGACGTCATGAAACTGCCACAAGTGGCCCCGAAACGATCCATTGCTCCACACGGGAATGTAGTCGCGCTCAATGATTCTTCCACACTTCATGACGAGCTCTTCCGCGTGGACAGGAATCTTGGCTTCGGTGATCTCGAGAATTCGAGGTAAGAACTCTTCACTGCGCTCGAACGACAACTTCGCCTGTTCCCCAAGCTCCGAACATGCAAGCCCGACGAGCTGCTGGGGCGCCAAGGGAACGCCGAACAGCTGACAAAAAGTCTTGTTTGCGTAGCTCACCCGTCGTGAGGCGTCTTCGATCAAAACGCCAAACTTGATGTTCTCCACCAACGCGCTTCGTTCATCCTCAAGATGTTCGACTCGGCGCTCGAGGCTTCCCACCATCATAGCGAGTTCGTTGAGTTGCAGTTCTAGCTTATCCCAGAGCGGCGCCGGCGATCGGTTCACTCGGGCATCGGTACAAGACCTCGCTTCCGAAAGAGTCTGCAGAACATCTCGGACTTCACCCTCCATACACACCCCCAAGAGTGATTTCATGGCGAACGAAACCTTCGCCTCTCGAGCTTGCGGGCAAGTATAGCGGCAAGAAGAAAACTGGCATGACAGGCGCTACCCGGACTTGCGTGAATCGTATTTCAACGAACAGATCCGGCCAGCAATCCATGTTCAGCAGACCCGTGCCGTCAGTTCACGTTGCTGAGCCAGGTACGCCACACTGTGAAGTCTTCGTCGAAAATCAATCGCTTAGAGAGACCGCAGAGCCCACAACAACCGTCAAAAAACGCCTCGCGGAGAATCGGCATGCAACGTGCACAGCAGCTCGATCATCTCAGAGATGAAAGGAAGTACGATCATGAGATGCTTGCGTTTTTTCCTCGTGCTTGGGTTGATGCTTATCACGTGGATGCCCACGATTTCTCACGCGAGGCCGCCCAGGTTTGAGCGCACCCCCGAGCGAAAAGAACCGTCGCTTATAGGCCCCGACACAAGGTTAAGTCTCGACGAGATTGAAGAACTCGATCCCCAGCATCGTCGCGCGGGTCGACGTTTCGCAGGCGCGTTTAGTGGACTCGTGCTGTCCGCGGCAGTGTTCTCTGCGATGGCGTTTTTGCCCTGCAGCGGAACCGATGCTTTTGATGGATGTAGCGATGGTGGCGTCGCTGGCCTCCTCGCCATCGCCGGCGTGACCGCGCCCGCGATCGCCGGTCTGGGAGTTTGGGCTGGTTCTTCCGCAGTAGGGCCCGACCGCACTGGCTCAACGCTGGGCTGGGATATCCTCGCCGCCTACATCGGCTCAGCGCCAGCCGCGACATTGATTGGGATCGGGCTTTTGATGAAGTCGTCGACAGCCGCCGATGTGTTGTACTTGAGCGGAATTTTGCTCGCCCCGATCACCGGCCTCGGTGCAGCGCTCTTCGCGCACGAACGCCAACTCCGAAATCGCCACCGACGTCGACTTACCCCACGAATTCAGATGAGCGGACGAGGTTTCTCGATTGGCGTTCAGGGCTCTCTATGAGAACTATCGAACGACGGTGGCCAAACGCAACAGCGAACCATGCAAACGCATCCCTTGTGTGCGACTCGCGGGGAGGTTTACCACGATCCGGGGGCGCCCATTCGATTGCACGACCCCGACCGCGACTCCTGCGGTGACGTATCCTGCGACGCCAGCCACCGAGGGAATACTGCGACGGTTGCAGAGGTTCGAAATGGCACGCGTTTCAGGACCAAAACCGGTGGATAGGTAAACCAGATTGATCGAGTTCCGAATGAGCACGGGTTCAAGCTCCTCCATTTTTCGATAGGCTAAGAGCCCGACCTGCGTTCCACGCAATGCAGGATGTCGTTGCCCGACTTGTTCCAAGGCACGGGAGATTTCGTTTGCCGCACCCCGACTACTTGGCTTCTGAGGAACATAGAGCACGGCGATCCTCAACGGCTTTCGTGCCGCCTGGGCCGCATCATAGGACAACACACGAAAGAGCAGCAGCACCTGTTGCTCCGCCGACATGATCTCGGTCGCGAACGCACTTCGAGGTTCGAGAAGACATATCGACCCGGCGACGAGCGCAGCCACCACGGCCAGAGAACCCCGCCTCACTACCCAACTGACTGCGCCATCCTGAAAGATCTAAAAGCTCCCAGACAGACTGACGTTGAAGACGTCCTCGGACACGTCTTCAAAATGCTCGGAGCGGTTCAACACATACTCTACCTTCGCCAATAGCTGCGGATGCGGGCGGTAGTTCACCCCGAAGCCAAGCTGCTGAAACCCGCTATCGCCACCCGTGAGTTCGTCCACCGTCGCCCACGAATACCGGAACTTCGGCATCAAATCAGACAGCACGGGAACGTCCCAGGGCAGACGATATTGGGCTTCTGCCAAAACGCCGATTCGATCGAGCCGATCCCGCGGCGCGTCATCGAGCTCCTCTTTGCTGAAGTAAACGAAACCCAGCGCCTCGAACCCTTGAATCTGCAGCGAAGCATGGGGACCAAGAGAAGTGAACTTGGCGCCAAACGCATTTACTCCATCCGCAGGATCTGGCGTGGCCATCGGGTCTGCAGGCGGGGACCGAAAACGTCCCCCGGCTGCGCTAAACCCTACGCGGACTATATCGTCCCATCCGACCTCGAGTCGCCCGGTCATGGTTCGATTTCCATCGAAATCAAAAGGACCCGCAGGAACGTTGTCGGAGAGCGCAAAGCCGCGCGGCCCGTTGCCGATAGCAAACAGCCAGCTGAGACCGAGGTGGCGCATGAGCTCCAGTTCGCCCTCTGCCATCAATCCCGTTTCGTTGTGGTGTGCGGGTACCGCGAGCGACGTGGCAGGTGAAATCGTGTTGAAACGATTCACCGAGGAAAACCACTCGGGATTGTGCTGTCCGAACGGCCACCAGAAACGCCCGCCCACCAACCTGAGTGTCGCTTGCGGCAACTTGTCTTCCCACATGCGCGATAGCTGCCACACAACTTTTGCCTCAGTGACAATCGGATCGAACCCTGTGCCCACGAAATGGATCTCGACCGTCGCCGATACGTCGAGATTCGAATCGGTGCCCACGAATACCGCAGCATCTGAGCGAAACCCGCCTAGATTTTCCCCGAGCGCAGGGCTGATCCCGGGCAGCAAAATCTGCGGATACGAGGCACCAAACGAATCTTCGGCTACTGCGTAAGTCAACGTGGCGTACCCATGCAGCGCGAAGAACTGCAGCGTGGGCCCGCTGTATGCTCCGCTCGCTGTCGTGCGCCGAAATCGGTCCGCCGATGCCGCATGTTCGTCATCGTGTGCGGATGCCAAGGACTCTAGCGACATCGCCTCGAGTTCGGTGCCTCCCGTGTCACCGTCATTCTCCGTTTCGTTTTCGCCTTCAGCACTCGAACCGTCGAGGACTTCAAGTTCCATGCTTTGAGGCTCGTCGTCGGCAGACGATTCGATCCCCGTTTCGCCATCCACGCTTTCGATGGCTTGAAGTTTCGTGTCTTCTTCACCCGCCTCAGGTTCCGCTTCGCTCTCCGTACCACCGACAACTTCAGACTCGGCTTCGCCTGGTTCCTCCTCCGCAGTCTCTGATTCAATCTCTCTTTCAAGCGGCTCCTGTGCCAAAACCGGATGGGTGACCAAGACGAGAACAACTACCGGCAGCGAGAACCTGGCTCGCGCCTTCCAAGATTTGAGTTGTTCCTTGTACAGACTTCGCGCTCGTGCCGACATTCATCCCCCCTTTTGAATCGCGGCCTGCCAGTAATTCGTTCGCTACGCCTCGTCCTCGCTACGTTCAGCCCCGCAATGCTCGTACAACGCCTGACGTACTCGGCGATACTCTTCTCCGATTTGTTCCGCGATGGTCCGCGCAAACAGTTCATCTCCGGTTCCTGCATGCGACTCCAGCTGAGCTGCGAGGTCGGCCAGCGGAAGCGCGCCAATGTGCATACTCGCGCCTTTGAGCGCGTGTGCCTCGGTACCGAGCGTCGCGAGCTCGCGTTCACCCACCGTGGCTGAATCGAACACCTCTGAGATCGCCTCGATTCGCTTGGCGGATTCGTCCACGTAGGTGGAAGCCATATCTGCAAAAAACGTCGGCCGAGTTGCTCTCTGAAGCTCCAGGAGCTCGCGTAGAATCTCCGGATCTAGCGCCTCGGAAGACACCTGCGCCTCTGAGGTGGCCTGTACCCCTTGAGACGACTGCGCCTCTTGGGGCAACTGCACCTCTTCAGACGACTGCGCCGTCGAAGACAACCGCGACAATAGGTTGCGCAGCTCTTCGAGAGGGATGGGTTTGTTTAGAAATTCGTCCATGCCTGCATCCCGCGCCTTCGCTTTCGCGACATCGGTTGCGTCCGCGGTCAGCGCGACGATAGGCACCTGTCGTCGATTCTCCGCGCATTCGGCAGCTCGGACCCGTTGCGTGACTTCGTAGCCATCCATGTCCGGCATCTCACAGTCCATCAAGACCGCAGTAAAACGATGCTTCGAATCGAGCTGGAGGAGGGCCTCGGCACCATTCTCGGCCAACGCATACGGCACCTGCAGGTAGTCCAACATCGCGCCCACCACTTCTCGGTTGACCGATCCGTCGTCGACCACCAACACGCGATGCAGATTTGGTAGATCCGCTGCATTCTCCTCAGGGAGAGGTGCTCTTGATGGTCCGGCGCGCATGCGCGATGGAGGCTGAGTCGGATTCCCTTGCGCTCCCTGGATCGCATGGCCCCCAATCGGCTGCTCCGCGTGGGGCAAGAGCTCGAGTAGACGCCCAGGACCGATCGGCCGGTACACAATCTGGGCCCGTCCGTCGACCTCGGGCAGAACGCTCTCGGAATCGCATACCACCACGAGGTGTTCCGGCGGAATGTACTCAAGCCCCTTCAACGCTGGGTTCAAACAGAGGTGTTGGTCACCTTGTTGGCCACCGTCGCACGCAGAAACGGTGGCTCCTTCTTCCTCCATCCTGACGTACGACACGTTCCACGCATCGAACTGCTCAGCGATCAAGTCAGCCTCGACGCCTGTTCCATGCAGGACAACTCGGATGCCTTCATGCGGTTGGAATATCGCAACCTCCTCATTGTCGACGCGCCGATGTGCCACCCGAAAGAAGAATCGACTGCCCTCCGCAGGAACGCTCGTCACCTCCAAACTGCCGCCCATCGCACGCACCAGCGACGCGCTGATCGCCAGCCCGAGCCCCGTTCCGCCGTAGCGACGCGTCGTCGAACGGTCGGCCTGGGTGAACGCCTCGAAGAGTGTTCTTTGCGCGCTCTCAGAAATGCCGATTCCGGTATCTCCGACCGCAAATTCGAGGACGCTGCCTCCGTTTGCTACCTGAGCCCGTATCGAAAGCAATATATGCCCGCGGTCCGTAAACTTCGCCGCGTTGCCGACAAGGTTCACCAAAATCTGCCGCAAGCGCAGCGGATCGCCGAGCACCCACCGGGGAACATCCTCGCCGAGCACCGACAACAGCCGAACGCCAGGCTTCAGCGTGGGCGCAACCGTGTCCACCGCGTCATCCACGAGGGACACCAAATCCACAGGAACGTCTTCGAGCACGACCTGGTTGGCTTCGATTTTCGAAAAATCGAGAATGTCGTTGATGGTGGCAAGCAAAGACTGCCCAGACCGCCGGATCGTACGCACGAAGTGACGCTGCCGAGCGCTTAGTTCGGATTTGCCCAGCAGCTCGGCCATGCCGACCACGCCGGTAAGCGGAGTGCGAATTTCATGGCTCATATGCGCAAGAAACTCGCTCTTCGCGCGATTCGATTTGTGCGCTGCTTCTTCGCGAGCTCGGCTCTCGCTCATCCGAAACGTAAACATCGAGATTCCGACACCGACCAGCAGCCCCATCGCCACCAAAGCCGCCGCAATCATCGTCGCAATGGAGCGAAAACGCTGCGCTTCCTCAAAAACGCCGGTTTCGTCGGCGAGCAACAGCAGAGTTCCCCGACGACCTTCCGCGCTATGACGAATCTCGGTTTGTTTGACGAGCACCGACGACAAAGTTCGCGACGAAAAATCCGACAGCGTGCGCGGCAGTTTGTGAGACGAAGGATAGGCAGAAAACAATCGCCCATCGTCAAGATACACCCCCACCGCGACAAGCTCGTCCATTCGGCTCGCGCTGAGAAGCGCTTCGCGCGCAAGCTCGGGTTCCTCGAAATCAACCGCAGGAGCCAGCGTATAGGCCACCACCGCGGAGACCGTCTCCGCCTCTCCATGAAGATCGGCAAGCAAGCGCTGTTCGTAGTGAGAGGGAAAATACCCGTATTCGAACGCAGCCAGCGCCGCGAAAATGAGCACGTTGGGAACGATGATCTTCGCGTGCATCGCAAGACGCATGCGGAGGTTCTTGCTCATCTTCGGTCGATCGCGGCTTCGAGTCGCTCAACAAAGCGTTGAGCCCCGGGCGACTTTTTGATGTACCCGGCTGCGCCGCTGAGGGCGCTCAAATCTGCGAGTTTTCCTTCGTCCATGGAGGAGTGAAATACTAATTTCGGCGCCCCAGGCATTTCTTGAAGGAGCGGCGCCAAACGATCTCCGCTCAGCCCCGGCATATGAACATCCACCACCACCACATCGGGCTGGAACTCTCGTACCGCTTCGGACGTCCCCAGCGCCTCTTCCCGGGTCTGAACTTCGTACCCCGCAGCGCTCAGGCGCGCGCCAATCAGCTCAAGCGTGACGGAATCGTCATCGATCACCATCACCCGCACTCGTTTTTCACTCACGATATTCTCTATTTTCAGAGAGCGTCGTGGTTCTGGTCAAGCGTATTCCGGCCTCCTCAAACGGTGCTGCGACACGCACCCACCTCCGCGCTCATGGCCTGGCGCCCGTTCGCAAAGGGCAGCGTGGGCACATCTGAAGAGGCAAACCTCGGTCCCTGTTTGCATGCGCAAGTCAGTACCGTCGCCGCCTTGTCTTGAAACGGAGGTGTCGTCGCTTGCTCTCAGCGCATGCTTGTCCGTTTCCCTACATCAACCTCCAATGGTCGTGCCCTACTCCGTCGCTGAGGAGACGCCTTAGATCGGCCACGAGGCAAACGCAACTCGCTACGGCGCTGGCAACACCGGCTTGTCGGCCAGGTAGATGACCTGCGCGCTCGGCGCGATCGGAGTCGCGTCGGATGGATTGAGGCGTTCTTCTCCGGTTTCCGGATCGCGAATGCCAAGCACTAGTGCACCGTGCTGCTCACGAATCTGTTGTGCGACCTGACCGAAACTGAGCGCGCTTGCATCCGCGTCGGGCATGCGGCCGGCGTAGAGGTTTTGCCAGCCAGACTGGATCACGTGGCTGGTTACGTCGGCAATGCCCGGATACGCGACGGCGTGCGAAAGCATGGAGAAGCCCACCTGGCGGGTCTCCACTACTTCGTCAGCTCCTGCGGTTCGGGCGTGCGCTGCGTTTTCGGAGTCGAGAATCTCCGCCACAATATGCACGGGACGCCGCCGCGAATGGGTTTGGGCATGCTTCGCGAGGTGCGCTCGGATGGTGAAGATCGTAAGAATGGTGGCCGCATCTGCGTGCTGTGGCGTTTGGCTGCGTTCGCCCACCACAACCACCGTGCGCGCGTGGGTGAGGCGAATTTTGCCGAGCTCGCTTTCTTTTGTGGGGTCGCCGCTCACCCACAAAAATTCAGGAGGCAAGTCGCTTGCGCGTTCGCGATTGGCAAACACCACCACGCGATTTTGCTCGAGGTCGATTTCGTGCCGAAGCGCTTGGAGCAAAGGGTTCGCGCCTGTTTCGTACCCACAAAGGATGATGTGATCGACGTATCCACTCATACGGAATTGCTCCTCTCGAATGCCGAGCACGGCGTGCAAAAGGCTATGGCCGACGATGCCGGCAAAAAGGGCCAGCGTGAACATCCCGCCCACCATCAGCGCGCTGCCGATGATTCGGCCGACGGTAGTGACCGGCGTGATGTCGCCAAAGCCGACCGTGGTGAGGGTGACGATGGCCCACCAAAGCCCGTCGCCCAAAGACGAGATTTGCGTTCCCTGTCCTCGTTCCACCAAGAAAATGCTGACGCCGCCGAGCAGGGTCTCGACCCCGAGCACGGTGAAGGCAAACAAGAACAACATCCGGTCGGCTTCGAACGCCCGCACAAACCCATCGAAAGGGTTTCGATAGCGAAAGAATCGACCCGAGCGAAGCAGGCGCAACAAACGAAGCGCGCGCAGCCCGCGCAGCGCGGGTACCAGCGCCATCACCGTCAGCAAATCCACCAGCACAAGGGGACGCAGTAGAAACCACACGCGGGACGTCACGTGGACGCGCATACGCCCCCAGCGAGACCGCTGAAATACGTCGAGCTCGCGAGGCTGAACGGAAACGACCCGGAGAACCAGCTCGACGACGAATACGCCGAGCAGCACGCGATCGAGGGCTCGCACCGCGCGGAGGCCCGGGCCGGAAACCACCGGCTCCACCAACAGGAGCCCCGCGGAGAGCAATATCAGGCCCCAGATCGCGCGATCGACCAGTTGATAAAGAGCCGATGGAGGGCGATGAAAGGCCTCGTGAAGCTTGGTCAGCGCGGAGTTCACGCGTACCCGAGCACCAACGCGCGCGAGAGCAAATACCAGCCGTCTACGAGCACAAAAAGAAGCAGCTTGAAGGGAAGCGATACTGTGGTGGGGGACATCATGTGCATGCCGAGGGCGAGCAAGATGTTGGCCACGACCAGGTCCACCACCAAGAACGGTACGAAGACCAGAAAGCCGATTTGAAACGCCTCCGCGAGCTCCGTAACGAGGAACGAAGACAGAACCACCAGAAGATCGTCGGGAGAAACATCGGCCCGCTGATCTTTGGGTCGCACCTGGCGAGCAAGGTCGGTGAACAATCCTCGTTCGCGCGATCCAGAGTTCTTCTTGAGAAATGCACGCAGTGGTTCGAGTCCCTTCTGCGCGGTTTCCCAGAGCGCTGGCCGGCTCGCCTCTCCCAAGGGATTGTTGACGTCAATGCTCATCGCCGAGGGCTGAGCTGCGGCGATGATCCGGCTGCCCACGGGCGCCATCACGTAGAGACTAAGAATCACCGAAAACGCCGTTACGATGGCACCTGAAGGTACCTGCCCGGTACCTAGCGCGTTGCGCAGAATCGAAAACACGACCGAGATTTTGACGAAGCTGGTCGCGGTCATGAATGCAAACGGCACCACGGTCAGGGCGCCGAGGATCAAGAGCGTGCTATGAGGGGCGTCGCCCATGCCCGGCGAGCATCGTGGCTTGGCGCGTCATCGTCAAGGCGAGACGATGTCAAGGCAAGACGAAGACAACGTAAGACTGAGCGAACACGAGCCGGTCGCCAGGTTGATCTCGCATCATTCACGAGGCCCCAACCCACTGAGTACGTCGCGAAACGACGGCCGCGGCTTGGGTGGCACGGAAGGCAATGCGTCTGAGGAAAACTCCGCAATCAGGCGTGGCGCTGCGCCGTCGCCGGTACCCACCAAGAACGCCCGCGAACCAACCTGCACCAAAACAAGCGAGCGGCGAGCATCGAGAGGAACCCGTTCGAGCACTTGGAGGCGCCCTTCGGTCGCTGCGCCGAAACCTCGACGAGCCACAAACCGCAACACCAGCCACGCGAGCAGGCATACCGCGGCCAGGGCGATGGTGGCCTGCAAGAGCGCGCTGCCGTACCCCTGCGGAACTGCGTGATGCGTGGATTGTGCCCAAAGGAGCATGGCTTGCGACATTTCCGAGCCGCCAGCCAAATGTCAACCCGTCGGCAACGATCGATGGCTATTCTTCTGCCGCTCGTTCTGCGCTAGGGTCCCTGGACCAAACCCCATGACGCTGCTCATCGTCTATATTGGCGTCGCCCTCGGCTTTTCGTTTCTTTGTTCGGTTTTGGAGGCCGTTCTGCTGAGCGTTACGCCGGCCTACGTCGCCCGACTGGGGCAGGACCGCCCACGCGTCGGGGGGCTTCTGCGCGAGCTCAAGATCCGTGTCGAGCGGCCTTTGGCGGCGATTCTCAGCCTCAATACGGTTGCCCATACCATCGGGGCTGCAGGCGTGGGGGCGGAAGCCCAGCGGCTATGGGGTTCGCAAGTGCTCGCCGTCACGTCGGCAGTGCTCACGGTATTGATCTTGGTGCTTTCGGAGATCATCCCGAAAACGCTGGGCGCCATCTACTGGCGGCGCCTCGCCCCGCCGTCTGCGCTTTTGCTCAAATGGCTCATCATCGCCCTGTGGCCGCTGGTGTGGCTTTCCGAACGGATCACCCAAAACTTAAAGCAAACTGCAAAAAGCAAGGACACCATCAGCCGGGAAGAAATCGCGGCGCTGGCTCATTTGGGCCACGAGCAAGGCGTGGTCGGGGAATCCGAATCGCGTATCTTGAGAACCTTGCTTCAAGCATCATCACTGCGCACGAAGGACATCATGACCCCGCGAACGGTGATGTTCTCGCTACATACCGAAACAACGGTCCGAGAGGCCATGGAACGTCGAGAGTCCCAGGTTTTTTCGCGCGTTCCGGTGTGGCAAAGCCATGCCGACGATATTGCTGGCTACGTGCTCAAGGACGATCTGCTGCTCTACGCCGCACGCGGCGAAGATTCCCGCGAAGTAGGCACTTTTGTTCGAGATCTTTCAGTCGCACCGGAGCTCACGCCGGTGCCAGTTCTCTTCGAGACGTTGCTCAACAAGCGCGAGCAAATGGCGCTGGTCGTAGACGAATACGGCGGCGTGGCTGGGGTGGTCACAATGGAAGACGTCGTCGAAACCTTGCTGGGCATGGAAATCGTGGACGAAGCCGACACAGTGCAAGATATGAGGGAAATGGCGCGCGCGCGATGGAAGGAACGCGCGAAGCGCCTCGGCAGCAGCGCCCCTCCGCCGCCCGGCATGCAGGATGCCGGCGAAACTGACCTCGCAGTCGACCACCCACGCTCAGGGGATTAGTGTGTCTTGGGCATGGAACAGCGGCAGGAACGACCACCGTGGTCGAGGGTGATGGGCCCGTGAGCGACGCGGAGTTGGTTCGGCTCGACCATCACATCGATCGGTGCGCCGGCCAAGGCCAAAGCCTCGATCCCGCACGACGCCGCGCAACGCCGCTCGCCACCTTGGTTCCCGATCTGACGCGCGATATCGACGGCCAAGAACACCGCGAACTCGCTCGTGCGCTGCACGAGGGTGCGGCACAAATCGCTGCAGCTCAACTCAAAAACTTCCCAGAAAATCTCTTTTGGGATTTTGACGGGCTTTTGGGCACGCTCCTCGCCGCCGCGCTCAAACACGACCACCCTTCAGTCGAACTGCGAACACGCTGCACGCTCATCGCGCAGCTACAGCATGTCTTCGGAGCCCACACGACCATTCGCTTCCGCTACGTGCATGATTTTCTGTATGGCTTCGACTGGGCGCGCTGGGTCGCGCGAGCACCAGAAAAAAGGGCTCATGTGGGTCCCTTCGACCCCGAGTTCTTGTCGTATTGCCTGAAGCGGGGCGCGGAACTGCAGGAACTCATCGAACAAAACGACCAAAAGTATCCCGCGCTCCCCACCGGGAACTTTCGGAACCCATTCGCCTTTTCAAGATCTCCAGAACACGAGGGGCAGCTCATGCGGGACCTGGCCGCGCGGTCGTGGATTCCCGCTCCCGGCTGGACAAAAGCGATGGCTCCTCAATGGAATCGCCCGTACGCGACCATGCGTGAACGACGGGCTCGATCGCTGGGCATTGGTCAGCCCGCTGCATAGAGCGAAACCGTCCAGAGAAGCCACACGACAGTCGCCGAGCCCGCGCATACGATCGCGGCTCGGTTTCGCCCGAACGAATCATCGTCGGCATCGTCGACTCGTCCCCGTCCTGCAGCCACCCACTCGATCAGCGGGACCATCCCCAACAAGACAAGAACGACCCCGAACCAACCCGGCTCGGGCAGGCCAATCACCGCCACCGCCGACGCGCAGGGCACGGCCCCCGAGGCCGCGAGCGCAGTGTTCCGTTCATCGAGCCGGACCGCCACAGTCTGCTTACCGGCCAGTCGGTCGACGACGACGTCAGGCAACGCGGTTGCAAGGTGGCTGGCCCAACCGAGCATGAATGTTCCAAACAACAGCACCCAGGGAAACGAATCAAGCCTCCCGCGCTGCAGCGCAAACGAGCAGAGCGGCAAGACAATGCCGACTCCGGCAGCCTGAATCCATTCGCCGCCGCCTCGATGCGAGAGGCGCGCCGGCGGCAGATCATAGAGCCCAATCAGGAGCCCCGCCGCCGCCCACGCCGCCGCGGGAACGATTCCGGCGAGCAAACCGAGCCCGACAGAGTGGACGCCCCAAGCCACGAAGACCACAATCGCCGCTCGTTTCAGCGCCGCGGGGCGAATCTTGTCTTCCACGACCACCCCGGAACCGCCAGAAAGAAACGTGCGCTCAGGAACATCGCTGTGGCGGTCCATATAGTCGTTCGTAAATACGATCACGAGATGACATTCGATTCCCCACACGATCGCATGCAGCAAGCGCATCGGGTCGAGAGCGCCCGCTAGGCTCGCCACCGCGTGCCCCCACAGAACCGGAATCGCGATATTGGCCTGAGCGAGCGGACGACTCGCCTGCACCCAGTGCATCGCCCGATGCGCTCTGCGTGGTAGCCTCCTTCGCGCAACGCGCGCCAGCCATCTCGTTTGGCTTCTCATCGCCCTAGTGATACGAGCGTATCTGAGAGTCCGATGGAGCCTCAGCCACGCTACCAGTTCTTCACGGGAAAAGGCGGAGTTGGCAAGTCGACGGTGTGCTTGGCGACGGCCATCGAAGCGAGCCGAAGAGGCGCAACCTCACTGGTCGTCTCGCTCGGACAGCGAGCGCTGCCCCCGAGCGACCCCGAGCACCCGCAGACCCATCCTGCGAAGCACACGCCTCCTAAACCGGTCGAGGCCCACCCTGGAGTCTGGCTCGTTTCACTCGATTTTGAACAATCCCTCTTCGACTATCTAAAAAGCTCCCTTCGTGTCGGAGCGCTGGCGCGCCGGCTCTTCGGAAGCGCTGCGTTCCGCTTGTTTGCAAACGCTTCGCCCGGGGTATTCGAAATCGTTTCGCTCCACGCGCTGCGTCGCTTCGACGCATATGACTTCATATTCGTCGACCTCGATGCGACCGGACACGCCGAAATGTTCCTCGGCCTGCCGCGCATGCTCCGCCAACTCGCAAGCGAACGAGCCCTTCGTCGCATGATTCGTCCGATCGAAACGTGGTTGAGCAACCCGAAAGAAAGCGTGCTGCATATCGTGACGCTGCCCCAAGAGTTTGCCGCCCACGAAGCCGAGCATATCTACCGCTCAACGCGTCATGCCGGGCAAATCTCGCTCGGGCGGCTCTTCGTCAACATGACACCAACGTTTTCGCTCACCCCGCACGAGCAATCATTGTGCGCCGAGCTCCTGACGGAGCCGGAACGAACCCACCTCGTAAACCTCGCACAGCGCGAACAGCGAGCGTTTGTTTCCGCTCAGGCATGGATCGAACGCCTCCGCACCAGCGTGCCGCTCCCCACGACGCGTATTCCGCTCGTCAGGCCCGCCCCCGCGCCTGGACACCTCGCCGAGGTGATCGCGGACCACCTAAACGAGGCTCCACGCCTCGCCTCTCCTCGGAGCGCCTAACGATGCAAAGAGCGAAGCGCGCCATCGATCCACTTATCGAACGGAGCAAGGTCGTGGTGTGCGTCGGTGCCGGAGGCGTGGGCAAGACCACCGTTTCGGCGGCCATCGCCATACGCGCGGCCCTTGGAGGACGAAAGACGGCTCTGCTGACGATCGATCCCGCGAAACGCCTCGTCGACGCGCTCGACGTGCAGCTCGACGACACCCTTCGCCCAATTGCGGAAATCGAACACGACCGTCTCCATGCCGCGATGCTGGACGCCCAGGAAAGCAGCGATCGTCTGATTCGCCGTATCTCGCCCGATGAACAAACCGCCGCGCGCATTTTTGCGAGCAAGGCCTACCGGCTCCTCTCGGGCTCCGCCGCGCGGGCCCATGCGTACGTGGCTCTGGAAAGACTCTTGGAGGTCGTCGAATCGAATGAGTTCGAGCTCATCGTGGTCGACACCCCGCCGAGCGATCACGCCCTCGATATTTTGGACGCGCCCCGCCGCCTCGCCGCGCTGCTCGACGAACGGACCGTCGGCTGGCTGCTCGGAGCATTGAGGCCGCAGGCCGCTCCCCTGGTTCAGATTCCCATGCTCCATGCGCTGCATTTGTCCGTGTCCCGGATGCTTGGCGTGTTGTGGGGACGCGCCACAACCCAGGAAATTCTCGACTTTTTCGAAGCGTGCCTCGTCCTGCGACCGGGTTTTTCAGAGCGATGCGCACGCATCGAGTCGCTGCTTCGCGATCGCGGCACCTCCGCAGTGTTGGTCGCCGGAGCCACAGCTGCGGGCCTTGACCGTGCCAAGCACGTGAGCGTCGAGTTTGAGCGACGCGATATCCGCTTGGCCTCGGTCCTGTTCAATCGTTCCCGCCCAAAGCTATCCATCTCAGCTCTTGGAACACCAATTTCAGGCTCACCGGAACTCCAGGACCTACTCAACCGGCTCACGACCCTCTTCGAAGCCGAGCACCAAGACAGAATTCGAAGTGCGCAGGCGATTTCTCGATTCTTCGCTGCCTCGCGCATCCCGAAGGGCATCGTTATCCCCACGGCAGACGTCGATTTCGACGATGTACACGCGCTCACCCGCTTTTTTGCGGGCTCTCAGGTAGTCGAACGCGATCCTTGAGCGCGAAGACGACGCCGCGGGGTGATCGATTGCCGGTTTTCAGGCTACATTGATCATAACCACCGTGAACGAGCTTCTTTGTGGATCTATGGCTCCGATCGGACGCATCGGGCGGTACTCAATCGTCGGCCGCATCGCGGTCGGAGGAATGGCGGAGATTTTTTTGGCTCGCGAGTCCGGCCCTCGGTCGGTAGCCCGCAACGTAGTCGTGAAACGAATCCTTCCGCAGATCGCTGAAGACCAGGCGCATATTGAGAGCTTCGTTCGAGAAGCCGAACTATATATGCGCCTGCGGCACCCCAATATCTGCGCCACCTACGAGTTTGGCGAGGAGGCCGGTTCGTTTTTCCTTGGCCTCGAGTTCGTGCACGGCGTGACCCTGCGCGATCTAGCCGACCGCGCCACCCGAGCCGGGGGCATGCCCCTCGAGTTGGTCGCCAAAATCATCGCCGACGTGGCTCGCGCGCTTCACTATGCGCACGCTCAGAAAAACAAGTCGGGCGAACCACTGGCCATCGTCCATCGAGACGTCACTCCGGAAAATATCATGGTGGGCTTCGATGGGTCGGTGAAACTGCTCGATTTCGGCATCGCACGGTTCAAGAGCGATCAGCAAACCACCACCAGCAACGGAACCCTCAAGGGGAAGTTTGCCTACATGTCCCCCGAGCAATATCGTCGCGAGCCTCTTGATGCACGCAGCGATATTTTTTCTTTGGGTGTGTGCATGTATGAAACACTCACCGGCCAATCGCTTTTCGACCGGGGCACAGAATTTCAAACGGTAGCAGCTATTCTTTTCGAACAGGAGCGACCGTCGATTCGCACTCTTCGATCTGACGTGCCCGAGGCTATCGACGCAATTCTCGCCTCAGCGCTCGAACGAGATCGTGCCCATCGTTGCCCATCGGCAGACGTGCTCGAGCGACGACTGCTCGAATGGTTGAATGGAGCAGGACATATCGTCCGCAATCGTGATGTTGGCGAGTTCACGGCCAAGATGTTTCCCGAACGTGCCCGCGCCGGCCCCAAGCTCAATCGGTCGGATGCGGTTCGCGAAAGCACTGCTCCCAAACGCAATCGCTCCATCGAAACACTCGCGTTTCGAGCGGATTTTGAAGAAGAGGAAGCAAAGCTCGCTCGCACCCAAAGAAGAAAAAAAATGGCGATCGGCGTCGTCGGAGGCGCGGTCGTCCTCGGGGTGCTCGCCGCGTCCGCCTATGCCTTCTCCGCGAGCACGAACCGACGAGCGGACGAACTCAGCCCAGCGCCGAGCCGACAAGACTCTGGCGAACAACCGTCCCGCGAACAACCGTCTCGCGAACAACCGTCTCGCGAACAAAGTACAACGAAGAACTAGCCTCTCGGCATAGTTTGGTGCACCCTAATTTTCCAGGGAATTTTCTGGGGGCGGCGCGTTGACATCGGGGCATCGAGGCAAGGCTTGGATCGGAAGACAACCCATCTTCGACCGGACCCGAAAGGTCCGCGCCTACGAACTCCTATTTCGTTCGAGTTCGATCAACGCAGCCACCTTTTCTGATGCATCGAAAGCGTCGGCCGGCGCCATCGTGAATGCGTTTTTGGAGATCGGCATCGACGACCTCGTCGGCCGCAACGCTGCCTACTTGAACTGCTCACGCGAAATCTTGATGAGCGAGGCGTGTTTGGCCCTTCCTCGGCATCGAGTGGTCCTAGAAGTCCTCGAACAGATAGACGTCGACGAAGAATTACTGGCTCGGCTTTCGCTGCTCAAGACCCACGGTTTTCGTATTGCGCTCGACGACTTCGTCCACGCCCCCGAACGTGAACCTCTCCTCGACCTCGCAGACGTAGTCAAGATCGACATCACCGCCTACCGCGACGAGCAACTCGACGGCGTTGTGGGCCAGCTTTCGCGATGGGATGTCCGACTGCTCGCAGAAAAAGTCGAGCGCCACGAACAATACGAACGCTGTCGCTCGCTCGGGTTCAACCTCTTCCAGGGCTATTTTCTGTGCAAGCCGAAGGTGATCTCGAGAGACCGGATGCACGCGAGCCGTCTCGCAACGCTACGATTGCTCGCGCGACTCCAAGATCCCGCAACCAAAATTGAGGAGTTGGAAGAGCTGATTTCCGCCGATGTCACTTTGAGCTACCGAATTCTTCGGTTCCTCAACTCCGCGGTGTTTGGACGCCCCACTCGAATCGAATCCGTGAAACACGCGCTGGTCATGCTTGGAGTGATCCGGCTCCGCGGATGGGTGAGCATGATGGCGCTCGCAGATATGGACGATAAACCGGTCGAGATCTTGGGGATGGCCGCGATTCGCGCGCGAATGTGTGAGCTGCTCGCCGAACGCATGAATGCGCACAATCCAGAAAGCTATTTTTCGGTCGGGCTCTTTTCGCTCCTCGACGGACTGATGGATACCCCCATGGACAAGCTGCTCATGCAGCTGCCCCTGTCCGCCGAGTTGAACCGTGCGTTGCTGCGTCGTGAAGGTCCGCTTGGGCGCACGCTGTCCACGGTATGTCGCTACGAGCGCGGAGACTGGAACGAGCTCGACACGCTGACCCTCGAGCCCAGTACGTTCCCCGAAACGTACTTCGACGCGCTTCAGTGGGCCCAGGAGCTGATGAACGCCTTGGGACTCCCTGCCACCACCTAATTCAGCAGCAAGCTAGTTCGGCGGCGAGCTAGTTCGGCAGCAAGCGTCGGGCTGACACCGTCCCATGGCTAGGGCGTCCCGCGCGTGCTAGCCCCCGGCAGCCCATGTCTGACCACGCCCGGGAAAAATTGCGCAATCTGGCGATCATCGCGCACGTCGACCACGGAAAAACCACCCTTGTCGATGCGATGTTGCGTCAAACTGGCGTGTTTCGTTCCAATGAGGCTGTACAAGATCGCGTGCTCGACTCCAACGACCTCGAACGAGAGCGAGGTATCACGATTTTGGCCAAGCACGCGTCGGTTCGATGGCGCGATTACAAAATCAATATCATCGACACCCCGGGGCACGCAGATTTCGGCGGCGAGGTAGAGCGTATTCTTCGCATGGCGGATGGCGCATTGCTGCTCGTGGACGCGGCGGAAGGTCCTCTGCCGCAAACGCGGTTTGTGCTGGGACAAGCCCTCGAACTCGGGCTGCAGGTGGTGGTCACGATCAACAAAATCGACCGACCAGATGCGCGAGCCGACGAGGTGCTGAACGAAATTTTCGATCTTTTTTGCGACCTTGGCGCAAACGACGAGCAAGCCGACTTCGCCACGCTGTACGCGATCGGAAAAGACGGCATCGCCAAACGCGAGCTCGATGAAGAAAGCGAAAACCTCGAGCCGCTCTTCGAAGAAATCGTCCATCGCGTGCCTCCTCCGCAAGGAGACGTGGACGCGCCTCTGCAGTTTCTCGTCCACAACACCATTCACGACGACTACGTCGGCCGCTTGGCCATTGGCCGCGTTCGTTCGGGTCGAATCAAACAACAGCAAGCCGCGACTCGCATGGGTGAAGACGGCCCTGCCGCCTGTAAAATCAGCGCGATCATGGGCTTTGAGAAACTCGACCGAGTACGCATCGAGGAAGCCTCGGCGGGAGATATCGTGGCGCTCGCCGGTCTTCCGGACGTGCAAATCGGCGACACCATCGCCGACCCGCAAGCCCCCGTGGCGTTACCTCGCATCACTGTCGAAAGTCCCACCGTCAAGAGCCAGTTTCTCGTCAACACCTCGCCGTTCGCGGGGCTGTCCGGAAAGTTTGTTACATCGAGACACCTCCGGGATCGGCTGTACAAAGAAGCCGAACGCAACATCGCCATGCGAGTCGAAGACACCCCCGAAGCAGACGTATTCTCGGTGTTCGGACGCGGCGAGCTCATGCTTTCGGTGCTCGCGGAAACGATGCGCCGTGAGAGCTACGAACTCGCGCTCGCGATGCCCGAGGTAGTCACCAAAACCGTGGATGGGGTCGAATGCGAGCCTTGGGAATCGGTGCTGGTCGACATTCCTGAGGAGTTTGTCGGCGCAGTCACGCAGAGCCTGGGAGGACGACGGGGCCAAATGGTGCGGATGAGCAACCTTGGCTTCGGCCGCAGCCGAATCGAATTTCGCGTACCGGCCCGTGGGCTCATCGGGTATCGGCCTCAATTTCTCACCGAAACGCGCGGCACTGGACTTTTGAATACGCGCTTTGACGGCTGGGAACCCGACAAGGGCCCCGAAATGCGCCGGAAGAACGGCGCGATGGTCGCCGACCGCGCCGGAGTCGCCACCCCTTACGCGCTTTTTCACCTCCTGCCCCGGGGCAATTTGTTCATCACGCCAGGGACCAAAGTCTACGCGGGCATGATCATCGGAGAACACAATCGCCCGAGCGACTTGGACGTGAACTGCACCAAGGAAAAGAAGCTCACCAATATTCGCGCCGCCGGGCGAGACGAAAACGTAGTCCTCTCGGCGCCCAAACCGCTCACCATCGAGCGAGCCCTCGAGTGGATCGACCAAGACGAACTCGTTGAAATCACCCCCGACGATATTCGCTTGCGAAAAAAGCTATTGGATTCAAACCGTCGTCCCAAGCGACAAATCTAGCCAGCTGGCCAGCGACCCCCACGCGATTATGGAGCCCCGATGAAACACCGAGTCACGCATTCGCTTTCCCCGGAACTTGCCCGCAAGGCGACCGACAAGGCGTGGGAAGCCTATCAAACTAAATATGCCAAGTACTCGCCGACCGCGGAATGGAAGAGCGATTCCCACGCAGACGTCGCCTTCACGGTGAAAGGCGTAAAACTAAACGGATCGCTCGAACTCGAACCGAACGCCATCGCGCTCGACCTCGACGTGCCGCTGCTCTTTCGACCGTTCAAGAAAAAAGCGATGGGCGTTGTCGAAAACGAAATCCAAAACTGGATCAAAAAAGCCGAGCGCGGCGAAATCTAGGTAGATGCACTACAATATGATGCTTGCTCCTATGGAAGGGGTAACGCATCCGGCATTTCGTGAAATCGCCGTGAGCATGGGCGGCCTCGATGTGGTGTGTACGGAGTTTGTGCGCGTTTCCCGAGCGCCCCTCAACGAATCACTGCTCCGGCGTGCCGTAGTGCGGCTTCCCGATACACCGCTTTCCGTACAGGTGATGGGGAACGATGCCGACAAGATGGCCGAAGCGGCTCGTCATGTATCCAAAGCCGGCGCCGATATCGTCGACATCAATCTCGGCTGCCCGATGCCTCGGGTCGTGCGCAAAGGGGTCGGCGCAGCCATGCTCAAAGACCGAGCGCTGCTTTTTCGCGTGCTCCGCGCGATGCGCGCGAATACGTCGACCACGCTGTCGGCCAAAATTCGAGCTGGGTACGACACCGCAGACGACGCGCTGAAGATCGCGCAAACCGTCCAAGACGCCGGCGTAGACTTCATCACGGTGCATCCCCGCCGCCGCTGCGACCTCTATCAAGGCGTCGCCGACTGGCGCATCATCCGGGCGATCAAGCAACACGTCCGAATCCCCGTCGTCGGCAACGGAGACGTTTGGTACGCCAAGGATGCGCTTCGCATGGTCGAAGAAACCGGCTGCGACGCGGTCATGATCGGGCGCCCCGCCATGCGCAACCCATGGATTTTCCGCCAGGCCGCCGAACTCAAAGCCGGCAGGCGACCCTTTCGCCCGTCCGCAGAAGACCTGCTCGCGCACCTAGACCGCGTCCGAACGCGCTACGAGCACCTTTTCGCCTCGCGCAAGCACGGAGCCACCGGCCCGTTCAAAGAACTGGTTCGCTGGATCGCCCGCGCCACGCCACCTCGCCTCGAGTTTGCCTCCCACGCACTCCGCGCCCGCACCACCAGAGACATGATGAACGTCGCGCAGCGCTGCCTCCGCCCGTTGGGCCCCGAAGAACTCGACCTGGACGCCTACGGAACTCTCGCCCTCGAGCGCTCCGGACAAGTCGCGAACTCGCCCCCACCAGCTGTCTCTGTATCGTAAAAAAAACCGAGCTGAGCACTGCCCAGCCCGGCCCGCGACCTTGATCGCGACTCCCCTCAGACCCCAACGAATGCGCGCAGCGTGTCTCCCCCTTGACTCGCCCGCAGCTTTCGTAGCGCAAGCGCCTGCAGCTGCCGAATACGCTCACGACTCAACCCAAATTCTCTTCCGATCTCCGCCAGCGTGTGCGTTTCCTGGTTCTCCAAACCAAACCGCATGCGAAGAATCTGCTGCTCTCGATCGGTGAGCCCGCCCAGCGCCTCGCGTACCGTCTGCGCGAGATCGCTGCCCACCAGTTTGTCCATCGGTGAGCCGGTGTGTTCGTCCGCGATCAAGTCGCGCAACTCGCTCGAGCCATCGGTGCCTACCGGAGTTTCCAGCGAAACCGTATCTCGCGACATGGTGAGTAGATTGCGAACCTTGTCCGCCGGGAGGTTCATGGCGCTGGCAATCTCTTCCGGCCGAGGGTCTCGACCGAGAATCGCCACCAAGCGCCTCGTTGTCCCCATGAGCTTGGTCAAAAGCTCGCACGCGTGCACAGGAACCCGAATCGTTCGTGCCTGGTCGGTCGCCGCACGAGCCATGCTCTGACGAATCCACCATGACGCATAGGTCGACAGTTTGTATCCGCGTCGGTAGTCGAACTTGTCGATCGCGCGCATCAACCCCATGTTGCCTTCCTGAATCAAGTCGAGAAAAGGAAGGCCGCGCTTGGAATACTTCTTGGCGGTAGCCACCACCAACCGAAGATTCGCTTCGATCATCTCCACCTTGGCCCGCTCGACCTTCGCGGCATGGGCGCGAATGGCGGTGTAGGCATCCTGGATCACGCTGGCTCGTTGACCCGTTTCTTCCTCGATGTCTCGGCGTTGTTTGCGGTTCGCTTCACGCAGACGCTCTACATACCCCCCGAGACGGTTCAAAAAGCTCGAAAACTCAGCGGTGAGCACGACATCTTGCCGACGAATCTCGCCATCTTCGGATCTCTGCAGAACGACATCGAGTTCTGGGGCGAGGATTCCACAGCCGCATGCGTTCTCCACCATCGCGAGCCGCCCGACCTCGATGGTTCGCGCGAGCTCGACCTCACCTTCGCGTGTCAGCAAACTGACCCCGCCGATCCAATCGAGATAGGTCTGAATGGTCTCGGGATTTTTTTCGGAGCGCGTTTTCGTTTTCGACTTCGCGCGCGGAGGCCGAGAATCCGACACGCGAATATTGGCGTTCGAAAGATCTCGGATGAGAGTCTGTACCGCGCCGGGGGTAACCTCTCCCTCTGCCAATCGGTCACCTGCTTCGCGGAAACTCACGAAACCGCGCTCGGCGCCCAATTCAATAAGTTCCGCTGTGAGCTCTGAGTTCACCTGACTTCGACTCAAACCATCCACCTTTCGTCGCTATGAACCCCCCTATGGTTCCGACAGCGCAATCGCCTCTGTGTTCCGCCCCCAAGCCGCAACACACCACTCCCTGTCCAATCCAACAGACCTGCCCAATCTGGAAGTACGGACGCACGAAGCACTACTTGAAGTCGTGGAGTGGAACGCATGTCGCCTTCCATAAGTCATCGAGAGTATTGTATAGCACAATAAAGGCGGACTTTCACGCTATAAATGTTATTTGTGCACAATTCGGACATTTGTGCGTGAACACTCGCGTTTTTCATCAACATTTCGTGCGCAGTCGACCGACCAACAACGATCCTGGTCGTCGATGAACCGACGCTGGCGAGGAAGACCCAAGGGTCACCCGTCGCGGTCTAGACCATGGACGAAATGATCGTCGCGATTTCTTGAGGCGTCGTGTCGGAGCTCAAATGAATCCACTCTCGCGTAGCCGCGGATTCGGAGAGTGAGCTGCGCAGCTGGTCAGTCGAGCCCCAAACCACCACCGCACGAACACTACGACGCTCGTCGAGTTCCCGAGCGAGGATACCAAGATCGATGGACGGAGCACACGCGTCCACCACCACCATACCGATAACCCCACGAGGATCGCGCAAGCGTGCAAGCAACTGGTTCATCGATGCAATCGGTTCAACGGTGACGCGGCCGATCAGGCGTGTGGCCAACACCTGCAAACTCCCTCGATCGCGTGTCGCCACCAGCACCGCGTCACCAGCCGCGTTTGACACGCGTCGTGGAGCCACTAACTGCGACGTCGGACGTTGAGAAGGTCGAATCGAAGTCTCTTGGGTAACCGTCTCCTCTGTCATGGGAGAGGTGGTCGAATGATGTTGACCGCGGACACTAGGTCGATTCGAATCCACTGTGGCGACACCCCAAACCGCGGCCACTCTACACCGAGGCCACTGCAAACCGCTGCGGACTCGAATCCGCCGCGGCGCACGATCGTTCGTCCCCCGTCCGATCGTGTTCTTCGATTGTACCGCTTAGAGCTCCATGACGGTAGGCATTCCCGGGCTTTCTGGCGGTTTCGAAGAAAACCGAGGGCTCGTTTCCAGCTCATGAATCATGCCATCCCCAGTGAGCTCGAGCGCGGCCGGGCCTTCGAAGTATTTCGCCAAACCGACTCGCGCGTAGTGCGGCCGAATACGATCACTCAGCAGCCCGATCTCTCGGAGATTTGGCACGAGCCGACGAAACATCACCCGCCGGAACGCTTCAAGACCAGGGGAACTGTAAACAACGGTGCGCCATTGCTCACGATTCATGAGCCCGGAAAACCATTCTTCGTACACCTCATACGCAACAAAACGATTGCGCATCAGCAACGAAACTTCAAAACACCAATCCTCTCGCTCTCGACGTTCACTCTCGCTCAGCTCGTTGCGGATATGTTCGCGAAGCGCGAGCACGCCGTAGTGCACATGGCGAGCCTCATCTTGAATGACGCGCCGAAGCAAATCGCGCAGTAGAGGTTCCTCGGTCATTTTGTACAGCATTCCAAACGCGCCCAGCGCCAACCCTTCGACCATGATCTGCATGCCCAAAAACTTCATATCCCAGCGCGCATCGCTCATGAGGGCATCGATGATGACAAATAGGTTGTCGTTGATTTGGTAAAGCTTGTTCAACTTCGCATCGAGATACCGATGAAACACCTCCACATGGCGTGCTTCGTCGACAACCTGGGTCGCGCCGTAGAGTTTTCCATCAAAGAACTGAACCGCTTCGGTCACCTGGGCTGCGGCGAAGAGCGCGCCCTGCTCGCCGTGCAAAAACTGGCTGAGCATCCATGACACGATATCTGCGGTGAGGCGCTTTTTCTCGGCGCCGTCGAGCCGGACACCCGCATCGCGAAGCGCCTCGTAGTTGAGAAACTCCGCCGGGAGAATGTTGACTTCGGGGCTCATCGGATCGACCGAAGTTCTCCAATCCAGGTCCGTTTCTGCGTTCCACTGAGAGTCTTTGGCGCGCCGATAAAGATCGAGCATCTCGGGAAAATCGCTGGGGTAGGTCCAATCGAAATAGGCGCTATGGTGGGCTTTGATGCGCGTGGGAACGCCTTGTTTGCCTCGCTGCAAAAGGAGACCGCGAACGCCCGCGGGTCCAAGCGACTTCATCACGCGCGGGTCTTTTACCTCCTGGAGAATTTCCATTGCTTCGAAGTAGGGCTCCAGTCGAGCCCTCGCGGCGTTTGGCATCAGGGCCAGCACTTTAGAAACCTTCATGAGATACCTTCACTTCTTTCGTTTCGCTCGACCACGTAACTAAGTCACTGTATCAAGAAAATTTCGCACCTGGTTGGCATGATATCGCACCAAGAATCGATGGATCACGGGAAGAAACCGCTCGATCATGCTGGCGACCTGCTCAGGCGGTAGACCAGACAACCGGCTGGAAAGGAGCTTGAGCTCGTTGCGAAATAACGAACTCATTGCTTCTTCGTATACGGCAATGTCGTCGACCGAAAACCCGAGTTTTTCATCGAATCCGATAGCTCGAAGCTCAGCGATGGACTCTATGATCCAGAGATCCGATTCAGGAATTCGCGCCTGTTCTTCTTCTTGAACCGAACGAACCAGACCTATACCGATGGCGCGTTCGAGATCGCTCTTGTGGATGCAGGTACGCGCGATGACTACATCGACGTCCAACAGTTTCTCGGACTCGGTACCAAACAGTATCTGGCCTATTTCGGTCTGGCCCAATTCGGTCTCGCCAGGCTGGGTGTCGTGACCGAATCGCGCACGCACGCTCTGCAGGAAACGACGCTGCTCAACGGAGAAATCGACATTGCTCTGGCCATCGAGCAGCGCCTTGATCGCGCGCAATGGCAGGAATCGTTCTTGTTGGAGCTTCTTGATGAGACGCAGTCGCTGTACATGCTGCTCGCTATACCAAGCCATGTTGCGTCCAGTTTTTCGTCCCGGCGCGAGGATGCCCTCTTTCACATAGAAGTGAATAGCCTGTCGCGGCAAACCGGTGATTTCACACAAATCCCGCATGCGATAGCAGTAGCGAGCGTCCGCGGGCTCGCTCTCGACACGCTTCACGCTGGCGGCGGAGCGTTCGATCATGAGTCGACCTCCAGCACAACGGGAGACGTCGCCCTTCCAACGCACGTAAGTACGTACCCATCACGACGCTCCGCCTGCGAAAGGCAATTCGGTTCGGCCATATCCACCGACCCGCTCGACAGTCGGACCCGGCACGCCCCACACCCTCCCATGGCACACGAAAACGGCATGTCGATCCCGGCATCCAAAGCCGCATCCAAAATGGTTTTTCCTGGAGCTGCGACCAAGGTGGACACATTGCCGTTTTTCAGTACCGACAAGGTTTGCGCGGCAGGCGACGACAACTGGGTCGCTCGGGCTTCTGGACGGCTAAAAAGCTCCTCTCGAATCCGGGAAGGCGAAACCCCGAGTTCTCCCAACGTGCGACGTGCGGCCTCCATCATTGGCGTCGGCCCGCAGACAAAATACATCCGCTCGTTGGCTCCGCGGGAGATACCCAGCGCGTCGAAACGCTGGCGCAAGGTCGGCGAATCGAGCATCCCCACGCCACCAGTCCAAGACGACGGGGGATCGCTAAGCACGTGATCGACGATCAGTCGGCTCGGATGTGCATCAGCCAGCCGCGCGAGACGCTCCCGGAATATGACATCGGCGATTCCTCGGTTTCCGTACACGAGCGTAATGCGAGGACCTCCAGCATGTTGACTCTGTGTCCGCAAAACCTCCTGCGCGATGGAAAGGATGGGCGTAACTCCGCTTCCTCCCGCGATCATCACCAGCCCCGCCCGAGGTATGTCGTCGCTCGGCAACGTGAAGTTGCCCGAAGGCCCTCGAACCCACAGCTCAGCTCCTGGTTGCACCGTGTCGCAAAGTAGACTGCTCGCCATGCCGTTCGCGATCCGCTTGATGGTAATGTGGGCGGAGTCTTCTGGCGTTTCACCAGCGATCAGCGAGTACGCGCGCCGCACTAGCCCCTCTTTGACCGAGACCTCTAGCGTCAAAAACTGACCCGGCGTAAAACGTAGTGGCGATCCGTCTTGCTCCACCAAGTGAAGCGATGTGGCATCCGCCGTTTCGCGCTCCACCCGGGTCACTTTGACAACGCGCCGTCCCGGCAACGCAGACTCTACCGGTGGAGCTGGTATCTCGCTGCGCGCACACGATTTGGTTCGCGACACCACTGGCGAGGGACGGTCCCCAAAGAGGACCGATCGGCTAAGCACGCGAACATCTCGACGCGCCTGAAGGAAGAACTCTCGCAGCGGTCGCATGGCCGCAGAATCACGAAATGTCTGGACCAGTCGTCTGGGTTCCATGGCGACAGATTATCACAAAACGTGTAAAGTACAACTAAACGCTTTACGCATTGACATTCTTGCGAAGCAAAGTCTGCTCGAATTAATCATACTTGATACAATAGCTAAACTCGGACCGGTGGAGGAAACTCGACGGTCCAATTTGCATCATGGACCGCCGTCCATTATCGCCTAGTGGCGCTTTGGAAGACGGGCTGCGCGAGGTGTGCTCATGCCGTGTGACAGCGCTTCGAAGCACAAAATGATCAGTCGGATTTCGTTCTTGCTCTGCGCCCCGTTCTTCCTGTCGGCGTGTGAGCAAACGCACGCAAATGCTTCTGAACGCGGGCTCAGTTCGACATCTGAAGGCCGGTCGAACGCAACTGACGATCGCGTGACGATCTCCGTAGTCAGCACCAACGACCTTCACGGCGCCATCTCTCGCGTGGCCATCATCGCTGGATTCGTGAAAAATCTCAGAGAATTACAGGCATCTGAGGGCGGAGGCGTGATGCTCCTCGACGCCGGCGACATGTGGCAAGGGACCCTCGAATCCAATCTCGGAGAAGGTCGGGGAATGGTCCAGGCCTTCAATGCAGCTCGGTATGACGCCGCCGCAATAGGCAACCACGAGTTTGATTACGGACCGGTCGGCGATGCGGTGACGCCCACGACCGACCGCGACAATCCCCGGGGAGCGTTGTTCGCCCGCGCGGCAGAGGCGAAGTTCTCCATTTTGACCGCGAATCTTTTTGATCGCGCCACCAGGTCTCTTGTCGATTGGCCGAATATTTCTCCAACTGCGCTGATCGAGCGAGCGGGAGTTCGAATCGGAGTGATCGGGGTCACCACCGAGGCAACCCTGCGAACCACCATCCGCGCGAACGTGCGGGATATACGGGTCGCAAGTCTCTCACGGACCATCAAGAAACGGACGCGTGAACTTCGCCGAAAAGGAGCGCGAATCATCCTCGTGTTGGCTCACGCCGGTGGCAAATGTTCGCGTTACGCAAACCCCGACGACCTGTCCTCATGCGAGCAAGACGCCGAGATATTTCGCGTCGCGCGCGCCCTTCCGAAAGGATCCGTTGACGCAATTTTTGCTGGGCACACCCACGGCGCGATCGCACACCGAGTGAATGGGATTCCCATCATCGAAGCGTATTCGAATGGACACGCATTCGGACGAATCGACTTTGCGTTCGACACCACCCGGAGCAGAGTCGTCGACACCACGATCCACCCTCCTCAGCCGGTCTGCCAAGACCGTAGCGCCACGCTCGAAACCTGCCGCCCCGGTGCCTACGAAGGCAAGCCAGTCGTGCCCGACGCTGGCGTGCTCGCCGCTGTCGCACACGAACTCGATCTCGCGAAACAACAAGCGAGCAAGCCGTTGAACGTTCGCGCTATGCGCAAGTTCACCAGGTCCCATGACAAAGAATCGTCGCTGGGGAACCTAATGACCGATTTGATGCGCGCCGCACGACCCACCGCCGACGTTGCAGTGCTCACGACGGGGGGTGTCCGAGCACCGATTCTTCCCGGTCCGATTACATACGGTGAGTTTTATCAAGTGTTTCCGTTCGACAATCGCTTCGCCAGCCTGACGGTCAGCGGCAAAGAGCTGGAGTCGATCGTGACCAAAAACCTTCGGTCGAAAGGTGCGTTGGTGCTTCTGTCGGGAATTCGAGTTCACGTGCGTTGCCGAAATCGCCGTCTTGTCGTTCGAATGAGCCGGAGCAGCGGTCATAGAATCAAACACCAAGATCGCGTATCGGTCCTGACGAGCGATTTCCTCGCTACCGGAGGCGATGGAACATTCACCGACTTGCCGAACCGGGCATCCCGAATCGCCGTCGAAAACGAAGCCCCGATTCGGGAGGCATTGGTCGAGGTACTCATGCGGAAGGAGCGAACGCTCGATCCCTCAGACAAATCGATCGACCCCAGGCGGGCAAAGCGCATGAACTATCTGGGCAATCGTCCGCTCAACTGTGTTGCCGACTCGAAGGTTGCCGACTCAAAGGTTGCCGACTCAAAGGTTGCTGACTCAAAGGCTGCCGACGACTTAAAATAACCAGCTCCGCCAACCGAAGCGAGACAACGCAGCGATGACTGGCGGCTATTCGTGCGTCCGAAAATTCCAAAGACGGCGAACGTGACCGCTTGAGTCAAACCCAACGATCAACTCAGGTGTTTGCCCGGCATACGCCCCACCCACTGCGCCAACCGTATAGAACCAGTCGTCTGCCTCGAATCCGAGCTCCGCGCATCTCGGATGACGGGCGCAGGGTTCACCTTGTCCAATGAGCTGCACCACCTCTGAGCGACTGCGATCTCGAAGACCGTGCTCGTCCATGACCTGTTCAACCAGTCGACTGTGCTCGCTCGCTTGCTCCCGGGTTTGAATCGGCGACCGGATGGCGCCCTTCAGACGACTCAGAGTCTGGGCTTTGGCCTGTGCAGAAGGCCCGCCACATCCCGCGCCGAAAGAAAGCGCACCGGCCAATGCGGCGCACATCATCATCATCCTCGCGCTCATGGAGCGTGAGCATACACGTTCCCATAACAAATCAAAACGGCCGAGCCCCATGGGCCCGGCCGCTTTGAGGATTGGGTGCGTTCTGCGACTAGTTCGCTTTGACGACGGCGCCCAATGTGGTGGCAAACCAAATGTCAGTAACGCCATCCTTGTCGGCGAAGACATCAGCTTCCGCAAACTCGATTCGGTTGTCGAGACGAATGATCAGGTTCTCGATGGGCTTGAAGTCTAGCGTCACCGTGCCCGTCGCGAGCCAGTCATACGCACCGCTGATAAACGGCGTTCCGGGAGCTCGTTCGGTGGGGTCGTGCAAGAACTCTACGCGACCTGCGACGCCGAACATCTCCGTGAGCGCGTACCCGAGCGCCGCGCTCGCGCCCCAATAAAACGACGGGCCTTCCCCGGTATCGGGGCCACTCAGATAGAAGTCGGCGTTTCCAACAAAGGTCAGATCGCCAGCCGTAACGTTGAGCACCGCGTCAAAGAAGTGTTCCCACTCATCGTCGCTTCGTTCCGGGTTTCCTCCGAAACCACTGCTGCCCGCGCCGCCATAGTAGCCGAGCCAGAACCCGAGATCGTCGCTCGGCGTCAAGCCAACCTGCAAACCCACATGAGGGCTCTGGTTGTTGTCGATGGGATTGTTGGTTCCGTTGACGATCAAACCGGTCAAGCTGACCGTATCATTGACCTGATAACCGGCCCGCAAACCCGTGTGATAAAACGGCTGCATCAGGTAGTAGAGCGCGCCGCGCGTGTAGTTCAGGTTCTGCCAGCTATCGGCGACCTCGGCGCCGTAAATCGTATCGAACTGGCCCAAATCGAACGACAGCTGTTCGGTAGGCGACCAGGTGAGATAGCCCTGTTTGAGCACCGAAAACACGGGCTCATCGTTACCAATCAAACGCCGCGCACCATCGCCGAAACGAAGGTTGATCGTCGCGCCGACCTGCTCCCCTTCGTAGGCCACGTCAAGCCCGGCGAACGCCAGCTGAAATCCATGCGATGAATCGAAGGCGCGATGCGGCACGCTCGACGCCGCAGTCGGGTCGCTGGGTCGATTCCAGTCGGCCATGTAAAACGCATCGGCGAATACGTTCGCGGAAAGGCTATCCCAGACCGTCGGTTCTTCCTCCTCCTCTTCGACCGCAGGAGGCGGCGGGGGCGGGGTAACCGCCACAGGGCTGGGAGGAGGCGGCGGAGGCGGCGCGTAGACCGGATCTGGCTCTGGCTCATCGAACGGGCTGGTCGCGTCCGCGCCGGCTTCTCCTTCAGCATCAGCCGACCCTTCGGTCTCCCCCGCTGCGGTGTCCGCAGACACGCTCCCTCCAACTTGCACACCCGTCGACGAGTCGTCGTCCGTCTGTGCGATCGCACCGGCCGGTGCGAGCAAGCCCAACACGACTGAAAGCCGCAATAAGTTTCTCACGTTTACCTCCACACTGTGCTTCGCATCCACACCGCGCTTCATGTTCCCTCTACGCTTGTTCCCTTTTACGCCGAGATCGATCTAACGGCCCGAAAAGTGATCTCCACCACAGCAGGTAGTCGACCCATCAACAGAACCTTCAGATGAACTTCTCCCGCGGCCGTTTCTAGGTCAGAGAAAAAAAAAAGTAAAGCGTTTCGAAAACAAAAACACCGAGCCTCTCATGCGAAGCTCGGTGTTTCGTTGTCGAACGAACGTAGGTTCGTAACTAACTTGCGGTCGCCGTAGACACCCCGACCGGCGCAGCTTGGGGAGGAATGGAGTCGGCTACGTTTGCGCCGCCAGCAAGCTCTTCACCGTACGCGCTGACGCCGCATTCGGCACGGTCGAGACCTTCGAGCTCATGTGACTCGGAGACTCGAATCCCGCCCGGTACAACCGCCTTAAGTCCGAACCAGAGCACCGAACCAATCGCAAACGCGAACGCGGTGCCGGCGAAGGTTCCAATCGCCTGCACCTTGAGCTGCTCTAGACCGCCACCAACAAAAAGGCCAACTTCGTTTCCGAACAGACCGATCGCAAGCGTGCCAAAGATTCCGCAGATCCCGTGGACGGTAATCGCGCCCACCGGATCGTCGATCTTCAAACGGTCGAGCAAAAGCACGCCTTCCACGCAAAGCACCCCTGCAATGCCCCCGACGACCATCGACCAACCGGGCGAAATTACATCGCACCCCGCGGTGATGCCGACCAGACCGGCAAGCGCTCCATTGAGACCCATCGACAAGTCGAGCATGCCGGTGCGCCCTCGAACCCAAAGGAGCGCTGCCAAGAATCCAACCGACGCGGCCAGGTTGGTCACCAAAACGATGCCCGCAATCGCTCCTGGGTCTTCTGCCGATACCGTGCTTCCGCCGTTGAAACCGAACCATCCGAGCCAGAGCACGAACACGCCGAGCGTCGCGAGCGGGAAATTGTGCGCGGGCATCGGCGTCGATTTCCCGTCGGGAAGATAGCGACCAAGTCGTGGTCCAACCGCGATCGCACCTGCGAGCGCCATTCCGCCACCAACGGCGTGGACTACGGTGCTGCCCGCGAAATCCATGAAGCCCATCTCAGAAAGCCAACCGCCTCCCCACACCCAGTGGCCGACGACCGGGTAAATGAGCGCGGTGGCGAGCGCGGTGAAGATGAAAAACGTGGTGAGTCGAGCGCGTTCCGCGATCGCGCCGCTCACGATGGTGCATGCCGTGGCCGCGAAGACCAACTGGAAGAACAAAAATACATAGAGCGGAAGGGTGCCCACGTTGCCCCATGCTCCATCCGGCATGAAATAATTCATTCCCACGAAGGAGCTTCCGGTGCCGAACATGACGCCGTATCCAACCGCAAAAAAGACCACAGAAGAAATCGCCACCACGCCGACGTTCTTCATCAGGACCATCACGGCGTTCTTCTTGCGGCTAAACCCGCTCTCCACCAGCGCAAAGCCGGCGTGCATAAAAAACACTAAAAATGCGGCTAGGAGCACCCAGACGCTATCGAGCATACTCTGACTCATGACTTATACCCCTTACTTTCCAGACGGAAAAACCCCGGAACACAAATAGGCCTAGAACATGTCCTGCGATGATTTCGGTTATGTTTCGGACCGACATCCGGTTGGAAAAAAACCCACCTAAATAGCGCTGTCAACGTCTCCTCAAGCAGGGACCAGGGGTCGATTTCCCCCATGACCTGCGACCACGCCTTGCTTCTCGGCCTGCACAATCCCATTCTGCCCGTCCATGCCGTTTCCTCATCTCGCGTACGCTACGCCCCGAAAGCTGCCAAAACCAAGAGATATTGTCGGGCGGGTGGTCGTTTTGGACGTCGCTTTCGCCGCCAACGCCGGCGGGGCGAGCTTCGAGGGGACAACGTTGCCGTTCATCCAAGGCCTGGGCGACCGATTGGTCATGTGGATCGACCACCACGACCACGAAAAGCACGCTGCCTACGCCAACGACCACCGTTTCGTGCTCAGCACCAAAGCCGAACACGGCGCCTGCCCCGAAATGGTTACCCCCCAGCGGGTACAAGCCGCGGGCCCGGTGGACACCGTGTGTTGCCACGTTGATTTCGACGGCCTTTGTTCCGCGGCCAAATGGATCTGCGGTGGTCGAGAGCCCTATCCCGGCGCAGACGACGACGCCCGCGCCATCGATACCCGATTGGGCACTCCAAGCGACCGCGCCGACGTGCTCGATCGAGCTTTGCGCGCACGCTGGCGGGATGACGCGCTTCGCGGGCTGATGGTGCGATTCTTGGTTTCTGGCGCGACCGATCGCGACATGTTCGCAACGTTTAAAGCGGCCTCCGAACAGCTTCGCGGAATGGAGCGCGAGGCGCTCCGCCTCTCCGAAAGGTACGTGATTGAGCGCGACGTGGCCGTCTGCGATGCCCGGGTGCGAAAACACTCGTACGACAAGACCAAACTGCTCCTCCTAGGCCAAGAAAAGGCGACCATCTCGGTGGTGCACGACGAAACCACGGTCACGGTGGCCGCGCGATTCGACAGCGGAATCGACCTCGTCAAAATTCTCGGGCTCTCCGGCGGAATGCCCACCCGAGTAAGCGTGAACGCAAAAAAGCTTTCCGTCGTTCTCGAAGCGCTGCATCAGCGCACCCGATAGGCCGCGAACGAATTCGGCAGCCACAACACCGGGCCGGCGTGGCCGATATGTTGGGCGCATTGCGAACCCGGCATTTACTGTGGTATTTTTGCGCAGTGACGCTACCCATATCATTTTTCGAAAAGCTTCCGAAAACCGACCTCCACGTTCATCTGGATGGGTCGCTGCGTCTCAAAACGATCCTCGAGCTCGCAGAGCAACAAAAAGTAGATCTGCCCGCCAACACTCCGGAGGAGCTAGGGCGCGCGATGCGCTGCGGCGAGACCTCGGGATCGCTCGTCGAGTATCTCAAAGCCTTCGAGGTCACTCTCAAGGTGATGCAGACCGAAGATGCGCTCTACCGTATCGCCTACGAGCTCGCGGAAGACGCGGCCCGAGAAAACGTACGCTACATGGAAGTCCGCTACGCGCCCATGCTGCACACGAAGCGAGGCCTCCGTCTGACAACCGTCGTCGAAACGGTGCTCAGCGGTCTGCGAGAAGGGCAAAAAGATCACGGCATCGAGTGCAACGTCATCCTCTGCGGAATCCGCAATATCTCTCCCGAGTCGTCGCTCGAAATGGCGCAACTTGCCGTCGCATACAAAAATCGGGGAGTCTGCGCGTACGATCTAGCAGGAGCGGAACACGACCACCCCGCCAAGCACCACCTTGCGTCGTTTCAGCTTGTCCGCGACAACAATATCGCGGTGACGATTCATGCCGGAGAAGCGTACGGCCCCGAATCTGTCCACCAAGCGATTCACGTATGCGGAGCGCACCGCATCGGCCACGGATGTCGTTTGCGAGAAGACGGGGATCTTCTGCACTACGTAAACGACCACCGAATCCCGCTCGAATGCTGCCCCTCATCGAACGTGCAGACCGGCGCGGTGCGCGGGCTCGCCACCCACCCGCTCAAGCTGTACTACGACCTCGGCCTCAGGGTGACCGTAAACACCGACAACCGGCTCATCACCGACACCACGGTTTCAAAAGAGCTTTGGCTTTGCCATCGCCAACTGAACCTCACCCTTGAGGACATCAAACGCATCATCCGCAATGGGTTCAAGTCGGCGTTTCTTCCGTTCCATATCAAGCAAACCATGCTGCGCACCGTGGCGCGCGAACTGGCTGCGTTCACCGAAGAAGGTATGAAAGACGAAAAGGAAACTGCGTCTACGAATCCGAAGGCGGCTTCCACCGCAAAACAGGGTTTCGAGCCGCGCGGGTTTCGTCCAGTCGACGGAGGCGCGTGAGATGAGGCGCGTGGGTGACCGTTTCCGGATCTGTTCGAGCTTCTTCGTCGATGCTGCGCATCGCGTCGACGAATAGGTCGAGCGACTGTTTATTTTCGGTCTCCGTGGGCTCAATGAGCATCGCGCCCTTGACGACAAGCGGGAAGTAGACGGTCGGCGGGTGAAACCCGTAGTCCATGAGTCGCTTGGCGATATCCATCGTCGTCACGTGGTGTGGTCGCAAATGTTTGTCGCTGATCACGACTTCATGCATGCACACGGTGTTGTAGGGCGTGTCCCAAGTCTCGCTGAGCGCCGCACGAAGATAGTTCGCGTTCAGCACCGCACGCTCGGTAGCCTGACGCAAACCGTCGCTTCCCATCTCGCGCAAGTACGCATAGGCTCGCACCATCATGCCGAAGTTTCCATGAAACGATCGCAACCTTCCGATCGACTTCGGACGGTTCTCCTCCAGCACAAACGCGCCGTCCTCGCCCTGCTGCACCACCGGGGTAGGCGCGTAGGGCTCAAGACGAGACTTGTAGGCGATCGGGCCGCAACCAGGCCCCCCGCCACCGTGCGGCGTGGTGAACGTTTTGTGCAGATTAAACTGCATGACATCGATGCCAAAATCGCCAGGTCGTGCGCGGCCCATCAACGCGTTGAGATTGGCTCCGTCTCCGTACACCAGCCCGCCCTTGTCGTGAACCATGGTGCATATCGTCGCGAGTTCAGTCTCAAACAGCCCAACGGTGTTGGGATTGGTGATCATGAGCGCCGCGACTTGATCATCCACAAAAGGTGCAAGTTGCTCGGCGCGAACGGTTCCGTCTCCGCCAACCGGAAAAGGAACCGCCTCAAGGCCATTGAGCGCACAGGACGCGGGATTGGTGCCGTGGGCGGTGTCGGGAATCAATACTTTCTTCGGGCTCCGCCCCTGGTCTTGATGCCACGCGCGAATCATCATCAGCCCAGCAAACTCGCCTTGCGCCCCGGCCGCGGGATGAAGCGAAACGCGATCCATGCCGCAAATCTCGGCCAAGCCGCGCTCCAAACGCCACATCAACCGCAGCGCGCCCTGAATCATTGATGACGGAGCCATCGGGTGAAGGCCTGCAAAGCCCGGCAAACGCGCCGCCCACTCGTTGACCTTCGGGTTGTACTTCATGGTGCACGAGCCGAGCGGGTAAAGCCCCAAATCGATGGCGAAGTTTTGCCGACTCAGCCGAACGTAGTGCCGAAATAGTTCCGGTTCAGATACTTCCGGAAGCGGGGCCGGTTCGTCACGAAGAAGCTCGCCAAAGCTCGCTTCCGGATCGCATTCGGGCACGTCGAGAGAAGGAATCGACGCGCCGGAACGCCCCTGGGACCCCTGTTCAAAAAGCAACGGGGTAGTAAGAGTTAGTCCTGCTGTGGCCTCACCAGCCATAGTTCACTCCATGCCTCATGGGCGTCACGCGCTAGGTGTTGTCGCCCTGGGTATTAGTGCGAACGCGGCGCAAATCAAGCCTACTCGTCAAAACGAATGCGAGAGCGATTCGACCGCGGTTTTCCCAAATGAGCGCACGAATAAATAAGGGAGCTCCGTACATTCGCTGGAAATCGCCTGTCGAAGTTGCCCCACCGAAATCGCCTGCAAGCGTTCCCGCAACGCGCGCGTCCGCGACGCCTCCGCAAAGGGCGCAAGGGACGACGAAGGCGGAATCTTCGCCGACAAATCACGCAAGATGCTCCGCTCTTCGGGTTCAAACAGTGGCGAAAGGAGTCCGTTGATGACCAACCGAAGGGTGGAGATCTGAAGCTCCTGTTCGAGCGCAGAATGCAGTTCGATGGTCTCGTGGGTGGGCATATGTTCAGCTAGCGTCACCACTACCGCGCCGGCTCGATTCGGATCGCGAAGCAGCTCGAGAGCGCGCTCCGCTTCTCGGCGCAGCAAACCGGGCGGCGCGACATTCACGATCACCTGGGGCACCCGCAACATATCGAGTCCGTGTCCCGTGGCGGGTGCGTCTAAAATCACCAGGTCGTACGTGCCTCCCGATACCTCTCTGCGACGCGGTGTTCTTTCTCGGCTCGTAGCGTGGAAATATGCCTTGCCCAGCATCGACCACGCTTCGATTCCCGGCGTCCCCCGCAAGAACGCGCGAACGATTCGGTTGCCAAACACCCCTTCGTACAGCGGACGAACTTTGAGCACCATTTTCGCGTATTCTTCGAGCGCGGAGGACGGCGACATGTTCACCGCGTCCACGCCGGGCGCGACACGGACGATCTCATCCCCGATGGGGTCCACTTCGAGCAGCCGGCTCAGCCGCTCTTTGACGTTCGCCATCGCGATAAGCGTCCGTTTCCCTCGACGCGCGCTCTGCAACGCAAGCGCCGCGCTCACCGTGGTTTTTCCAACGCCGCCTTTTCCTACCACGACGAGCAGCTGCCGGTCCCATAGCGCGTTCCCCTCTGAAACTTTCTTACGGGATGCCGGTCGGTCCGATACTGACGTGTTGGTCAAGTAAGCCTCGGTCGCGTCGTTCGCGGAATACGTTCCCCGTAAACCCTAGCAAAATATGAAGGCTAGCAAACACGCCCTCGATGCACCCAGCCCAGGTTGCAGCGTACACAGACCTGAACCTCAGAGGGTCCCAGCTGGATTCCAGACGGATCAGACTCCGGTTGGGCCATCAGATGAATCGCGGTCCGCGCGCGACGACCACATGCGGTGCATGAGCGCGCCCCCAAAGCCCGCATCGGTTCAGCGAGAACGCCTCGAATCCCTCCATCGAGCTCGTGACGAAGGTCTACATCGGTCGCATCAGGGTCGCCCTGCGGGGGTCGATCCACGAATGCCAGCAGTCGCCCTCCGCGACATTGCGCGAGCGTCGTGGGAGCCACCGGCCGGCTTGTCGCCTGGCCGCCCGCCGCGATGATGGCGCTCACGGCTTCTTGGGCGAGCTCAACCGGCAATCTCAACTCGAGCGTGTTCTCTGGACTCCACTCTGCCCGAGGTGCGTCGGACCAAGTTGGACCGGCCCGACGAGTTGGACCGGCCCGACGAGTTGGACTGGCCCGACGAGTTGGACTGGCCCGGAAGGTACCCACCCGGAGCTGACCAGCTCGGCCAAAGGCCTGCACGATGCGCTCGACTCGCCCTACCGAGGCCCCGCCGTGCACGATGATATCGCGCGTCGCCGATGCAGGAGGCGTTCTCGGTTTTAGATTCCCGCCGCGTATCAAAGCTTGACCCTCGAGACACGCAGAAGAGTTCGTCGTGGCGTGACATTCAAAAACGAGCAGCACTCTTCGATCAGTCGCCGGGACCAAGCCGGTGAGCGAAAGCGGAAGCAGAGTTCGAAACAGCATCGGCGCATCGCAACGCACGCAGACGGGCCATTCGTCCGATGGAAGAAGAAGTGGAGGGCCGCCGCTTCTCAAAGCAAGTTCTTCGAATGGAGGCGGTTCCTCGTCGAGCCACGCGAGACCCATCGCTGAAATAAACGACAGGCCAACCCTGCGCTGAACCCGGCCGGACGGAGGCGCCCAAACGACGCGTAACCAAAACCACAAATGCTCCAGAACAACGAATGCCCCGGAACAACGAATGAGCTGAGAATCACAATGCGTCTGCCACAAAGTGACTCGGAAACGCGGGTCGAGTAGAGTACTACGATGGCCAAGCTCTGGCTCGTCCTCGCGGCGCTCACCCTCCTCAGCTTCATCGCCAGCGCGCATCTCATTTTTGTCGTCGCCCCTGTCGAGATGCAGATGGGCGTCGTGCAAAAAATCTTTTACTTTCACGTCCCTAGCGCCTACGCGATGTATCTCGCGTTTCTTGTGTCGGCGATTTCCAGCGCGATGTATCTGGCGAAAAGAAGCGACCGCTGGGACGCGCTCGGCGTGTCAGCGGCCGAAGTTGGCGTTCTGTTCTGCGCCATGGTCCTGCTCACCGGCCCGCTTTGGGCGCGCAAGGCGTGGGGGGTGTGGTGGACGTGGGACCCACGTCTCACTTCAACCCTCGCCATCGGCATGGTGTTCGGCTCGTATCTGGCGCTTCGCTCGTTTCTCGGAGACGCGGGAGAAGCAGAAAAACGTTTTTCTGCCGCGCTCGCCGTTGTCGGAGTGATGCTGATTCCCGTCATTCACTACAGCGTCACGCGATGGCGCGGACAACATCCGACGGTCATCACCAAACAAGGCGGCGGGCTCGACCCCGGCATGGTTCCCGGGCTCGTCGCAAGCTTTGTCTTGTTTACATTGCTCGCCGCGACCCTCATTTGGATTCGCGCCGCCCTCGAACGCGCTCACCAACAAACGATCGCGATCGAACTCGAAGCCGCTCAACAAGGATTGCTGAGGGATTTGTGAGACGTCTACCGCCGATGAATCGTCTACTCCGATCGAATGTGCCCAACACGAAGTACCTAGCGCTTGCGTTGACTCTGACCGCGTTCTGGGGCGCTTCAAGCGTGACCAGCATCGCCAGCAAACAGAGCGGTACCGCGTATGCTCAACCCTCCGAAGAAGGCTCGTCGTCGGACGCAACCGCGCCTGCCGCCGACCGCGCCGCGTCATTTCGAGCGGTCCAAGGGCCACAGGCGGAACAAGTGCCGGGCGGCATGTTGCTTGTCGTAGCCTACGGCCTAATCTGGGTGCTGCTGTTGTTGTTTGTGATTCGACTGGGCCGAAAACACGCCGCTACCTCTGCCGAACTGGAACGGCTTTCGCGCGTCCTCGAAGCCGCATCCGACAGGCGCGACTAGTACCGCCGAGCATTTCGCAGCATGCCATCCATCGCACACATCATCTATATTCCCGGAGTGCTGCTGCTTGGTCTGGCCATTGGATTCCGATTGGGCGCGCGAGCGGCCCGGGACGAGTTCCGACGACAAGCAGAGCGACGACGACAATAGCTCGAAAATCGCGTATTCTCTCGCAAAGGAAGCCTGCAGGACGATGCTAGACTTTTCCCTGACAGAAGAACAGACCGCACTGGTGGACACCACCCGACGATTTGTGGCCGACAAAATCGTGCCGATCGCTGGCGACTGCGATCGCAAGAGCGAACTGCCAAAAAACGTCATCAAGGAAGCTTGGGAACTCGGCCTGGTTGCACCCACTGTGCCCGAAGCATACGGCGGCGCAGGGCTTGGGGAAGTCGATCACGTGTTGCTCACGGAAGAGCTCGCGTTCGGCTGCACCGGAATCCAAACCGCGATCACCGCGGTCACCCTCGCAGCCACGCCGCTCATTATCGCGGGCACCGAAGACCAAAAGAAAAAATACTTGGGCATGCTTACCGACGAGCCGTGTTTCGCTGCGTACGCGATCACCGAGCCCGGCGCGGGAAGCGACGCCGCGGGAATCCGCACGCAATGCCGAAAAGTCGGCGACGAGTGGGTGCTCAGCGGGGAAAAATGCTTCATCACCAACGGCTCACTGGCACGCTGGTACGTGGTATTTGCCACCGTAGATCCTGCTTTGCGGCACAAAGGGATCATGGCGTTCGTAGTCGATCGCGACACGCCAGGGCTCAGCATTGGCAAAAAGGAAGACAAACTTGGGCAGCGCGCAAGCGATACCACCAGCGTCATCTTGGAAGACGTCGTCGTTCCTGCGGCGAACGTGATCGCTCCCGAAGGACAAGGATTTCGCGTCGCGATGACCACCTTTGATCGCACGCGACCAGATATCGCGGCGGGCGCCTGCGGAATCATGCGACGGGCGCTCGAAGAATCCGTGGCCTACGCGAAAGAGCGCAAGACGTTCGGGGTGCCGATTGCCGAACACCAAATGGTTCAAGCCATGATCGCAGAAATGGCCATCAAATACGAAGCCACTAGGTTGCTCATGCTGAAAGCGGCGTGGCAAATCGACGCTGGAGAACGAAACTCGTTGATCGCTTCGTACAGCAAGGCATTTGGAGCCGACAGCGCGATGGCGGTGGCTACCGACGCCGTTCAAGTTTTTGGGGGCAACGGCTACATTTCTGAGTATCCGGTCGAGAAACTCATGCGCGACGCAAAGATCCTCCAGATCTATGAGGGCACCTCACAAATTCAACGGCTGGTGATCGCGCGCAATCTGTTTGCGGGTTCGCGCTAGACCGCGTGCATCTTAAAGTGATTCTGAATCGTGGAGGATGGACCGCCCCGGCGAAGGCGGGAGGAGGAGGAAATGCCGAGCATTTTTGACGACGAGCAACGCACGACGTGGTGGTTCAGACCCACGAGTCGGGATTATTTTGAGATGCACGCGGTCTAGAGCAGCGAGGGCATGCTGCGCCTGAATACATCGTCCGTTGGTCTCTGTGCAGCGCTTGGCATCCTCGGGTGCCAAGAACACCAGGCCCAATCGTCGCGTTCGGAGACCGAAACGCCGCTCCACGAAGCGACCGCAAACCCAACCAACGCGGCCGGCGCCTCGACACATCGCGAAGCGTCGGCGGTGGATGCACAGCTCGCTACTCCTCGTCCACCGATCGGCCGTCCGCCAGTTGGCGAACAAAACAATACTTCTCCGTCGCCCCGTACTTCCCCGTCGCCCCGTACTTCCCCGTCGCCTCGTGCGACCACGTTTGTCGATGCAACCTTGCCGCAGGATCAAATACTCAAGAAACTGCGCAATGCCGCCCCGACGCAGTTCAAGCCGGTAGGGACATCGTCGGTCGTATTTCGCATGCGCCTCGAGGCCGACATCATGGCCGCGTTCAAACCTCAGAGCCGCAAGCATAGCAAAGGTTGGAGCGCCGAAATCGCCGCCTACCGAGTCGCCCGGCTGCTCGGGATGGACAACGTACCCCCTGCGGTCTCGCGCCAGATACCTCAGGCCGAACTCCGGCGAAAACTACATCGCGAGTTCCGCGATGCCTGGCCCGAAATTCGAGACTGGACCATTTGGGACCCGACAAACCAGGTTCACGGCGCGGCGATCTACTGGATTCCTCGCATGCGCGAGCTCGGCTTAGAGCGAAGAGTTTCGGAATGGTCTGCTTGGCTACGCGACGCCCAGAGCGTGCCCGAATCTCGTCGCGCTTTTGTCCGAGACCTTTCGTCGATGCTCGCGTTTGACTACCTAATCGGAAACTTCGACCGATTCAGCGGAGGCAACGCGCAAGGGCTGCCCTCCGGAGAACGGCTGTTTGTGCGAGACCACAACGTTGCGTTCGTGACGCCGCTTCCTCCCGGCCTAGAACAGCGGGCCCGCCGGCACCTGAAACGCGTTCGGGTCTTCTCCGCCGATTTTGCGCATCGCCTCGCCGGGTTAACTCCGGAAGCCATTCAGGCCGAGCTCGCTGGGGACCCGGCCCACCGCGGAAATCCATTGCTCACCGAAGCACAGCTCGACGCTGTGATGGACCGCCAACGTACACTCGTATCCTACATCGCAGCATTGATCGACGAACGAGGCTCTTCCGAGGTCCTCGTCTTTCCATAGACGACAAGCTGCACTGGAAAAGGAAACAGTGTGATACGATAACAGACGTGACTCTTTCACGAGAAGACGTAGGCAGCTTCCTCGGACTCATCGTTCATGACCTCCGAAACCCTGCTGCCACCCTTACCGCCAACATAGATTTTCTTCGTGAAGGCACGATCGACGACACCGATGCACGCGAAGCGCTCGACGACGTTTCTCTCGCGCTCGGCGAACTCAAGCAAGGCCTCGACCAAGTCTCGTGGGTCGGAAAATGGTTGCTCGACCAGCCGGTGATGTCGAACGCCGACGGCGATATCCTTATCGCGCTGAACCAAGCCATCGAACGATCCGGCACTACGAACGTCGAAGTCATCACATCCCTCGACCAAGCTCCGGCCAAAGGCGGGAGCAGCGCCTCGCGCGTGCTCGAGATACTGCTCGCCGATATTCGGCGACACGTACGCAGCGGAACCATTCGCGCATCGGTCAAACAAGAGTCAGGTCGGACCATCGTCGAACTCACCGACCCCGGACGCGCCATCGCAGGCGAGCTCCGCGAAGCAGCGTTCACCCTCGGGGGCCAACATCAACTCAAAGGCCGCGCCGACGGTCGTTACGGACGCTTCGCGGGCTTGCTCGCCGCGTGGATCGCCACGAGCAGCGTCGGCGGCACGCTCGAAGCCTGCGGAGAAGACGGCCAAGCAACCTTCCGCCTCTCGCTCGAATCGAAATAGATCGAGCGGAAATCAAACGCGCGTGGACTCATTGTGCGCAGTTCGGCAAACAAAAGAGGTTGAAATCGTTCGGTTCGGGTCCTCAAATAACACCAAACGGTGACCCGCATCCAACGACAACGTTCGTAATTTCAGTAGTCGAACCGAAAAAGATTCGCTAGTAGTCATCCTCGAACCTCTTTGGTTGTCTTATGGCAAAGAGCGCGATTAAGCATTTCGTCATAGCGACGCTTCTGGCGGCTCTCGTGAGTCAGAGCGGATGCGCCGCGACCGTTGAAGATGCTCCACCCGTCGAAGAGACGGAAAAGGCAGCGGCGTTGCCCATGATCATCTTTGCCGTGGTCGCCACACAAACGCTGTACTGGATCTACGTGACGGGGCTCCTCGATGGGATGCGCCGCCTCGGCTTTGGGGTACGCCACCGAAATGATCGCTTTGAGATCACCAGCATTCCGTTACGCTACCACGACATTACCCACAATCGACTGAAGCAGGAGTGGCTGATCTACAAGGTCAAGCAGCATCTCATACAGAAATACGGGCAACAGGCAGCCGACGTGAGGATAGAGCTTCAGTTTCCTTCCACGGGGTAAGCACTCATTCGCTGCTTTTCTGTCGTTAGAGCGGCTCGAGCCAAGGCTCTCCAAATATGGGTTCGTTGCAATAAGGAGGCATGAAGCGGCAATCCGTATCCGCAAGGCAGCTCCGATCGCATCGGCCATCGCCATGTTGGCATTCAGTCGTATTGCGTTTGACGCCGAGTGCTTTAAAGCATTTCGAGCAGTCGACATCAGGCTTTGGGTTTTCGATGCACTGAAAGGTCTGCTCCGGTACGCAATCTGCTGGAAAACAGGACCGCTGGCTCGCCTTCAAGCAGTGTACATGCGCGGTCAACGCCTGGTTGTATTCCTCTATCGACCGAAACTTGGTGCTGGGCCCAGTATTACATTGCGACCGCGCAGACTCTATGCAGTCGCGAAACTCCGAAATGCGTCCGGGCCCGCGTTTTATCCTGGTTCCCCGACATTGCCCTTCAAAACGACTATCAAATGCCTGGCCCTGCATGACCGATTCAGCCCATGGACCGAACCCGCCCGGATCCGTCCGCACATTGATTCCATCATGGACGCCGTCAGCGTCGCCTTGGGAGGTGACGCCGACAACTTGCCAACTCGTCTCTCCGTCGGGCACCCAGAGCGCGGGGCCACCTGAATCGCCCAGTTCCGTGTTTCGCAGTCCACGAAACAAGCGTGGTTGCGTTGCGAGGTAGTAGAAATACTCTGGCCAGACATATGAAATCGGAATGGAGACAGAGATTGCCTCGGGAGTTGAACGCGTGGTCGGCTTGGGTGCACCAGGTTTCTTGTCCACAAAAAAACCTGCAAACGTAAGAAAATGACCATTGTCTTCGGGCGATAGGACAGTAGATGTCAGCGGAATCGGCCGGAAATTGACGAACACCTTCTCCGGCGCTTTCGGAAAGCAAACGCGACCCATCGCAATGTCATTCGGTACCGAGAGATAGCTGCGAGGACGGTAGTGGGGATGAACGACCCAGTCCGCCGCCGTGAGACGGGCAACCAGCGTTTCAGAAGTATGCCATCGCTGGCTGAGCACGAAGTCGCTGTTCGGAGGCGTAGCGCAATGGGCTGCAGTCACTATCCAACCACAAAACGATTGCTTCTCTCCTTTTGTCGTTGCCGAGTCGTCCATCGAGACAACGGTTCCCAAGCACAGACTGCGGTCCAACAAGATTCGCCCGACAGCGGGGAATTGCCGGGTACTGCGAGCCCCAGCAAGTTTGTTGTCTTCGACTTGGCTCGCAGCTGAATTCGCACTGCAGCCGGTGCTCGTGGCTATCCAGATGCACCAACTCAGCGCAAAAGGACGGTAACGTTTGCGCATAGGATTAAGAGATGCAAAAGCAGCGCCAACCCGTCACCAGTCTTGGACCGCGAGTAAAATGCACTGATTCTGAACGCAATCAACGCGCCATTGCGCCACTGCGATCTGGAGAACGGAGCCTGCGCGAGAAGTCTTGGATGAGCAGATCGAGCACGTATGGGTCGGCGTTTCCGTGGTGTATTTTCGCGGCGAAGGGGACTCGCCATGCGCCTTGTGGGTTCGTGGTTCGTTTTCCAAAATAAAAGTACGACTTCGCAAACCGCGGCACCACGTTGTGCAACTTCAGCGCGGAAAACTGGAGATTCGGGAGATTGCCGATGAACTGTGACAAGGCGAAATCTACGGGGCTCACCAATGCTGCCGAGCCTGTTCTCGCGTTGTCGATACCGGCTCGATAAGCGCCAGCAAACTCCGCCCAGTCGTATTGCATGGCGTCTTCTATGAGCACTTCCCCGAAACGCCGTTTGCCTCCCACCGCGACCGGAAAAAAAAGAGGCGGGTTTCTCAAGGAGTACCAAGTCCCCTCGACGTGCCGCAGCAGAAACGGCTCGTGGCAAGACAGTGTTCCGAGCAAGCGCCAGAATAGGTACGCCGTGAACGAGGCGCCGGCATCGTTTGCGAACCGTTTGTCGTACACCGCTCTCGCTTCGGTGACATCGAGCTCGACGGTGATTTCCACATAGGGGTCGGGAGCTTGCTCTTGGTCCACGAAAAACCGCAACGCCCAGTCGACATATTCCCCGCAGTCGCGTTTGTCGAAGGGCGTTGCATCGTATCGATGGAGCGCGCGACGGATCGTCTCGTCGTCGTGGTTTGCTGAGCTCATGCGTTCGTGCTTCGGCTATCAGGCTTCCAAACTACGTACCAATCCAGGAACGGCTTCGCCCCCCCACTACCAGCAACGATAGTATGCGCCGTTGCCCGGAATGTCGCTTCCTGTAGCGTATTGACAAGAGATCTGCCCCGCCCAACTCAAGATACGATTGAACATCCAGACCCTCGGTCCAGTACGCGTCCAGCGCATCGCTTGCCCATATTCCGGACACCATCCGTTCGAAATGCCCGTGTTGGAAGCAACGCCAGCGACGAAGTTGCGGGAGAGAGCTCCATAGCGGAACACCAGCGGGCCGCCAGAGTCTCCGCGACAGATGCGCGACTCGTTGTCGGCGTTCGCACGAATGTGATGGGAGAACCAACCGGGTGATTCGACCCAGCCCACACGAGCATTCGCGTCCAGCTGCGTGTCCGTGAAAGCTCCGTAGCCCCAGATGTCGAGATCGTGACTGGGTGACAACGTACCCGCGAGAATGCGCAGATAGTCATTGCCGTTGAGGCTCCGAGGCGCGGGATCATCAACATCCGCGGCTCGCGTGAGAAAGTTTCCGCCGTTAACTCGGGTGACCACCGCCAAGTCGGTTTGGGAAAGCCCTCCTCCCGGGTAGTTTACGTCCCACCACGCACGCACGGTGGTTCGTCGGGTGGTGGAGTCTGCGTTGCGGCACGTCTCGTTGATGCACATCACCTCAGAGGAACTGGGTTTGTAGACGATACGCAGCCGAACGTACCCCCAATTCATCCCGTCCCAGGTGCCGCTCGGTGAAGCGCTCACGTTCGGCACGACACAATGCGCCGCGGTCACGATCATGTTTGGCCCGATGAAAAAACCACTGCAGCGACGGCCGTCGGGTCGGTCCAAACGCACGAGTCCGGGACGGAACGTGGCACCCCCGATGGGGTTCGATATCGCCTGTCGACTCGCTCCGATCTCTTCCCCCGGGCCATCGGTATCGTAGGCGCAGCCCATCATAGCCACCAAGGCCAACAGCATTGCTCGCTTCATCTCTCTCTCCATTCCTGGACTCCATCGTCCAATGAGGTTTTGGAGAAGAAGCACAAACATCTGACATACTGAGCCACCGCAATCCTTGGACGCGCGACTCAAAACCGAGCGGACGAACGCAATCGAAATAGTCGCAGGAGGCTCTTCAGCTCAGAGCTCTGCAACCGTATGATCCGGATGGTTGTATCGCGAGAATGAATACGTCTTTGAGCCTTCGGTCTTGATTGGAACACGGTTCTTCCTTGGAATTCGTCTGCCCTGATCCATCAGCAACCGTGCGAGCCGCCAACGTGCGCGCGACCTTGGAAGCTTTTGAGCTCGTTCCCTCGTTCGGGGAGAGATTGCTCCGAAAACACGGTTTCGAGCTCGATCGATTGGATTCGTCGGGATACGTTCTCGTGCAAAAGTGGCTCGACATGCTGAAAGAGATTCAGCGAGATGTAGGCCGAGAAGTTCTCCGTGGTGTGGGTTCAAAAATCGTGAGCAATGCGAAGTTCCCTCCCGAACTCGATTCGGTCCCCGCGGTGCTCCAAGGGCTCGACCACGCCTACCAGCTCAACCATCGAGGAGACGTCGGACACTATCGAAGCGACGAAGTCGACGGAACCATCGTCATTCGCTGCGAAACACCCTATCCACGGGATTTCGAACGCGGCCTGGTCGAGGGAATTTGTGAACACCCTCGACTCACAAAAGGTGTTTCGTATCTGGTTGACTACGTGCCTGCGCCAGAACCGGGCGTGTTGACCTGCACCATGACGGTTCGCGCGCGGTCGCAACGCGGATAACAGCTCAAGGTCGAAAATCCTCAGCCGCTTCGGATTGATCTCGCATACAAATCCCGTCGGCCAGCTAGGCGAGAAGCGATCGTCGAAACCGTCCCAACGGTTTCGTTTCCCAAAGGACGTTGGCAACGGCTCAGAGTTGTTCAGGATCACCTAGTTGTTCAGGATCACCTAGCTACGGGAACAAGGCGGTTCCCATTTCGCTAAGCGAAACCGTTTCGATATCGGAGTCGCCGGTGGAGTGTCGCTCATCCGGATGGTCCTCATCGCGATCGAACTCCCCGCGAACGCACAGTTCAAACGGATTGCTCGCATCGTCCGACAGACGAACTTCGCCCGCCGCGTTCGCCGCTGGCGAAAGAAACGATCGATCGCGAATGGCGCGAAGCAAAGTCTCGCTCACCAAGCGAGCGGATCGAATCCGGTAGACTATGCCCGAGTCGCTTCTCAGCTCCACGAGATCCCTTGGAAAGCGAAGTGTCGACGATCGGGAAAACGATTGAGAGCGGACGGTCAAGAGCCGGCCACAAGTCAGATCGCTGCGCAGCGGAAAAAGCAATCGCCTGGATTCGAAAAGACGCACGTTGACCACATCGGAATCTCCGCGACCCGCGAGCGCGATCCCCCCAACTCGCCGAAAAACCGCCACCACGCACAACGAAAAAGGGTTTTGTGAAGTCGCCGCCAGCCGTATCGACTGGCTGTCTCTCGACGCGATGGGAGTGGCCGCTCGTCTGTCGAGCGCGGCGTAGAGATCAAAGGGCAACAGCCACGCCCCATCGATTCGATAAAGCTGACCCGCCGATTCAAACTCCACGCGACCTCGAACGAAGCCCCCTCCGCTCCGGCGCGGCAACTGAACCTGCGTCAGCTGCCCGCAAACATGGTCGCTTGCGGCAGCCGTCGATGTAACGCCCAACCCCAAAAACACCAATAATATCATTCTCATAAAGCCCCCCTTGGCTACCCAAGAAGTTCGGTACCAGATCTCTGTCAAAGACCACAGAAACACGGACAAAAAGTCGCAGTTTCGACACAAACGCGCATGGGCGTCTTGGAACAGCGCGTAGACCCGAACGCCCAAGAGGGTGAATTGCCGCGAACCTCACTCAACCCAGTCGGTGAGTTGATCAAGCCAGTCGGAGACATAGTCGAAAGGGCCGCCGCCTCGTCGATAGTTGCGCCGGTCCATGAGACGAATGCCCACCTGAAGGCCGAGGATGAGCCCCGCGAGCACAAGAATCCACACGACCCGAATCAGAACTCTTCCAAAACGTTCCATCACGCTTCACCGGTCATGCAACTCGGCGCGCTGACGGTCGCGATCACACGTCTCGCGCCGCGTGTCACTGGCTATCCGCCGTTTGCGACATAGATGAAGTTTGTGCCGTCCCAGCAGACTTCAATGCGCCATAGCTTGTTGGGAAACGTCAATCCGAGATTCTGGAGAATCATCTCCATCCGGTTGCGCAACGCCGGCTTGTTGTCCGGGGGAACCGACTGGAGATCTGGAAAGCCCATTCCTTGCTGCTCGGCGACCCAGTCATCGAGCGCATTGATGACATCCTGCTGATTGGTTTCTAGTTCGTTCCTGAGCTGCAGATAGACTTCCCGCGCGCCTTCTTCTTCGCCGAGCGCTTGGTGCAATGCCGCATCCGCATCGAAGAGCTGCGCGCCAAACTTCTCGCACACGCAGCGGCGCAAATCGAGAAGCGCCTGAACTCGGTAGAGAAGAATCAGCGCCTGCTCAATATTTTGCTTCAGCGACTGAAGCAGCGCTTCGTAGGCTTCGATATCTCGTTGCACGTCCGCGATGACGGCCTGCTCGATCGCGCCCACCGTCGCCGCAGTGACCCACGCGGCCGGGTTCGCCACATCGAGCGGATTGCTCGCGAACTGCTCCTTGAGCGAGTTGGCAAACGCATCGCGAAGACCCTGCGGCGCGCTGCTGAACGGAGGGCTCGCAAACACTCGGTCGACCACCGCTTCCACCAGCGTATCGATTCCCGCCGCGTCCGTGACCCCTTCGATGAGCGCGGCGTTGCCGGAGTTGAGAATGTCGCTGAAGGCTTCTGAGAGCACGGTAGACAGCCCGCCCCCGAACGCCGCAGAAATCAGCCACGACGCAGTCTGCTTGAGAATAGACGCCGTGAGCACCGCCTCGTTCGCATCTGCCGCGGCCTGCGAGCTTTGATTGTAGTCTCCAATCGCGCGATTGATGCCCGCGTTTAGAGGCTCGAACTCCATCTTGAGCGATTCGATCAACGCATCGAGTTTGTCTTTGTAGGCTGTGAACGCGGCGCGGCCAGCCGGCGTCGACACATCAAAATCTGGGCAGTCATCCTCGAGCTCGTTGGCAACGAAATAAGCCAACCGATCTTCTTCAACCGCACGCTCCGAGGGGAGTACCGGAGGGTCAATGTCCTCGGCGCTGCCGAACACGGCCTTGAGAAAATCTTGAGCCGGCTCGATGTAGTCGCCCGGGGTCGTCGCGGTAGGTTCCGGAATGCAGCAGTTCTCGAGCTCGAGGATCGCATTGCGCTCCGCGCGCGCTTCGTTCGTCGCGTCTACCGCCTCGGTATATGCATCTTGCGCGTCGGCAAGCGGATCGCCCGGAGGCGACGGGCTCAGCTCAGGCCGGAACGGGTCGGGAGGCTCGTCTTCCATGATGCCGCTTCCGCCCTCGTTTCCGCCGCGGCCACCGCCGCCCTCTCCGCCGCCGCCGCCGCTTCCGCCGCCGCCGCCATCGTCATCGTCGTCGCCATCAAAAGGCGGAAGCCGGATGCGCGTTATGCCGACGGTGCGAAAATCGGCAAAGAGCCCGACGATGGCCGTCTCTCCGCGATCGTCGACTTCGACGAGAAACGGCGCGTCGTCGCTATCCGCGAAATAGTCCTGCAGGCGTTCGTATCCGCGCGTGATCTCTTCGTCGCCCGTGATCTCGCCTGTTCGAAAATCGAACGTGGCCTGCTCTTCACCGAGCCGACTTCGAACCAGCACCGAATGATCGAAGTACGCAACGTTGATGCTCGCAAGCTCCGGAGACTCGATCGCGGCGCGTTCAGGAATCGTCCCAAAGCCTTCGGTGTCTCCCTGCGCATCCACCAAGATGTCGCCAAGAACCGAGGAGACCCACCCGTGCCCAGACACCGCACGACGACGCGTAAACGCGACGCGATCCGCGGAAACATCGCGACTGCCGACCGGGTCTTCAGAAAAACTCGCGTCTTCCTGCTCTGCGTAGAGATATACCAGTCGCTTGTTCGAGAGCTCCGGATCGTACACGCGATTGAATCGCGTAAATGTAAACTTCAAGTCCTCCAAAGAACTGCTGCGGTCGCGATAGCGTTCGCCCCGTCGCATCTTCGTCAGCCGCACCTGCCACATGCTCTCGATGAAATCGAGATCGCCAGGTGCGACTCCGGGCGGATAAAGCGGCGAATACCACTCGACGTCTTCCTCTGCCGGTTCTTCTGCTGCCGGCTCGTCATTGCACGCGCCGACGAGTCCGGCCGAGAGAGCCACCGAAAAACACAGCCACTTCGCACCTAGCTGTTTGAAGGCGACAGTTTGGTTGGAGGCGATGGATTGCTTGAACGCTACCGGGGGCCTAGGCATCTTGAGTTTCGTTTGTCGTTTGGGCGGGTCAGTTCGGGTTGATGACGGCGTAGTTGTCGGTGTCGGTGCAGGTCACAACGACCTTCAAGCCCTCGTCATCCCGCAGCCACGCAGCATTCGCGGCGCCTTCGCAGCCATCCGGCAAAGCCGTGGTCTGATTCGACACCACGGACCCGTCGGAAGCGACTTTGGTGATGGTGTAGGTGTCGTCGTCCGTTCCCGTGCTGACGATATCCACGGTGGAACCGTTCATCACCATATCGATGCCGATCGGGCTTGTGCCGGCCTCGACTTTGCTGCGCAGGGTGACGGTCGTGCTCGTTCCGTCCCAGCTGAAAAGACGGATGCCCGGGTCATCCGCGTCGTCGCCGAAGATGGCCACCGCGCAAACCGGAGGCACACAGCGAAGCTGTCGCGGCCCGCTTCCAACGTTTCCGATCAGCGTAGGCGCCGCATTGGCGTCCACCATGTCGTGGACAAAGAGCCTCCCGGGCGCACCGTCGGTCACGAACACCAACGGCCCTTCCTTCTGATGGGCATACGCGCTGATGGGCCGTTGTTCGGGCTCGGCCATTTGAATCGCGGTTTGTTCGAGCTCGAAAAAATCGTTCGCAAACGTCAACCCCACCGGGTCCCAACGAAACACCACGATGTATTTGATGGTGGGGGCGACGGCGGTGTAGCCATCCGTCATGTTTCCGCCGCCGATGGTGGTGGCGTCCGAATATCCAAGCGTGTTCGGGACCGTAAAGTCCCACTCAGTGGCCCCATCCGCCCAGCCGCTGGAAAAAGCCGAACCCGTCTGAAACAGCCTGAGAAGCACATCAGGATTGGTGGAGAAGCCGAGCACGCCAAAGGTATCCGCGCTTGACGACTGGTACAGGACTCGATTCGTTTTCGCGTCCACCACAAACGTGCCCCCATCGGCCCCGATGATGACCGGAAACTGCCCGGCGGTGGACATCGCCCAGGCTGCATCCATCACGTCGAGACCATCCGGCGCCGTGAACGGGCTCGGAACCTCGCGAACGCCTTCGCGCACCACGTTGCCGCCTGAACCCTCGCAAGGGTCTGGATCGCAACTCGTCAAATCAGGGTTGTAATCACCCACACAGGTCAAACCGTCGTTGAACTCGAGAACACAACCCGTGGGCGAACAACACACGCCGGTGGGGTCCGTCTGCGGGGGGCAATCGTCGCAGCCCTCACTGCCTCGAGTAAAGGTGACCTCGATCCCATCTCTCGCCGAAGCTTGCGCTTCGCAATCGCCCTGCGTGCTTTCCATTTCGCAGGTGTAGGCCTCGTCCCCGGACCTTGACCGGTCGATGATACAGCAACCACCCGCGAAGTTGCTGCATGAAACCTCCGAACACGTCATGCCGGCGTGGAAAATCCCGGCCATGCATTCAGACGCTTGAGAAACTTGGGTGCAGCCATTCGCTTGGCAACAAGCCCCCTCGCCATCGCACAGATTGTCGCTGCAGAGGGCATCCGGATTGTCGACAAACGCGCCGAACTCAGAGCACTTCTCGAGCGTCGAGTCCAGCGTGCACGTTCCCCCGGTGACGCAGCAAATGCCCAGTCGAGGCGCCGGCCCCTCGTCATCGTCTGTGCCGCACGACACACTCACCAAGCCCGCGAGGACAAAACAGATTGCCCTCGCTTTGCGAATTTCCCACCCCATAGGAAAGTTTTACCAAGGTCTGAGGTCGGGTGTCTACGGCCTTGTTCGAAAGTGACGAGGTTCACGGCGCTCTTCGATCGACACGAAGCGCCTGCCGGATGTTCCCTATTCCCATTTTGAACGTACTAGCGGCAATGCTACAGCGTTCGGGCGACAAGCGCGGAGGTGATTGTATGCTTGTGATGTTGAGGAGTCTTCACACCCGACGGTTGCTCTGCGCAGCTGTTGCGGGATTCGCTTTTTCCGCCTGTGCTGCCGAGACGACATCGGAGGAGCAGCTCCTAAACAAGACCACGCCTGCGAACTCCTGCGAAAGCGCGGTTTCACCAACAAAGCTCGCGAAGGGTTGGAGCTTTCCCTCTTTTCAGAAGCGTTGGTTTTCCGTGACGAAGGTTTGTGACGGAACAGATGCGGTTCTCATGACCGCAGCGATTGTTGGGAGCGGCCCTTTCGCCGCGGGAACAGAGCACCTGATCGCGACCTTGCCAGCCGCATTGAATCTACAAAGCGAACCTACTGCCACTGCAGCCTATGCCACCTACCGCCCATGCCGCGATTTGCGCTGCAATATTTTCGGATCGAGCCCTGCGTCATCTGGACGAGGCCGCGTTCGCCTGAGCACAGCCAACCAAATCTTCATCCTGTTCAGCGAAGCTGTGCCTGCAGGATTTACCGTGCAGGTTGCAATGAATTCGACGAAGCTCGAAGTAGCACCGAGCGAATAGCTCGCTTGGGAAAGATCGGGGGTGACTTCGATCCCGTCTCGCGCCGAGGCTTTCGCGTCGCAATCGCGAGCGCATCCGAATGGAGTGAGCAAACCAAGTGCCAAACCTGAAAACCTACCCCACCTCCCAGGAACACTTGTTGCACTGATTCCGTGTGCCGATAGTTCGCCGGGGACCTCACCCCCCATCAGCTTCAGAGGATCGTGTGGTAGCGACGCGCTTTTTGAGTTCGCTGGGGGCACTTGCGCCCAGTTTGGTTTTGGGAGCCCTCGGATTATGGGGCTGTGGTTCCCTAGAATCCGGGGGACGCCGTTCCGAAAACGACCAGAACGGGCAAACCACTCAGGGAACAGGAAGCCCATCTGAGAGAGACTCCGACGGTGACTACTTAACAAATGACGAAGAAGCATCGCTCGGTACCGACCCCAATGACCCAGATAGCGATGGTGACGGGTATTCGGACTTCGTAGAAGTTCGCGGTCTCGAAACCGATCCGAACGACGCGGAGAGCAAACTGCCAACGGATGCCTTCTTCTTGGAGCTGCCGTACAAGGAGGATCGCGAGAATCGCAAGATCACGGTGACCTTCGATCCGCGCATTCGCATCGCCGATGTGTTCCTGCTCGTGGATGCCACAGGATCCATGCGGGAAGAGCGCGACAACCTCATCGACGGCATTGTCGACATCATTGTTCCAGGGGTCCAAGCAGAAATTCCCAACGTCCAGATGGGCGCCGGGGGGTACGCGGACTACCCCATAGTCAGCTACGGAAACCCCATCGCCATCGACTCGCCCTTTTTCTTACTCCGAAAGATCGCGCCTGCGGACGAGGATATCGGAGAGTGGAAGACGCCCTGGACCGGCCCATTCTGCGGCGTGGGTATTGGAAGCATCACGGGTACATCGAACGGTCGAGTGGACATTCTCGAAGCGGTCGAAGGGCTACCGTGCCTCGACGGCCTTGATCTGCCGGAGAGTGTCGTTCCAGCGCTTTGGACTACAGCAACGGGTCAAGCGCTGACATGGATGATAGACGACGATAGAGCGCGGATGCTAGCCGGCGAAACGACGGCTTCGGCGGCGTGCCCAGCGGGCCATCAAGGGATGCCGTGTTTTCGCCCGAGAGCGTTTCCGATCATTCTTACCTTCGGCGACGCTCCATTTCACAATGGTCCCGCCAATGAAAATCAGTACGGGGCAGACGTGCCCAATGCTCCCACCTACACGCAAGCTGCCGATGCGCTGGGTAAGATCGGTGCACGTGTAATCGGGATTGCCTCGAAAAACGATCCATTCATTCAACAACACTACCAAGCCATCGCGCGCGATACTGGTGCGATCGATGCATCGGGAACACCCTTTTTCTTCCAAATCCGCGAAGACGGCACCGGCCTCAGCAAGACGGTCGTCGAGGCGGTCAAGTCCCTTGTCAACAGCGTTCCGCTGGATGTGACGACGCGCCTCGAAAACCTTCCCGGCAACCCCGACGACTTCGACGCGACGATGTTTATCAAGTCGATCACGCCAGAAAAGTATGAAGACGTAGTCCCCGGCACGCCCGTGGAGTTCGTGGCGGAGTTTCACAACGACGTTCGACCGCCCGCCGAGAAACCGGAGTTCTTCAAAGCGCGGATCGTATTGATCGGAGACGGCATTACGGAGCTCGATGCACGAACCGTGTACATCTTGGTGCCACCGAATGGACCGACAACTGAGCTTAAGTAGTTTGACGCAGCACCCAAGATATATATGAGCCGATGAGCAACAAGAACTTGTCGACTGGTGGGCGTAGTGTCTTCGTGCATCGTTCTGAGTATCAGCTCAGCTGGGATGCGCTGTTGGGGGTAGTGAACGGTTGTGACTGGTTCTCGGCAAGCTTAGAGATCAAGCTCGCCGAAGATTGGAAGTGGCCTGCGCTGCTGGATGAAGCAGTGCTCGCCGCTGGCTATCGATTGGCCCGCGAGGAACATCCGCGCACCTATCGCGATCACGCGAATACGCGGAGCATCTCTTTCGCTCCCGGGCAACTGCTGCTGTCTACTCAAGGAGAGCGCTGGGTCAATGCAGAAGACGATGGCGGCGTTCAAGACGGCGTCCTCCTGTTCCTTCTGAATCACCACGCCAAAGCCATCCTGAGCTACCGAATCGAATACAACAACAGCAGTCCGTATGGCCCGTCCGATCGATTGCCGCAGTGGAAGTCGAAACGCCAAACCAAGGCGCTCCTCGCAGAAATCGCCGAGCCAAGAGCGAAGATCCTGTTTTCGTGGCCGCCGTTTGGAAAGAATCGTCGAGGCCGCGTGTACCTCGCGTACGGCGACCGAAACAGCTGGTCATCCCACAAGGAACCACCATGCGAGTTCTTGATTCGCCCCGGTTTCTATCGGGTGCACGCGGTGATTCCTTTCTTGTCGTTTCCTGAGTTTGATCCGCAGGCGAATAAAGCAATGTTCGGGCTTCAGCAAAGGCCGATTCGGCGTTCAAACGCAATTCAGCTGCAAACGGAACCAAACCAAACCCATCGACTACGCGCGAAGTGGAACTCCGAAGACTTGCGCCTTGAAGCAAAAGAGCTGGCTACCATCGTACACGCTGCCGCAGGCACGCTAGCTCCCAAAGAAACGCTTACCCTCGAGTACGAAAACGATTGAGACAAGCATGCCCGGACGGCGCATGTCGTCGGAACCCGCAGTCGTCACCTGAGTACACGCATCAAAGCTTCTGAATGGCATCCGTGATGAACGATGCTTTGGCTGATGAATACATCTCGCGATCGTTAGCGTATCTTGCTGCCAGCTCCCGCTTAAGCTCGCCATATTGCCTGCGCAGTTCTGAATTCGCTCGGAGTGCATCCCGAAACCGAAGTTGAGACACCCAGCGCTCTGCGCTCTCTTTCATGATGTGAAGATGGGCTACGCGCCGATCCCCTTCCGCTTTAACAAAGAACCGCCGCCAAGGTCGATTGTCGAGATGAGCAGGAACAAGCACCCATCCTCGAGTTCGCAGCGCTGCCTCGATCTCGCCCGCGACCTCAAGGCTGGCGGTGGCCGCCATGATATCGATGATTGGCTTCGCCACGAGACCTTGTACCGCCGTGCTCCCAACATGATGCGGGCCAGCGACAAGCCAAGGCTTGAGGCTTTCCGAAAGCGACTGAACAAGCTCGCGTCCTCGCCGCGCCCAATCCGCATCAGGCTCAAACAAAGAGATTTTCTCAGTCGCCCACTTGGGCCATTCCGACTCATGAGTCGCCATAATATGAAAACCCTTTATAGCGCCATGCAACATCGATCGGCGGTCAGGACGATCGGCGGAGACCGTGCTTGGGAATGATTGCTACTGATTGTATTCTAAGGGTGTGGTGACAATTACCCATAGGGTCGATGAAAAGCTGAAAGAGAAACTGGAAGCATTTTGCGAGCGCCACGGACTCAAGCAGCAAGCTGTCGTCCAGGAAGCGATTGCCTCTTGGCTCGAGGATGCGGAAGATCTTGTGCTGATCGAAAGTCGACGCGAAAGCCCATGGGTCGCTTGGGATGACGTCAAAGAAACGCCCTGAGCGTCAGACATTTCGTCTTGCGCTTCAAGAGCAGGCCGTGAGCGAGATTCGCAAATTGCCGAAAGACGGTACGAAGAAACGTGGAAGCGATCGTCGACGGCCTGAAGCACGACCCGTTTCCGAGCTCCGCGGTGCGCCTTCGGGGCAGCCGGGCAGCGTATCGAATTCGAGAAGGAAACTACCGCATTCTCTACGAAGTGCACGCGACTGAAGTTGTCGTCTACGTGTTCGGCATCGCACACCGAAAAGAAGTCCACCGAATACTGCTCCAGCGCAAACAACACGCCACTGGGAGTTGATGCGAAGTAGTATCTCGCTATGGAGATGACCCCGGAACGCTGGCGTTATACGTCGAACTATCTGCGCGAAGTATTTGGTGAGAGCGACGATCATCTGCAACATTTGACTGAGCATGCGGCGAAGGCTGGTCTTCCAGACCATGCGGTATCGCCGGACGTGGGTCGATTGCTTACCCTGCTCGTTTCGATGACGGAAGGAAAGCTCGCGCTCGAGGTAGGAACGCTTGGTGGATACTCCGGCATCTGGCTTGCCCGAGGGCTTAGTTCGTCCGGTCGATTGATTACCATCGAGCACAATGACCTTCATGCTGACTTCGCGGAACAACAGTTTCAACGGGCTGGTCTATCTGCACAGGTGGAAGTTCGTCGAGGTGAAGCACTCGAAGAGCTTCCAAAGCTCGCTCAATCGCTGGGGCCAGAGTCGGTCGACGCAATATTCCTGGATGCTCTCAAGACCGAGTATCCAGACTACTGGCGCATATGCAGACCGATGCTCAAGAAGGGAGGCCTATTGCTTGCCGACAACGTGCTCGGATCGATCAAATGGTGGATCGACTCCGAAGAAAACCCGCATCGTGCAGGAGCGGACGCCCTGAACCGAGCAGTCGCACAGGATTCAGATTTTGAAGCTGTCGCAGTACCGATTCGCGAAGGCATACTCATCGCTCGTCGCGTCGGAACTCCGAAATAGCGTCGGCCACGCAGAGCTTCGCACGCGACGCGCAGCAAACGCTCCGACGCAGCGGGGCTCGCAGCCCCAGCCCGGCAAGCACTTTGCGGCGCGCGGAGACATGCCGTCAGCCGCACCTCAGGTTCCATACGTTCCGCATTCACCTTTGAATTACGGCACGGTGTTTCATAAACAGAGTCTCGCAGCCTCATTTTGGTGACTCGCCGTACCGTTGGCACGGTATTCGCTTGTCCGGGAACCTAAGTCGCTGAAGCCAGATGTGAATCGAGCGGCGACCGCCGCGACGTCACGCGCAACTCAAGATCAAGGACAGGGCAAAGATGTACAGATTCGCGAGTTTCCTACGGGCCGGGCTTTTGGTGTGTGTAGCGTCAGGAGCTGGATGCGCGGCCGACGCAGGCACCGACTCAGGCGCAGCCAGGCTTGATGAAGAAAAACAATCGAATCGCCCCCTAAAGACCGCGACCGACCACCGGAAAGAGTTGATCGACGAAATGCAGTACCTTAGGTTTGGGCATGACTGTCAAAGCGAGAGTGCCGAAGACAAGATAACTTATTGGGCGGCGCATCATGAAGCGAGTTTGCGATTCGCCAGTACGTCGCTTGCTGGGCTCGGCGCACAGGTAGGTGTGATTAATGTCCATCATCGCGACGAAACCCCCACCATCCGGGTGAGCGAAATCGCGAAGCCCTTGAATGATCTCGCTGAAACCCTCGAAGATATTCACAACGTCGTCATCCCGCCTTGTCTATGGGCCGTAAGACACTACCCCAACGGGCCGACTGAAGTGGGCGACGTGCGAAACATCGGGAAAGCAATCGATATCATCATACCTCAGCTTATTGGCGCACTGGACGCGTGGAATTTGCGCTACGAGGAAAGCTCTGGCGAAAAGCGCCTCGACATCACCGAACTTATTCGCCAAGTAAGGAGCACGAACAAGGCGCTCGGCGACCCCAAGTTTGAACAGTACCTAACTAACGTGCACGAAGTGATCACACGCAGAAAAATCGAGGACCTGCCTGCGGGGGCCAGCAGAAGATGATGTTTGGACTTGCCCGGAAAAAGTGGAGAGAGGATGTGAGTTATGCAGCCAGGGCCCCTATGGCGCTGGCGTAATCGCGTTCGGCTTGCTCGGGGCTGAC
>JANQQS010000038.1 GCA_028284955.1 Myxococcota bacterium | reverse complement strand
TTCGTCGCGCGTTTTTGTGCGGGGAGGACCGGGGGACGGGGAAGAACTTTGACCACCGGAAGGGGTGGCTCACGGCGCGGATGAAGGAGCTGGCGTCGGTATTTGCCATCGACATCTGTGCGTATGCAGCGATGAGCAATCACTATCATCTGGTGGTGCGCATCGGGTTTGAGCGAGCGCAGGCGTGGAGCGATGAGGAGGTTCGGGAGCGGTATGGGCAGCTCTTCAAGCTCAGCAAGAGCCAGGCGGAAACGGTGTCCAAGAAGGAGCTTCGGCGGCTGACGAAGCTGTGGCGAGAGCGGCTTTGTGATTTGAGTTGGTTTATGCGCTGCCTGAATGAGTCGATTGCGCGTCGGGCCAATAAGGAAGACGGGTGCACGGGTCGTTTTTGGGAGGGGCGCTTTCGCAGCCAGGCGTTGCTTGATGAGGGCGCGCTGCTCACGTGCATGAGCTACGTGGACCTCAACCCGGTGCGCGCCGGGCGGGCGCAGCGGCTTGAGGATGCAGACTTCACCTCGATTCAGGAGCGTTTGCGTGAAGCACGGGGTGCGAGGCGAAAGTCTGCCGAACGAATGCGTTCCGGCAGTCAGGGACCGAAGGGCAACAAAGCGAATCGAACGAGAAAAACGCGTCCGCAACAAGCGCCGCTAATGCCCTTCGCGCGCCCGGGGCGCAAGCATGGTGGTCTATCCGAATCCGAAACGGTGCCCATGCTTTTCGAAGACTACATCGATCTCGTCGAATGGACCGGCCAAGCGATTCGAGACGACAAACGAAGCGCATCCCTTCCCGCGCGCGCCCAAACGACGCTCGAGCGACTTGGCCTCGACACGAACCACTGGGTGGACACCATCCGCGACTACGAGCGCCGATTCTTCTCCATGGTCGGCCAGGTGCACCACATCCGCTTCGAAGCGGAACGGCAAGGGCGTTTGCGGGTCAAAGGTGTTGGCTGGGCAGATAGACTGTATCGGGTGGGGAGTGCTGCGTAGCAGAGGGATAGGTGCACCCTCGGCCACAGATGAGATAACGTGCACGGGAGCCTGCGAGCGGTATTCGAGATCTTTGTTTTCGCGGCGTTTGTTGACGGAAGTGCTAGGCTGTTCTCATGGTACTCAAAGCTCGTGTGGTAGACGGCCGGTTTGTGATCGACGAACCAACTGGTTTGCCGGACGGAACAGAGTTGTTCCTGACGGTCATTGAGAGCAGCGACGGCATAGATGAGGCCGAACGATCCGAGCTATTGCAATCCATCGAAGATGGTGCTGAAGACTTCGAGAAAGGCCATACGGAAGACGGCCTGGCATTTTCTCGGCGTCTGATTGCTCAGTCGTGAAGATTGAGATTTCGAAGCGAGCCCGAAATCGAGCTGAACGAATCGATCAGCGTTGGCGACTTGAGGCCGACTACCCAAACTTGTTTGCTGATGAGCTACACACTGCCTTTCTTCGACTCGCTTCGAGCCCACACATCGGTGTGCCATTTCCAACAGAACAACGACCGCATCTGAAGCGGCTGTTGCTCGAGAAAACTCGTTATCATCTATATTTCGAGGTCGACGATCGCATGTCAGTGGTTCGGCTCCTCACGATCTGGGGAGCCACGCGGGGTCGCACACCGAAGCTGTAGACATCACACACGCGAAGCTTTTTCGATTTCGTCGAATGGACCAGCCGGGCGATTCAAGACGACAAACGAAGCGCGTCGCTTCCTGCGCGCGCCCAAACGACGTTCGAGCGACTTGGCCTCGACACGAATCACTGAGTGGACACCATTTGCAACTACGAGCGCCGATTCTTCTCCATGGTCGGGCAGGTGCATCACATTCGTACCGAGGCGGAACGGCAAGGGCGTTTGCGGGTCAAAGGTGTTGGGTGGGCGAGTCGGCTTTACCGGATGGGAAATGCTGCCTAAGTTCGGTCTACTCGGCCACGAGCTCCGGTTCCGCCACGTCGGAGCGAGAATCCTCTTTCGTGAGTCGTGAGCTGTGGGGCGAATGAGAAGAAGCAGCTCGCCTGTCACGCTCCTGCTCGACCAGCTCTTCACCGCGACGCAGGATTTGCTTGCGTGTCAGTTTTCGCGGTCTCGCGACGAATCTCATTGCATGGCCGTTGCACCTACCGATGGGGCGCGACGAACGAAGGAGCTGCGTATGCGATGGGTGAGGTTGGGTTGGACGATTGGCGGCGCGATCCTCATGGGGTGCCAAGGCAACGTCGCGAGCGTCGAAACACATCTCGCGCAGGGCAATTTGACCGCGCGCCTGTCCGGAAGCGAACCCTGTGGAAGTGCGGCTAACGCCACGTTGGTGGGTGTGCAAGCGCCTCTTGATCCGCAGCCGTACACCCTCCCCGACCTTCGTGCGCCGACCACGCACTTCGTCACCAGCGCGGCGATGTTGCAGAGTCGAATTTGGCAGCTCAACGCAGCACCACACCCACACCAAGTGCATGATATTATTGTTCAAAACGGGATCTACAACGGAAACAGCCTATCGGGACATTTGAGCGTCACCGGGTCCTACCGAATCTGGGCGGAAACGCCGGGAGGCGTTGAATTTCAGTTCGGCGTTGCGTTCGGTGGATACGATGACACCCTTTTTGTTGGCGAGAGCGGCATTCGCGGCGTGAACTTCAACATCACCGACCTTCGCAAAGCCGTGCCGACCGGTGTAATCGGTCGACGGGCGGCAGTCGCCAACTGGGGGCGGGCAGAGGATTTCTACGTCCGTGACGTCGAGCTCGACGGCCACTACGTCATCGACTACGGACTGGAACTGCGCCAATCGCGTGGTTTAGTCGTGGAGCGCGTTGAGCTTCGCAATATCAAGAAGATCGCGCTGTTGTCCGAGCTTCCGAATGCGGAGTCAATGGACACGCCAGCACAGATGCAAGACATCGTCGTCGCCGGCGTCATCGATACCGCATGGCAACAGCAGCCCCTCTGCCAGACCCCGGAAGGCAACGCCGTAGACGACCCCTACTGCCCCGGAACCGCTGAGATCGGGATCTGGATCGGTGAAGAAGCCACACTCAACCGGGTCCGTATTCGCGACGTGTATTGGGCGGGCATCGTCACTGCGAGCAATGGCGAAATCTTGGACGATGTGACGATGCGGTCGATCGATATCGACGACATCGGCGACGACCAGGTCTACGGAGCCGGCACCGGTGTCTATGTCGAGCGAACGACCCACGGTATTTTGCTGGAAAACTTCTGCATCGGTCCCGAGACCGAGCGCGGCATCAACCTCGAGTGGGATCACTTCGACCCGAACACCAGCGCACGGTTCAACACCTTCGGGAACGGCCTCATCGAATCCTGGTACGCGGGCGTTTACATGGACTACGGCTCACGTGACAACCACCTGCGAAAAATCGTATTTCGCAACGCATCGTGGGCCCCCGTCAGCATGTACCACAACCACCTGCCCGGTGGATGCGTGCAAAACACTTGGGAGAACCTCGTTTTCGAGAACCTCCCAGCGAGTGCCTGCGACGACGTCGTGTTTTCCTACTACCAAACGGATTGCGCGACGATCACCGAAAGCGTGTGCGACTAGCAGGGTCCTCAGGAATGGTCGTAATTCAACCGCGGATCGATGACCAGCGGTCGTTCCATAGGTCGTTCAGAAACTCGCGAACCGGCGTGATTTCAATGCCATCGACGACACGGCGGCGGCGTTCGTCGCACACGATGAGATAGTCGTTGATGGCGCTCTTTTCTTCGCGTAACGCGCGAAGGCCTTTGAGGTCGCGTTCGCTGACTTGAGCGGCTGACTTGAGTTCGATCGCGACTTGGTCAGCGAGAATGAAATCAACCTCGATGCCGGACTTCGTTCGCCAGTAGTGCAGACCCCCAGAGGGAGACAATCCCGTGGACGCGACGCCGGAATAGTCGAGGTACGATCGCAGTTCATGCAGAACGAAGTGCTCGAACGCTTCGCCATACTCCGGCGTGCCGGGAGAGAGACTACGGCGGCCTTGGAGAAAGCGGGTGACGCCGATATCAAATAAGTAGATTTTAGATGTCGAAAGCGGCTTTCGTTTTTCGCTCTTGCCCCATGGCGCGAGCGTGTAGGCGAGCGATGTATCTTTCAGGATTTCGTAGTACTCCTGCACGGTGCTGCGCGGAACCTGCGCGTCGTTGGCGATTTTGGTGTAGTTGATCAAGGTTCCGCTGCTGAGCGCTGCGATTCGTAGAAATCGACTAAATGCGGGTAGATTTCGGGTCGCGCCTTCTGCAGCGATTTCTTCCTGCAGGTAGGTGCCGACATAGGTACCAAGATCTTCGTTGGGAAGGTCCGAGGTATAGATCGAGGGAAGTAGACCGATGTCGAGTGCCTTATGAAGATCGAAGGAGGCACCAAGCTCTGAGGATACAAAGGGGTGGAGATGCCGAACTCGAGCTCGACCACCGAGAAGGTTGTAGCCACCGTGGCGCAGCTTTCGGGCGCTTGAGCCCGTGAGCACAAAGCGGACACTGCGAGACTCGATGAGCAAATGAACCTCGTCGAGCAGCTCGGGCAGTTTTTGAACCTCGTCGATCACAACGAGCGAATCGTCTGCGGTGAGTTCCTCTCGAATTCGTGAAGGTCGTTTGGACTTGCCCGGAAAAAGTGGAGAGAGGATGTGAGTTATGCAGCCAGGGCCCCTATGGCGCTGGCGTAATCGCGTTCGGCTTGCTCGGGGCTGAC
>JANQQS010000035.1 GCA_028284955.1 Myxococcota bacterium | reverse complement strand
AGTCGTCGCATCCGCGAATCGAGGAAATGCCGAAGCATTTTCGAGCGTGAGGGGATGGCGGCGAATGGCCTGCCGCCGCAAGCGAGCCGACGGGAGCGTCTGACACCAGTCTCCTAGGGCCGAAACCCCGGTTGGCGCGAGCGCCGAGAGGGGCTTGCGCGGCGCGAGGATCAGGCATCCAGTCTTGAGACGGCGCCGCATCTGCAAGCCCCTCGTCCCCACAGGCAAAGGCGCGCTCCCCGGGCCGGTCACCGACTCGTCGTGCGCGCGTTTGTACTCGCACTCGGCCCTACTTGGCCGTTGGTCGAATCGGCCGTCGTGGAGTCATGGAGCGGCATGCCGAAGTCGGGACGTTCGCGACGACCCAATACCCAGCGATAAATCTCCACCATCTGCCGCGCCTTGGCGTCCCACGTGAATACCTCACGAACCCGCGTCTGCGCGCGCGCGCCAAGCGCAGCGACTTCTTGCGGCCTCTCCATGAGCCGTCGAAGCGCGGCGCGAAATCCTTCGATGAGCTGCTTCTTGGGACCAATGGGAATTCGAACACCCGTGGTATCGGTGACGAGCTCCGCGGGTCCACCGTAGTCGACCACCACGGGCACCAAACCGAGCGTCATGGCCTCGAGCACCGCGCCTCCTCCAAACTCGCGAATGCTAGGAAACGCGAAGACGTGGCTTCGCCCGAGCCGTTCGGCGAGCTTTCCGTGCTCGACCCAGCCGGCAAATCGAACCAACTCGCTGATGCCCAAACTCTTCGCGAGCGCTTCTAGCGGGGCTCGCTCGGGTCCGTCGCCGATAATCTCAATTTCGAGCCCGGAAAACCCTTGCTTAGAGTGAGGCCGTTCGCGAATCAGGGAAGCCGCCGCCTCGAGCAGCACATCGACGCACTTGAGCGGAACCAATCGACCGACAAAAGCGATTCGTAGAACGTTGTCCGACGCGCGCTGCCCCGCAGCCGGCGCGCGATCTTCGAACTTCGAAGGGTCGATGGCGTTCTCGGGAAGGTACACGCACCGGTCGCGCAGACGCTGAGGAACTTGGTCGAGCGTGATTCGCGACCCCACCACGATCGCGGAAGCACATTTCCGGGTCTGGCGATAGCCAGGAAGCAGCCGGTAGACTTCGCGCACGTAGGAAAGCCACTCTCCCTCTCTCCTCCGCAGCGCGTCGTAGGCACGCGGCCACGGAACCCCGCCATTGAGCGGCCCTACGACAAAAGGAACGCCCGCGTTCTTCACCCGGCGCGCGATCAGACTCGGAAGCGCCGGGCTGAGGGGAGTCAACCGATGCACCACGTCCCACTCGCCAGCTCGAATGCGCGCTCCAAACTGCTGCCACAGAAGATGCTCGAAATAGTAGTACGACGGAGTTTGCACCGCGGCGAGCGTGGTCCATCCTCGATCTGCGCCGCCGCGCAGTACGCTGCCCACGCGCCACAGCGCGCGCGCAACCGCCTCGCTGTCGATCACGGTAAACTCCGCGCCTTCCTGCCAGCCCTGGTTCGCGATCGCGTCGCGGTTGCGAACCTGAGTCACCAAATGGACGTCGGCGCGCTCGGCCAGCGCCTGCGCATGCGACCACCCCACCAAAGGAACGCTCACCCAATCGGGATTCGCCGCTTCCGCGATAACCAACGCCTTGATACGCGCTTTGCTCATGAGGTTCGTCGTGGCCCAGTAGGGAAAACTAGCGAGGAACACCAGTTAGGAGAAATAGCGTGGCAACGCTTCTTTCGGAATGTCCTTGAGCAAGGGATGGCGCGCGTCTTTTTCTGAAAGCGTGGGTTCATCCACGGGCCACTTGATCCCGATCGCTGGATCGTTCCAGACCACGCCAAGCTCAGCTTCTGGATGATAGCCATCGGTGCATTTGTAGGCGAAGAGCGCAAACTCGCTCGTCACACAGAACCCATGGGCGAAGCCGGGCGGTACGTAGAGCTGGTGCCGGTTCGCACTCGACAGCGTATACCCAACCCACTTGCCGAAGGTCGATGAATCCACGCGTACGTCGACCGCGACGTCGAAGACCTCGCCTTCCACCACCGACACCAGCTTGCCTTGCCCGTATGGGTGTTGAAGATGCAATCCGCGGAGAATCCCGCGACGCGATCGGGATAGGTTGTCTTGAACGAACGCCAGTTTCATTCCAGCGTTTTGGTATCGCTCTTTGGAATAGGTTTCGAGAAAGAACCCGCGCTCGTCTCCATAAACGTCGGGCTCCACCAACAGCACTTCCGGCAGCTCAAGCGGGGTCACTTTCATCGCGCGTCTCCTCCCGCCAGAGGCTCTTCCGCCAAAGCTAGCAGATACTGCCCATACCCTGTTTTCGCGAGAGGCTCGGCGAGCTCGATCAGCTGTTTCTTGTTGATCCATCCCTTCCCGAAGGCGATTTCCTCCGGGCAAGCGACCTGCAAGCCCTGTCGCGCCTGCACTGTCTGGATGAATTGCGCGGCCTGGAGCAGCGAATCATGGGTGCCGGTATCCAGCCATGCTACGCCGCGACCAAATTTCTCGAGCTTGAGCTGCTCACGTTCAAGATACACCCGATTGAGATCGGTAATCTCGAGCTCCCCGCGAGCCGACGGCTTGAGCTGAGAGGCGATCTCGACCACCTGCGCATCGTAAAAGTAGAGGCCAGCCACCGCATAGTTTGATTTCGGCTCCTTGGGCTTTTCTTCCAGGTCAGTCACCCGCCCATGCTCGTCGAACGTCGCGACGCCGTAGGCGCTCGGATCTTGCACGTAGTAGCCAAAAATCGTCGCCCCGCGCTGCTGATTGGCCGACTTCATCAACAAGCCCTGCAAGCCGTGGCCATAGAAAATGTTATCTCCAAGCACGAGCGCGCAAGGATCACCATCAATGAAGTCTTTGCCGATCAGAAAAGATTGCGCGAGCCCGTCGGGGCTAGGCTGAACCGCAAACTTAATATCGAGGCCCCACTGCGCGCCATCTCCGAGAAGTTTGTGAAACACGTCGCGATCAGCAGGCGTCGTGATGACCAACACCTGCCGGATGCCCGCAAGCATCAAGGTAGACAGGGGGTAGTAGATCATGGGCTTGTCGTACACCGCCATCAGCTGCTTGCTAACGGCCCGCGTGAGCGGGTGAAGGCGAGTACCGGACCCGCCCGCAAGAATGATTCCCTTTTTGATCATGCGTTGCCCCCCTTCGCGTTCGCGGAAACGTCGCGGGCAGTATAGTTCTTGTCGAGCCAGTTTCGATACTCGCCCGTGCGGACCTGCTCGACCCACGCTTGATTGTTCAGGTACCAGCGCACCGTTTTCTGAATCCCGGTCTCAAACGATTCTTTGGGCTCCCAGCCGCATTCGGCCTTCACCTTCGAGGCATCGATCGCGTAGCGCATGTCGTGCCCCGGACGATCGGTGACAAACGTCTTGAGCGCAAGCAGCTCGCCTTCGTCAGCGCCGGTTTCTTTGGCCACGATGGCGCATAGCGCATCCACCACCTCGATATTCTTCAGCTCGTTGTTGCCCCCGATATTGTAGGTCTCTCCGACCTTGCCTCGCTCGATCACGGTCCAGATTGCCTCGCAATGATCCTCGACGTAGAGCCAATCGCGAACGTTGATCCCTTTGCCGTAAATAGGCAGCGGCTTGCGGTCGAGCGCATTCAAGATCATCAGCGGAATCAGCTTCTCGGGAAACTGAAGTGGCCCGTAGTTATTCGAACAGTTGGTGATCTTGATCGGCAGCCCATAGGTCCGGTGATAGGCCTGGACCAGATGATCGCTGGCCGCCTTGGACGCCGAATAGGGGCTTGAGGGGTCGTAGGGCGTCGTCTCCGTGAACAGCCCGGTGGGCCCCAGCGAGCCGTACACCTCGTCGGTGCTCACGTGATGAAAGAGGCCTTGCTTGCCCGAAGCGCCGCCCCAGAGCTGGCGCGCCGACTCGAGCAGATTGAACGTGCCCTCGATGTTCGTCCGCACAAACTGTCGCGGCCCGAGGATGCTCCGGTCGACGTGGCTCTCCGCCGCGAAGTGCACCACCAAATCGGGCTGGTGCCGCTCAAAAAGCTGCTGGACCGCGGAGGCGTCGACGATATCGACTTGCTCGAGCGCATAGTTCGGCAACTTTTGAACATCGGCCAAACTGGCAAGGTTCGCGGCATAGGTAAGGGCATCGACATTCACAAACCGGTGATCTGGAAATCGAGGCACCAACAAATTAAGAAAGTTCGCGCCGATGAATCCGGCGCCACCCGTGACCATAATGTTCATGAATCCGTCCCCATCAAATCGAACCCGTCGTGTCACGGACGCGCGCCGAACGCAACCGTTCCCCCGAAGGAATGATTCTCGTGATTTTCGATAACTGGAATAGCCGGGCGCGCTTGCCGGACAAATCGAGGACTGCTACTCGCGGAAACGCCTGGTATGGACGCCGCGCTCAATGAAATGAGGCTGAAATCCCCTGACAGCGAAACCCGAGCGCGAACGCGTTTACTCGGCATGGAGCTCGAATCGCTTTCTCGCATCGAGGTCTGCAACCATATGTTCACGGAGCTCCGGGAAGGCCGCGGCGGCTGGTTGGTCACTGCCAACCTGGATATCTTGCGGCGGCATTGGCGGGAGCCGCAAAGCCGCGCGCTCTACGGAGCGGCCGACATGCGCGTGGCCGACGGAATGCCGCTGGTATGGGCTTCGCAGGTATCGGGAGCCAAGCTCCCAGAGCGAGTGGCGGGCTCTACGCTGGTTTGGGATATCGCTTCGCGCGCCGCCGCGGAAGCGCGCTCGATCTATCTTCTGGGCGGAGCGCCCGGCGCCGCCGAAGGATGCGCCGAGGCCTTTCAGGCGCGATGGCCGGCGCTCGATGTGTGTGGCCTGTCGTCACCGATGATTTCATCGCCCATTACGGAAGACGAGGAAGCCGATTTAGTCAACGCGCTGAATCACGCGACCCCCGACATTCTCCTGATCGGGCTCGGCTCGCCCAAGCAAGAATACGTCGCGCAGCGCCTTCGTGCCCGATTTCCGCGCATGTGGATCGTGGGCGTAGGCATCAGCTTCAGCTTCGTCGCAGGACAGGTTGAACGCGCCCCGCGATGGATGCAGCGAAGCGGCCTTGAATGGGTGCATCGATTGGCCCAAGAGCCCGGCCGACTCGCCAAACGCTACCTCGTCGATGACTTACCCTTCGCCGCCGTCCTGTTCGGACACGCGTTATGGACACGTATGCGCGGGTGAGCGTTAGATCCGACGCTTACCGAGTCCAACACTTAACGAGAGGCAGCACGGCTCGCTGGATGTCGAATTCGGCCTCAATTTTGCGACGGCCAGGCTCGATGAGGCGAGCTCGAAGGCCCGCATCTTTGGCCATGCGAACCAGCTGCTCCGCGAGGCCTTCCCAGTCGCTGGGCGCAAAGAGCAGGCCAGTTTGTTCGTGCTGAACGAGTTCGGGAATGCCCGCGACTTGGGGCGCTACCGTCGGCACGCGCATCGCGAGCGATTCCATCAGGACCACCGGCAGGCCCTCCATGAGGCTCGAAAGGACGAAGATGTCCGCCTGGGCAAGTTCTTCGAGCACGGTCGCTTCGGGCTGCCGGCCGAGCAGAGCGCAGCGATCCGACATGTCTAGTTCGTCGATGCGCTGAGCCATTTCTTGTTCGAGGGGGCCCGAACCAATGATGCGAAGTTCCGCATCGATTCCTTGATCGAGGACCTTACGAAAGGCGTCGAGCAAGCCCGATTGACCTTTCTCTGGCGAAAGCCGGCCCACGGTGAGCAAACGCAGCCGCGAGGCCGGACGGTCGCTCTGCTGCGGTGATGGCGAGCGAGGCGCAGGCATTTGGTCGAGCGCCACCCCGCACCGCACCACGACCATTTTTTCCCATTCTCCTGGCGGAACGACCCGCATCGCCTGAGCTCGGACAAAATACGACGCGCAGGCAACGAGGCGCGCATGCTCAATCTTCGCGCGGAGCAACAGCCCTGCAGGATAGTCGAACTCGCTGGTGCCATGCAGGGTTACGCTCCACGGAATGCCCAAAAAACGCGTCGCCAAAAACCCCACCGTGGCCGCAGAGTTGGCGAAATGATTGTGCACGTGTTCGATGCGGTCCCGCTTGAGTTGGCGCGCGAGTAGAATCGATTCGGCGAAGAAGAAGAGCGACCACAGCAACTCTCGCCCTCCCGGCGCGCGATGCTTGAGCGCGTCGCGGAGCGTGCGGATGTAGCCGACAGGTCGGGACAGCAACGCGCCGCCGTGCGCGACGCAAAGCGGGAGTAGAGAAACCGGGAAAACATACCAGGTCGCGTCGTGTTCTTTGCGGACCCGGTCGGACATGAGCTCCTGCTCGCTCGGGCGCCGCACGCTGAACGCGCGCACGTCGACCCCCGCTTCGCGCAGCGCTTCAATTTCGCGCCGAATAAACGTATGCGACGGCGCGGGATATTGGCTGGTCAAGTAGGCTATGCGCATCGGTTGAAATCGCCGTTCATTCCCCGGCGCGTTCGGTTCGTTCCCACGCTTTCTGTTTGCGGCGCACCAAGAACGCAACATAGAGCGGGATTTTCCAAAGCACATACCCAGGAACCGAAAGCAACGCCCGTGCCCCCACCACCGCACGGCCATGGCGCAACCACCCCAGCACCGTTCCGCCGCCGACCGCACTCAAGCTCGCCACGCAGACGGCAGCAGGGAGCGGCATCGCCCCGAGAAGGATTCCGCTACAGGTCGCGGCGGTCGCAACGAGGAGCGCGAGCACGAGCAATGAAAGCGGTGGCACCATGAGGTCGAGACCGAGCGCGACAAGCCCAAGCTTGGCTCGGCGCACCCCTTCGAACACCAGGCGCGGCCCTTGGCGCAGCATCGTCCCGAGCTGGCCGTGTTCCCACCGTCGACGCTGCCCGAGGGCCGCAGCATCGCGCTCCGGAAGCTCGCTCAACACGTGCGCCGCGGTGCTCAACAGGGGCGGTTTTCCAAGGCGCGCAAACTCGATACCAAGGCGCAAATCCTCTACCAAATCAGACTCCGTGGGCGGCGCCTGCAAAAACAGCTCAAACGGAAACGCCATCCCGCTGCCCGTAAGATGGGTAGGCAAACCGAGCGCGCGCAGACCGCGCGGACGCACCCGATTGCGGACGAGCACGGCCAGCGCCGAAACAGCGGATTTGGGAGTCGGCCGCGGAGGAGGAAGCAGCAGGTACTCTGCTTGCACTGGCCGTCCCGTATCCAACGAACGCTGCGCTATGTGGTGAAGAGCGCCTGGAGAAACGCGACAATCCGCGTCGACGACCACCACCACATCCGGCGGATTGCTTCGAAGATGGTCAAACCCGTGCGAGAGGGCATAGCCTTTGCCGCGACGCGCATCGTCTTTCCGCTCGAGCACCTCGGCCTGATGCTCGCGGGCAATGTGCGCGGTACGATCGCTGCAATTGTCTGCAATCACGAGCAGCCGGTCGCGCGGACGCAGCTCGTTTTGTAATCCCGCGAGCGTGGCTCCCAGCACCGTTTCCTCGTCGTGAGCCGGCACGAGCACCACCAGCGATACCGATGTCCCTTGAGACGGTTGGGCGCCCTGCTCGCGCTTGGCCATCCGTTCGCTCGTGGCCATCCGTTCGTTCCTGGAAAAGAGCGAGGCCGCGCATTCCGCAAAGAACACGCCGCTAGGCAAAGCGCAAAGTGCGGCCAGCGCGAGGAGAACCAGGTCGAGAAAGAGCATGGAGAAAAGTCGCGTTCGTGATCAGTCGCCAGCCGACTTATATTCGATGATGCGAGGTTGTTCACCGCGAAACTTTCGGCGGTGGTATTTCACCATCCCGACAAGCTCTGGAAACTTGCCCAGCGTGCACGATAGGGCATGTGCCGCCGCATCGGTCCTGCTTCGCCCGCGACGTCGCGTCGACTGAAACGCGCGCGCCGCCGACACCGGGTAACCCGCCAACAAGACCAGGCTACCGCCCAGACTCGGCAACGCGCCGCCAAACGCCAACCCCGGCACAACCCCGCCCCAAAACCATGCGCGCCGGCTTTCGCGAACGAAGAGACGAGCTGGCGGCGCGCCGTGCCGGTCTGCTCCTTCCGCGAATGCATGCCCCGCCCGAACGCAGCGACGCCACCATTGGGATACACGGGTCATCGCCGCGTCGTGCAACGTCATCTCCGCGTCGATTCTCACAATCTTCCAGTTCTGTTCGCGCAGCCGCACGCATAGCTCCGGCTCCTCGCCAGCGATGATCTGAGGGTTGAACCCGTCCACCGACTCGAACGCAGATACACGCATCAGCGCATCCCCACCGCAGGCATCCGCTTCGCCGACCGGCGTATCCCATTCCACGTCGCACACCCTGTTGAACACCGAGCGCTCGGGAAAACGTTCGCGGCGACGACCGCAAACTACCGCTGCTTGAGCATCCACATCCAAATGGCGCCTCGCGGTCTCGATCCAATCCGCCGCCACCTCGCAGTCGCCGTCCACAAACTGCACGTAGCGAACGCTGGGCGCGCGCCTCAGCAACGCGGCAAATCCCTCGTTGCGAGCCCGCGCTGCGGTAAACGGGCGCTCCATATCAAGATCGACCACCAACGCCCCCAGCGCTCGCGCTCGCTCAGGGCTTCCGTCGGTCGACCCCGAATCGACATACACCACATGCGGCACCCGGTGAACAATCGACTCCAAACACCGCACCAGCCGATCACCCTCATTGCGACCGATCACCACCCCGCCAACGTCTGCGGCCGGAACATCGCCCGCTAGAGGAACATCGCCCGCCGGACCTGAAGATTCCTTATTCATTAGCCAGCCATGCTATAGCAGCAACCAGGCGGCGGGGCTCCAGCAGTTCACCTTCGTTTATAGTTGCTCACGGTGCCGAATCCGAGCCAGAGTCTGACACCGAGTCAGACGCAGACTCCGATACAGACGCAGAATCAGAGTCTGTATCGGCGTCTGTATCAGATTCAGAGTCTGCATCCGCTCCTGATGTTCGGGTTGAGGGCCAAGACGGGGCGTGACCCTCAACCCAAACATCAGGAGCTCTACGATGAAGTTTCATGCCCTCGAACGGTCTCTTCTCACCATCCGACACCTGAGGCCGGTTGTCGCGACGGTCAGTCGACATGATCCGAGCCTTGCCAAACAATTAAGAACCGCGGCTTCTTCGATCGCTCTCAATCTTTCTGAAGCCAATGGACGTACGGGACGAGATCGAACCCATCTGTTCAGAATCGCGCACGGAAGCGCCAAAGCAAGTCATACCGCGGTGTCGCTGGGGGTCGCCTGGGGCTACCTCCAGGAAGACGATGCGAAGCCTGTGCTGGAGCATCTCGATGCGTTGACGGCGATGACGTGGCGCCCCGCTGGCCGGTAGCGTCAAAACCCTGCGGAAAGGCTTCGAAGCGCCTTTCCGCAAGTTTTGTCGGTTTCTAGGATCGAGATGTGAGCCCCCAGCTCAGCTGAAGCACTCGGTCGACATGACCAAACGCTCGCTGAAGCGCGCTATCGGGCAGATAGCCCCAAGCCTGAACGAGCCGCAGACACGTGCGGACTTCCTCAGCGCTTCCTGCAGCGATCCGGAATAGATGCGTACGGTCTTGCCCGCGACGACGGCGCCCTTCGCCCAGGTTTAACGCCACGGAAGATGCGGCTCGCCGCATCTGCTTTTCAAGCGACGCATCATGACGCCGTAGCTTCACGCTCACGTCGCGCAAAGATTGCACGAGAAGAATCGCATGCTCCAGCGCCAGAAACTTCGATCCCGAAGGTTTCGATGGATGAACAGTCATATTGGGGTCCTTTGATTTGGGGTTCACACCCCGCTGAGAACCCCAAATCAAAGGAACCCAATATGACCCGCAGCCCCAGGACCCGAAACACCGCCAGCCACCCCCGCGACCAAGCTCCTCCCACCCCCAAACCCGCCGCACCTCCTGATCCTGACCCCGATCCCGATGCTGATCCTGATCCTCATCCCGTTCCCGCTGCGAGTGAGAGGCTCACGATCAACGCAAGCAGGCACTGCTTGGCAGCGATCAGATGGGTTGATGGCAACGCAAGTCGCATCCCATAGAGCAGTGAAATTTTGGTCTGAGCGCGAGCGCCCCGGCAGCGCAGGCCAGCCGACGTACG
>JANQQS010000017.1 GCA_028284955.1 Myxococcota bacterium | reverse complement strand
CCCATTGTCCAATATTCCCCACTGCTGCCTCCCGTAGGAGTCTGGGCCGTGTCTCAGTCCCAGTGTGGCTGATCGTCCTCTCAGACCAGCTACGGATCGTCGCCTTGGTAGGCCGTTACCCCACCAACAAGCTAATCCGACTTAGGCTCATCCAATAGCGCAAGGTCCCGAAGGATCCCCTGCTTTCACCCGTAGGTCGTATGCGGTATTAGCTCGAGTTTCCCCGAGTTATCCCCCACTACTGGGCAGATTCCTAAGCATTACTCACCCGTCCGCCACTCGACGCCTGGAAGCAAGCTTCCATCGTTTCCGTTCGACTTGCATGTGTTAGGCATGCCGCCAGCGTTCAATCTGAGCCAGGATCAAACTCTTCGATTTAAAGGTTTGAGTCTGGCGCTGTAGTTAGGCACTAGTGCCTTCCAACAAGCGCCCAAAATGGCACCGTCGGTCGACGCGAGCGCCCACACAAGTTGCTTGAATCAATTGTTAAAGAACACGGCTCCGCGGACGCGGGGCAGACCGAGAAGTATAACTCGGACGGCCCTAGCATCCAATCCTCAGGTCCAAAGGGCCGAAAGGGATGGGGCTCAAAAAACCCGGGCGAAACCCCGGGCAGGCGGCGCATTATACGGAGGGGCGCGGCCCACGCAAGCGTTAAATGGCGGTGGCCGGAGGTTTTTTTGCAAAAACCTCAATTCGACCCTCTCGGCGCCCCCTATTCGGCGGCTAAGGCGACCCGGGCCACCCGCCGTTTGCCCACCTGAACGACGAATTCCGACCCCGCAGGCAGGCGGCGCTGACGATCCGAGATCCGCTCTCCGTCCACTCGAACGGCACCCTGATCGACGAGGCGCAGCGCCTCGGAGGTGCTGCCCGCGAGGCCAGCCTGCTTAATGATGTGGCCGATGGCCAAACCATCCGCGGGGCAGCTCAATGCGGTGGTCGGCAGGTCCTCCGGCAGCTGGCCCTGGGCAAACCGCGATTGAAAGGCCGACTGGGCGGCAGCCGCAGCGTCTTTGGAGTGGTAGCGGCCAACGAGCTCCAGGCAAAGCTCGAACTTGGCGTCCCGAGGGTTCATGCCATCGGCGACGGCGTCCTTCAGGGCGGCAAGCTCCGCCGTGGGCCGCAGACTCAGGAGTTCGAAGTAGCGCCACATGAGTTCGTCCGAGATGGACATCAGCTTGCCGAACATCTCTTCAGCAGGCTCGGCGATCCCTATGTAGTTGTCGAGCGATTTGGACATCTTCTGAACACCATCGGTGCCCTCGAGCAGTGGCGTCGTCAGAACGATCTGGGGTTCCTGACCCAGCGCCTGCTGCAGCGTCCGGCCCACGAGTAGGTTGAATTTCTGGTCCGTGCCGCCCAGCTCGACGTCCGCCTTCATTGCTACCGAGTCGTAACCCTGGACGATGGGGTAGAGGAACTCGTGAATGGCGATAGGACGCTCGTCCGCGTAGCGTTTCTTGAAGTCGTCGCGCTCGAGCATTCGCGCGACCGTGTACTGGGACGCCAACCGAATCAGCCCCGCGGCATCCATATCGCCCATCCAGCGCGAATTGAAATCGATCTGGGTTCGCTCCCGATCAAGCACCTTGAAAACCTGCTGCGCGTAGGTCTCGGCATTCGCTTGGACTTCTTCGCGGGTCAGGGTGGGCCGGGTCGCGTTCTTACCGCTTGGATCCCCGATCATGCCGGTGAAGTCGCCGATCAGAAACGTCACACGGTGGCCCAGCTCCTGGAACTGGCGCATCTTGGTGAGCAGCACCGTGTGCCCCAGGTGAAGATCCGGGGCAGTGGGGTCGAAGCCCGCTTTTACATGAAGCGGCTTACCGCGATCGAGCTTCTTCTCAAGCTCATCGAGCTTCAAGATTTCGCTCGCGCCGCGCTGCAGTATCTCCAGCTGTTCGGTCGTCGGTCTCATCGTGGCGTGAGCATAACCGAATCGCGGCTTACGGTATCCTAGGCCGATGGGTATGACTCGTCGGGTTATTTTGGTGACAGGGGCAGCCGCCGTCGGCGGGCTTGTCGTCGGCTTGAGCACGTCACCTGGGCGCCTTCGGCGCGAAGCGATGGCCCTAGCGGACCGCGAAGGCTCGAGCATGCTAGCGCCCTGGGTGCGCATCGGTACCGACAATTCAGTCAGCATCCTGGTCGACAAACTCGACATGGGCCAAGGCAGCCATACCGGTCTTGCCATGCTGGCGGCGGAGGAGCTCGGTGCATCCTACGACCAGGTCTCGGTGGAACAGTGTCCCATCGACTCGGTATTCGCCACCGGCGACGTCATCTTGACCTACCTGGACCGGGTGCAGGATTGGCGGCCCTGGCAGCCGGCGGTCCCGTTCTTTAAAGGCTTGAGCGCTTTTGCCGCACGGCAAATGAACTTCATGATCACCGGGGGCAGCTCCGCCATCATGACGGGCTGGACGTCCCATCGCCTGGCGGGCGCATCAGCACGAAATTTGCTGCAGCGGGCCGCTGCCGAAGGCTGGGGCGTTGATCCGGAACGGTGCACTGTCGCCGCGGGACGCATTCGGCATCCCAACGGCACGGATGAAGTCACGTTCGGCGAAGTGGCTGCCCGCGCGGCGGAACTAGAACCGGACGGCACACCCTCACTCACGCCGAACGACGAATTTCGAATCATCGGCACCTCGCCACCCCGCCTCGACATTCCCGCCAAGATAGCGGGCGCCGCGACCTACGGGACCGACGTTGCGCCGGCGGGCGCAAAGGCCGCCGCGATCGCGCAAACGCCGCTGCCTGGCGGCACGCTGGATGGCTATGAGAGCGCGACAGGCGACGAAGTCACACTCGTTGATCTCGGCGACGCCCTGGGCGCCGTTGCCAACGACTGGTGGACCGCCAACGAGGCGCTGAAGCGGGCCCGTCCCCGTTTCGTTCACGAAAGCCTGGGCACTTTTTCGACATCGGAACATCGCGCTGCGCTTGAGGCCGCGCTAGACGGGGAAGAAGGCGATGTGGTCAAGGAAGTCGGCGAGATGGAAAGCCTCTCGCCGGACGGAGACATTAGTGCTGACTACTTCGTTCCGTTCCTCGCCCACGCCACGATGGAACCCATGAGCGCAATGG
>JANQQS010000006.1 GCA_028284955.1 Myxococcota bacterium | reverse complement strand
TCAGTAAACTTTCTTCTTTCTTTTTTTCCCATCGAACGAGCTCCCAGAGCCATCTTGGCCCCTCTGGCTCTCTCCATCAAATCCGGGCAGGTTCAGTTGGCTCAGATCAAGAAAAACCTGGCTGTCGAGCAGGTTATAAAGACGGCTAGATGGGAGCTGTGCGCGCAATAGGGAAGTCTTCCCTGTTTGGCGCGGTCCAAAGAGAAAGACCGACTTGTGTTTGAGCGCCTCCTCAAGTTTCAACCGGCGGTGAATATAGTCGGTGCCCACACCCGGCATTATGCCGCCACTTCTGGCATTTGTCATGATAATTGCCGGAAGTAGCGGCGATTGTTATGAAGTTAGAGTGATCTGGGCAACGTAAACGAGATACCGAGCAAATCCACTTCCAGCCGCAAGGCCGAGATCGGCGGGGCGTCGCGATTCAAGCCATGCCTGTTTCTGCTGGTTCCTCAGGAGCTTGGCCACGAAGGCCCGTTACCCGCGATGTCGACCAAAGAGGTCAAGGTCGATATCACGATTCGTGAACAGCTCGTTTGCACTCCGAAAGACAGACCGGTCCTTCGCGGCTACGCCGAGTATGAGGATCTTCGAGATGACGCCCAAGTTCGCGCCTACACATTGAATGTTGTCGATCCCGAGTTGGACGCAAACCTTGGAGGCAAACGCTGGACCCCATGTTGAGGACCCTCAAACGGAATAGGTCAGTTTGAATAGGTGCGTCCTCAACTAAAGGCGTTACGCGGAACGCGAGTGAGCTGATAAGGTCGTTGCGCTAGTCCGTTGAAGCATCCTTTGGACAGAGCGTGAGCAACGTCGGTGACGGCGATTGCGGATCGACAAAAAGGAGGGCCCGATGAAACGCAGCGTGCTTGTGCGAAGCGCGCTCGCAGGTGTTCTAGCGAGCGTATCTCTTCAACTGAGTTGTGCCACCGATGTGCCGCCGGATGTTGGCGCTAGTCGCCAGGAGATCATTGGCGGTGAGCCTGCCGATGCAGTGGAGTTTCGGTGGGCGGCGGTTATTTTTGATCGGCCCCCGGGGCTCCCTCCGTCGCAGTTGTGCGGCGGCGCGTTGATCCGGAGACAGTGGGTCGTGACGTCGGCGTTTTGTGTCATCGATCCTTTTACGGGCGCGATTCGTCCCGGGAGCGAGTTGCCTGTGGGTGTCGGAGACAATCAGCTATCGAACTACGACCCGGATGATCTGATTGAGCCCACGGCGATCTATCTTCACCCTGACTTTGATCCGTTCACAGGCAACTTTGACGCGGCGCTCCTCAAGCTACCGGAGCCACTGAGAAGGCCCAGGCCTCTGAGGATTATCGGCCCGTTTGCTGAGAGGCGGTTGGTTGAACCCGGGGACCCCGCTGTTGTTATGGGCTGGGGTGAAACCGAGACCGATCCGTTTCCAGACCTCCTTCACAAGGTCGATGTGACGATTGTGGACCGCGAGGTTTGCGACGACGCGTACGCCGACGATCCCTTCATCACGGTTACGGACGCTATGTTGTGCGCAGGCGATTTCGAAAACGGGGGAGCGGGCACCTGCTTTGGTGACAGTGGTGGTCCGCTGGTTGTCTTCGCTGGCGTGAGGCCGAGATTGGCGGGGATTAGTAGCTTCGGCGCGGCCGAGGGGTGTGCGCTGCCGATGCGTCCTGATGGATACACGCGAGCGACCGCGGTGCGACCTTGGATCATTCGGTGCACCTACAACGAAGATCGATGCGTGACGGAAGCTTTGCCGCAACCGAGCGCAGCATCCAGCGCGGCGCCTTCTATGGCCAGTCACACCCGCGTGCGTGGTTTTCGCTAGTCGCGGAGGTAGCACGGCAGCGAGACACGGCAGAACGCCGCCGCCGGACGAGGGCACAGGTACTTCGATGCGGGCGTCGAAAATCTGACAGAGGGGCCCAGTCTTCGCGGCGTTCGCGAGCGCGCGGAAATCTCGCCGACTATACTTCGGCCCATGAGCCGGCTTCGACCTTGGGTGTACGCGATGGTTGTTCCGTGGGGGCTGCTGGGGTGGCCCGGATGTGGTTCGGATACGGACGCGGAGCGAGTGGCGTATCCTTCGGAGGGCGACAGCCGGCTAGAGCCGATCGATCCGGATGCGGATGGAGCGGAGCCTCGAAGTTTGGAGCTTCGCGCGAATCCACCGAGCGCGTCGGAGGCGGGTGGAGCCGCGTCGGCCGAACCGCAGCTTGAACCCGTCGCCACGCCGTCGTCATCTTCTCTGCCGTCGTCATCTTCTCTAAAGAGGTTGATTCCTGAGTCTTCGGTGCGGTTTCGGCGGCGGGTTGCACTTCAAGGCGGTCGCTTGGTCACGCGGAATATGGAAATCGAACACGTGCCGCGAGGTGTTTCGGTGTTCTTTGTGGGGCGCGATCCCGCGACGTGGGAGTTTCGCAAAAGTTCGGGTCGCATCGCGTTGCTGCAAGAGCTCGCCTGGTCTCGCGCGAGCGCCAATCCCGAGCTTCCCAATCCGCGCGCGCAAACTCCGAATCGAACGGTGGTCACGAAGTGGGGGCGGAGCCGGGTGAGGATTCGGCTCGAGCAAATATCCACCGACCGGCATCTCTACCGCGTAGAACGACGGCCGCGCGGCACGGAATGGATTCTCACGGGGCTTCAGGCGCGCGAGTAGCTGCCAAGCCCGATGTCGCGCCTTGAATAGGGAAGGGACCCGAGGTAGCACTTGGCATCATGTCTCGCGGGTCGTTTTTGTCGTGCTTTGTTTGGTTGGCGAGTGTGTTCATCGCGTGCAGCGCGCAGACCGGGTTTGATGCAGAGGATGCGACCCAGGCGCCGAAGCAGTCGTCAACGGCGTTGGGGTTCGTGGTTTTGTACTGCGGGGAAGCGATACAAAAACACGGTGTGTTTGCCGAGTGGAAATGCAAAGGTGATAACGAGTACCGTGTGTTGGATCCGTCGAAGCGTATGATCAAGGGACTGGCCCTCTGTCAGAACCACACCGCAGAGAAGGTCCGGATCGGTAGCCACACCGCATGTCTGGGGTCGCGCATCCAGCAGATTGTTGTGGATATTCGGCCGCCGCCGATGCGCCCGTGAGCTCGTGGTTTACTCGGTCAACGTGAGCCGATGCCAACCGGGTGACGGAATGCGCATGTGTTGGGAACGGTTGGCGACGTACGTTGCTACGCGACGTAGGCGTTCGACGGTAGGCGCGGTGAACACGAATAGAGGGAGTCCTTCAGAGTCGCGGCCGCGGTACAGCATGGGTCGAGACGAGACTTCGGCAGGCGGCGGCGAGGTCATGCCGAGTGTCTTTCGTACGCTGCGCCGCTTGAGTTCTTTGGGTTGCGCGAGCACGACGGTCGACCCGGCCGGGGTCCGGCCGCGGCGGGTGCTTAGGTTTCGAGGCATGCCCGAGAACGAGATGCGCGGGGTGAGCAGTTTTGACGTGCGGAGAATGAGCGCGCGCGAGTCAGCGTCGTTCGAGAAAATATCGCACGACGCGATGAGGTCTTGCAGTCGGCGTCGCGGTTTCGGCCAAACGTTGTTGACGAGTTGAATCATTTGCTGGGCCATGCCGGGCCCGAGCGGTTCGACACGTCCTTGTTTCCATTCGTCAAAGAGCGCGAAGGAAAGCGCGTCGACGGTGGGGTCGGCGTAGTGATGGGTGCGCGCGGTTTGCTCGGAGGCGAACGTGGTGACGGCCATTTTTGCAAATGCCGACGCAACCGCTTCGTCGTAGTGGTGGTGCGCAATCCATCCCGTCTCGCCGGCTGCGACGAGTGCTTGGCGCATGGCGTTTCGCGCTGGTGATCGGTTTAGATGCGCATGCGCGAGCTCGTGATAAAGCGTTCCGAGAAGGCGCTCGCGAGGAACATCGGCTCCGATTTCGATGGTCACTCGTCGTCCATCGTGCGCGGCATATCCTAGCCGACCGGGTCGGTCGCGAACGCCCATCAGAACTTCGAGCTCCGCGGACGTGACCGCCGAAATTCGAATCAGCTGGGCCATCAGACTCAGGCTCGCTTTCGACGAGGCAGTGCGCATCAAATAAGAACGCATCGAATCCATCTCGCTGCGCGCTTGAGGCCATTGATGCTGAAACTGGGCGTCAAATTCGGAGATGGCGTTGTTGACTACGTAGCGGTCGTTTGGGGACACGTTGCGCAGGACGCACGCGCGTAGCTCTTCGAGGTCGCAGGTTAGGTAGGCGCAATGGCGATAGCGGTGGCGCCAGCGTCGCTGCGATGTTCGGTAAAGCCGAAGGGCGATCGACGCGTCGTCTTTCAAGGCGGCGATTTCGAGGCTTGGCTGCATCGCAGACGGGTAGCGGAGCCCCGCAAAGACAAAGCTTCCGGCGCGGTTCTGCCCCGCGGCGTGGCATTCCGGGGTCGGCCAGCTGCGACCGCCGGTCGGTTGAAATCGCGCTCGCCAAGCTTGTTCGAGGTCTTCTGCGTCTGTTTCATCTTCTCGCTGCGCGCCTTTCTTTTGATTCGCGCCTGTCGCCGCGCATGCACTGAGGGTAAGCGACAGCAGGATCGTACGCAGCGCTGGACCGACTCGCCGGGCGTTCATGCCGGGCAACGCTGACACGGGACGACATTGTTCGCCACGCGCCAGGTGGCGTAGTGCGGTCTGCGCAACCCTTGTGTTCGGTCAGGGTGCTGCGTACACCGACGCGTAAGCAACAGGTCGCGCATGTGCGCAAGGAGAAAGCCATGACGTTTTTTGATCGGAAGAAAAAGAACAAGAACATCGAACACGAACGAACTGACATCGATGAGTTGCGAAAAACCGTGGGGCAGCCGTTGCGGCCCACTGAGTTGAAATCGGTGCTTGGTGGCGAGGCGATGCCTGCCCGGATCGACGAAATCTCCGGATAGTCCCAAAACAAGCAGTACAAACCAGAGCGCATGGCGATGAACACAGTTCAGCTCGAAGATCCAGAGTTTGCAGAGGAAGATCTGCGCATTGCGGTGCATGGCGCGACGCAAATGCAGCAGCGGTTGCGTGGCGATGCAAGCCATGCCGAGCTCGAGTTGCTTCGTTTCGCCGCCATGCGCTCTGCGTTCTATTCGGCGTACTTTCCTTCCGTGTCCCGCGTGTGGACACCTCGCCATCTGGAGCGCCTTCCGCTTCTCGATCGCTCTGCGCTCGCCGATGCCGAAAAGCTCCGGGCGTCCGGGCCGGGCATGGACGATGCATGGGTGCTGGGGATACGCAGTAGTTCCTCCACCGGCCGCCCGGTAACGGTCTACAGCGACCTCGGGGGTTTCTACTCCGGTGGATACGCGGTGTACGACGCGTTTATGGAGCTACGGCCCGACATTCGTGCGCTCCTGGCTGCGGGAAAAACCGGCGCAGTGTTTCTCAACGATCGACCAGGAGGGGCGCACCGATCCTATATGCTCCCGGGTTGTCGCGGCTCGATATTGCGGAGCATTCCGTTTCGCCACGAGCGGAGTCGTGAGCAGGACCGAGACGTGGTGCGATGGATGCGCGGGCAAAAGATTCCGCTGCTCGTGGGAAAGCCTTGGTACTTGATGCGTCTGATGGCGATCGACCAAACGCTGGGTCCACTGCCTGGCTCCTATCGCGAAGGCGCCTGTCGCGGCATCCGGCCTGCGGCCATCCTGTGCGTTGGGTCTGAGCTTTTTCTAGACTACCGCGAGCGCCTCGAAGCGTGGTTTCGATGCACGGTGACGAGCGCGTACATGTCTGTCGAAGGCGGGTTGATTGCGATCGAATGCCCCGAGAAAAACGGATTTCACGTGTCACCGACGGTGCGCGCGTGGGTCGCGCCAGGAAGCGAAGCGCCGACGAGCCAAGATCTAGAGGAAGAAGGCGAGGGCGAGCTAGTGATCTCGAATCTTGCCAACTGGGCGATGCCGATTCTTCGCTACCGAACTGGAGATTGGGGAGAGATTCGCAACATCGACTGCCCGTGCGGGTTTTCTGGTCAGAGCGTGGTTCGATTGACGGGTCGTGCTCTGCGGTACTTTCGGGTTGGTGACCGTCTCGTATCTACCGAGAGCCTGGCGCGGGCGATGCGTACGTTGCCGCTTCTCGATTATCAAGTTGTTCAATACGAAGATGAATCGTTTGACGCACGTTTCGTTCCAGACGGGCCTGTTTCAGACGGGCTTGTTTCGGGCATTGGCGAGCAGCTTGGCTCGGTATTGCGAAGCCAGCTCGGCGCGGCTCGCGTCCGGTGTATTGAGCTCGATGAGATTCCTTCTGTAGCCGGAAAGCTACGGCGCTTCATGTCGGCTCAGGATCCAGGGTTTTTGAAAATTCAGGGTTTTTGAAAGCTTAGGTTTTTTGAAACGCTCAGGAGAACTCAGATGTTCACAGGAGACCATGGATCACAAGAAAACGGAATCTCTTGGCCCACGCGATTTGAGCAGACAATCGCACAGGCTCGGTACGCAACACTGCCGTGGAACGGGCGAGAAGTGTTGGTGCTCGACGAAGTGAGTCGATTGCTTGGCGATAGCGTGTATTTGCCGAGCTCTATTTCGCTAATTTGGGATCGGCAATGTGCGTCCGAAGCGGTGGCTGAGCTGCTGTTTGATCTGCGTATTCAACTTGCTGCGGAGCTCGCTCGGCGCGCTGGCTATCGTCAGCGTTTTGTTGAGCTCGGTCTGTTCGACGCATGGGAGCTTGAAAGGTTCCTTACTGAGCGCAGGCGAGCCCAGCCGTGGGTGATCTATTTTTCGGAGCACGGTGGGCTGGGCGATGGTGACTCAGAAGATCGCGGTTCGACTACCACCGTCCTCCCCGCCGGAGGCATTGTTCCCTGTGCCAGCATGCGAAATCATGGCGTCGCATGGTTTCGAGATTCGGAAGGGACACGGACCACGCGGCTGATCACGGCCAGGAAACCTGGTCGCGAATGGGATTGGGATTCAGACATCGGTCATGAATCGGCGCACGCCGCGTTTTCGCCAATTCCGCTGTTTGTGCAAGGAGACCATACACTGGGCGAACGTTTCAGCCTCGAGCCTATTCGATCGCCCGACGAACTCTCACCGTGCCATATCGCGCGGATTCTTTATCTATTCGTTGAAATCCCAGTGCTTGTGTTGCGAGGCGAGCGACGCGACAACGATTCGGGAATGCCAACCGACAGCTGGGCGGAACTGATTCAACTGTTCCGGCTGAGCCACCAGCTGATGCCTGAATCAGGTTTTGATCGCGCGTTGGCCGCGGTCATTCGGGCTCAAGGTAGAGGTTTTTGGGGCAACGATCTATTTGATATGGCCGCGGTCGTCATGCGGGTGACACCACTGATCGAAGAACTTCTTGAAACGGAGTCGATTCCTACGCTTTCGTGGTTTGAACGAAGTAGCTCATATACAAAAAGGGCGTGTCGATCAGTGCGATGGCCAACTTGAGCAGCCCACCGCTGATCGCGACTTCCATCCAGTTGTCGAGCACTCCGTAGAACGCCACGAAGAAGAAGACCACCGTGTCGATCGTCTGCGACGCGATGGTGCTGCCGTTGTTGCGGATCCACAAAAGCTTGTCGCCGGTTCGTCGGTGGAGCTGGTCGTACATCCAAACGTCAAAGTTCTGCGCGACGAGGTATGCCGCCGCGGAAGCCACGGCTATCCTGAGCGATGTGGAAAACACTATCTGCATCGCGTCGCCAAGCTCTTTGGCTTGAGGAATCGGCTCGAGCAAGAGCACACCCTGGGAAAACGCTCCGAACGCGATGATCGCGAAAAATCCCTGTGCGACGGATCGAAACGCGGCTTTGGTCCCGTGGTGTTCGGACATGAGGTCGGTGGCGAGAAAGACCGCGGCGTAGAACGGGCCGGCGGCCGTGGTTTCGAGCCCTGCGACCCGAATGATCCGTCCTGCGACGCAGCTGGTGAGCAGAAGGTTGATGACGATGTACGTTTGAAGCCAAGAACGGCCTGCACGAAAAGAGGCAAGCCCAATTCCAAGATTGGTCAACACGCAGACGCCGTAGAGGATCTCGTTGCTCATCTATTGCCCCAGTTCTTCCGTGAGCTCTAGGTAGAGTCGACGGCGCTCTCGTTCAATGCGTCATCGGCGCCTCTTTCTTCGGTGTGTGCCAAATGGCGTGACGGAGACGTGTTGGGGGCACGAGACGTTGAGGCGTGCGCGAGCGAACGATCTGTGTTGCCGAAGCCCGGATAGTTCAGGTTGTGGCGGAGACCGCGGCTCAGCTCTGTGAGCCTGGTGACATCGTTGATGACAATCCAGCCTTTGTGCCGTGAGACGATGTTCGATTCCGACCAACCACGGAGCAATCGCGACATGGTACGAAGGCTTACTCCGGTATGGTCTGCGAGATCCTTCTGGGTCAGCGGAAGCTGAATGCGTGTGCCGCTAGCGCCTTCCCGTCCAAACCATTCGATCATCGCCATGAGCACGCTGGCGAGCCGAGCTTCAGGTTCTGCGAGAAGCACTCGTTCATTGCGGGCGGCCAGGCAGAACCTTTGGCTCACGTCAAGGAGCAGGTTCCACGCTGCGTCTGGGGTTTCCCGAATGACTGCGCGAAATCGTTTGGCCGGGATTTCAAACGCGGAACTAGGCACCAAGGTTTCTACGCAGTCTTCGATCGGGCATTCCGCGATGACCTCTTTCTCGAACACCGTACACGGCGCCATCAGGTGTTTTACGGTGACCTGGTGATCTCCGGTTTCGTGAAACACCCGAGCCTTGCCCGTGAGCAGTACCCAAATAGATTTCGGCGCATCTCCGAGCGAACCAAGGCGGGTTTTGGCGGGCCATGACAAGTAGCGCGACTCGTTGGCCAGGGTGGTCAACGTGGCCTCGGAAAGCGGCGCAAAACAGGGCACGCGGGCCAGCGCGGCGATGGCTGAAGGGAGATCAAACGTCGAACTCGTCACTTAAACGGCTTAGCACGAACGCCACGGGCTGCAGCCGGGGAAGATCGCGTTACGTGAGCGGAGCCAGCAGTAGATCGATATCTTCCTCGGTCAGCGCGTGGTCCGGAAGTTCTCCGGCCAGAATGGCGTCAGCAAGCCGCTTTTTCTTGTGCTGAAGGTGAAGGATCCGTTCTTCCACGCTCCCTGCAACGAAAAGGTTGTACACGAAAACGGGCTTCGTTTGCCCGATTCGGTACGCGCGATCGGTGGCTTGAGCATGCGCCTGCGGATTCCACCAAGGGTCGTAGTGAACGACCGTGTCGGCGCTTACTAGATTAAGGCCGGTACCCCCGGCTTTGAGGCTGATGAGGAACACGTCGGCCTCGCCTTGTTCAAACCGATCGCACAGTGCCTGCCGATGTTTTGTGGCTCCGGTCAATGTCAAAAACTGAATCTTGCGTTGGGTGAGTCCTTCGCCGAGCAGGCGAAGCGCACTGGTAAACTGACTAAACACCAGCATGCGATGTCGGTGGTGCAGTTGTGTCTCAACAAGATCGAAAAAAGCTTCGGCTTTGGCATTCTCGCGAACGAAACGCGCCGCGTGCATTTTGACAAGACGTGGATCGCAGCAAAGTTGGCGGAGCTTCATCAACGCATCGAGGACGGGAATGGTGGATGCTGCAAAACCTTTTTTTCGAATCAGTTGACGCACTTGTGCGTGCGCCGCGATGCGGATGCTTTCGTAGAGCTCGCGCTGCTTTCCTTTGAGCTCGACGGGCTGAGATAGCGTCGTTTTTTTAGGTAATTCTGTGGCTACATGGCCTTTGAGACGGCGCAGAATGAACGGGGCAACCTTTTCGCGGAGTGCATGCAGTCGATGTTCGTCGCGGAATCGTTCGATGGGCCATCGATACCAGTGTTTGAAGTATTCGGCGCTGCCAAGGAGGCCTGGGTTGAGAAAGTCGAAGAGCGACCATAACTCTCCGAGGTGATTTTCCACGGGAGTGCCCGTCAAGCAAAGGCGATGGCGCGCGGGTAGTGATTTCGCGGCGAGATGAATTCGGCTTCGTCGATTCTTGATCGCGTGGGCTTCGTCCAACACGACGAGGTGCCAGTTGTGCGATGCGAGTTCCTCTTCGTCGCGCAGCAGGATAGGGTAGCTGGTGAGCACGACATCAGCTTTCGCGATTCGACTCCGGCGCGCGGAACGGTGGCTGCCGTGGTATTCGACGGCGTCTAGATGGGGCGCGAAACGCTTCAGCTCGCGCGCCCAGTTGCTCATTAGGCTCGTAGGGGCGACCACGAGGGCAGGATGGCCTGCTTCATTCGGCCGACCAGAAGTCGAAGATGAACCGAGGCGCCCCGCGGCTTTTTCTGTCGCGATGTGGGCGATGGTTTGGAGCGTTTTTCCGAGCCCCATATCATCCGCAAGCACGCCGCCGACATCGTGCTCCACGAGGCGTTGAAGCCATCCAAGCCCTTCGCGTTGATAAGGGCGAAGGATCGCTTGAAGGTCTGTTGGGCCGTCTTTTTCGTCGGCCGGAGCCAGCAGCGCCTCCCCGGTCTGCCGAGCTCGGCTCGGGTCATTCCATTTGAGTGGCATACGGGCGTTTGCGAATGCCTGATCGAGGACGCTCAGCACCCGAGCTTCCGAGAGCGAAAGATGAAGTGCTTGGCCATCGCTCCCTTCATAAAGCTCGACTACGACTTGCAACAAATCTCGCAAGGTAGAGGTCTGCATCATTACGTAGCGCGTCGCACCAATCGGTACGGCAGCGCGAGGGCGATGGTTTAACTGCTGTAGAGTCTGTCCTTCGTGGCTCTCTTCAAGAAGCTCGATCAGTGCAGGGAGCAGATTGATGCGTTCTCCGTCTACCCACACGCCGAGTTCGAGAGCGAACCAATCGGGTCGCTCGCTATCTTCGGACGGTCGAACATCGGCCCAAAACGCGATGGGTGAATCTACGACTTGATAGGGAAAATCTTTCGCGATGTTGATTTCCCAGCCCAGTTGTCGAAGCCTCGGGATCGCGTGTGCCGAGAAATCGCAGTGCTGTTGGGCGTTTCCGCCTATTCGAACCACGTAGTCGGCGTCGATGTCAGCCGAAATGCCTATGGTTTCCACGCATTGAACGTCCACCGCGCCGAGGCTTTCGAGAACGCGTCGCGCGTCTTGCTCAGTCGGTCGATCCCGATACAGAGCGTCGATGCCCTGTCCAGATGCTGAGAGAAAATACTCTGTGGGGTCGGTCGCGCGAATGCAGCGGTTGACCGCAGGGTAGCGAAACCGAAGTTCGATCAACGGGGCGAGAGCTTCTTCCATCTTGGACCCGTCGGGGTTGCAATCGACGACTACGCGTTCGGCAAAGAGACGAACCACGGGCACCACCTGGCCGGCGGAAGGCTTCTGTGTTTGGCGTGGTTGCTCCGCGGGTTGTCTGGGTCGCGTGGGTTGTCTGGGTCGCGCGGGCTGCATGTCGACGGCCGAAGCGTCGTAAATCGGGCTCACAACCGCCTTAGATCACAAATTGATCGCGGTGTCGATCCCTGATTTGCCTGAAACCTTCGCAACACGAGTTGACAACCGCCTCAGTGAATCAAAAAGTCGACGGATGCATAGCGCTCATTCTCCGATGTCTTGCGTATCCACATCGTTTTTCGTGTCGACGCGCGGTCGAGGAACGACCGAGATTACCCGCCGCGTTCAGTCTGCGGTGGCTGACATGAACATAGAGCGCGGCCTATGTACCCTGTTCGTTCACCACACCAGTGCGTCGTTGCTGATCAACGAAAACGCGGACCCAGACGTACGACGCGACCTGGATGCGTTTCTGGCTCGCCTGGTGCCTGATGGCGACCCGCTATTTGTACATGTAGACGAAGGACCCGATGATATGCCGGCGCACATTCGAACAGCGCTCGGCCAAACTTCGATTGGCATTCCGGTCGTGGACCGCCGCTGCGACCTCGGGACTTGGCAGGGAATCTTCCTCTGGGAGCATCGCCTCGCCCCGCACGAAAGAAAGATCACGCTTACAGTTGTCGGGCAAGGGTAGCGCATCCGCAAGAGAGCTCGCGCGATGCACGCGGAACAAGGGGGCGTTTCGGTAATTTCGAAACGCCCCCTCGTTACACATTCTTTTCCACGATTCCGTACCGCGGACCTGTGTGTCTATTTGACTACGAGGTAGCGGTGTCGGCGGAGTTGCCCGCGTCGTTCGATGACGACTTCGATTTCTCGGGCGTTCATCAGGTCCATGATGACCCACGGCTTTTGTTGAAGACCGACGAACGAGTGTCCGTTGATCGAACGCAGCACGTCGCCGTTGCGGAAGCCGAGCGACGACAGGACATCACCGCGGCGAATGGACTGCATCTCGAGACCTTTGATCTGTTTTTGGGAATCCAAGCTCGGCATCAAAAAGACTTGGTTCTCGATGCCGTGAATGCGCGCGAGCTGGGCGTCGAGGAATGCGCGCTCTATTTTCCAGGTCGTCGGTCCGGTTTGCGCAGGGAGAGGTGGCAGGGCGGGAAGGTTTTCTTCGTTGCATTCGAGGCCATCGTCTCCCGCGGTGCATGCGACATAGAGGCATCCGCAAACCGTGGCTGCGTCGTCATAGATATCTTGGCAGTAATCAGGCGCGTAGCCTGAATCCAAGCATGAATCCTTGGTGAGTCCGGCTTGGATGAGGCATTCGTCTTGGGCGAGGGCGCACTGCTCGTCGACCTGGCACTCGGTGAATTGCTCCAAGCAGGCCTCCGTATGTTCGGCGTCGTCGATGTCGAGCTCTACGCATTCGGTGAAGAGGCTTTGGCAGGGGGTCGAGCATTCGAGTGTGAGGTCGCAGCTCCCGCCGTTTTGAAAGTCGCCGTCGCCATCCAAATCGAGAATCGACCATAGGATAGAAAGGCTGGCTTCTCCGTCGAAACCCATGCCGATATCTACGCCGCAATCCAAAGTGCAGGCGTTGTCGCCTTCCGCGAGCACCGCGAATCGCGCGGTCGCCTCGACACATACCGTGGCACATTCTTCATCCCCGATGATCGGAACATCGCTGCCTCCGTCATCCTCGGTCAGAGCCGGGTCTTCATCGTCGTACTTCTGCATGCCGAGTTTGGAGTTTGAGCAAGCCGTCGCGAGCAAGACCGCGGCGATTGCAATGGATAGAGTGTTCACGAGCCGGTGGTGCGTGGGCTGATGTTGTCGGTTCATAGTTGCCTCCATAGTGGTCGCGGGGTTCACACTGAGTTCAAGGCATGAGCCCGCTTCTCTCGGTTCTGTCGGCTCTCTTGGGCAAGGTTCGTGCCTTGGAGGTAGAGCCTGAAAACGCGGCGTTTTGTGGGCAGAGCAGTGCAACAGCGCGGGAAGTTGTCCCGAGTTGTGCTCAGTCTGCTCTGCAGCATGGATTCTGCGATTCTTAGAATGAGGTGCGAAGTCAGTGCGGCGATGGGAGGCCTGGTTTACGCGACCGGCCTTGCCTGCGCTGGCGTTGTGCGTATAGTGCCCGCCTTCGTGCGCTCCTCCACAATGGATAGACGGCTATCGTCCTCCGACGTCGTCGCGCTCGGCGTCAATGGAGTGATCGGTTCGGGCATTTTTCTTTTGCCGGGGGTACTGGCTCAGCGCATGGGGCCGGCCTCTTTGGTCGCGGTCGTCGCGGCGGGGCTGCTGGCTTTTTTCGTGACCATTTCGTTCGCTGATGTGAGTCGCCATTTCGAAGACACCGGTGGTGCCTATTTGTATGCGCGTTCTGCGTTTGGTCGTTTCGTGGGTTTCGAGGTGGGGTGGATGACGTGCGTGACCCGCGTGTTGGTCTTCGCCGCAAACGCCAATGGGTTTGTGTTGGCGCTTTCCTATTTCGTGCCCCAGGTGGGCCACGGGATGATGCATGCGTGGGTGCTCACCGTGCTGGTGGGTGGGCTTTCGTGGGTGAATATTCTCGGGAGCAAACTGGGAGCTCGCGTGTCTACATGGTTTGGTGCCGCAAAAATTGTCACGCTGGCAATATTCGTTGGCGCAGGGTTGCTGTTTGTGCGCTCGTCGCGGTTTGTTCCGTGGGCACCGTCCGGATGGGGCGGTTTTGGAGAGACGGTTCTGATTGCGTTTTATATGTTCGTCGGCTTCGAGTCTCTGGTCATTCCAGCTGGCGAGGTGCTATCGCCTCAGCGTGCAGTACCGCGCGCGCTGCTTTCGGTCATGGCCATCGTGTCGGCCTTGTACCTTACGACGCACGCCGTAGCGCTGGGCATGTGGGAGGGCCTTGCAGGTTCCCAAAACCCTCTATCCGATGCGGCGACGGTGGCGATCGGCGATACGGGAGGCATATTCGTTGCCGGATGTGTGATGCTTTCGACGTTCGGGTATGCCGCGGGGCAGGCGGTTGTCGTGCCACGCGCCTTTTTCGCTATGGCTCAGCGCGGTGAACTTCCCGCGAAGCTCGGCGCAGTTCATTCTGTATACAAAACGCCGGCGGCGTCGATCGCGGTGACGGCCCTGTTGACCATCGGGCTGGCGCTTAGCTCATCATTCAAACAGCTTGCGATCATCAGCGTCGTCGCTCGCGTCGCCCAGTATGTTCCGGTGTGCCTTTCGGTATGGGTATTTCGTCGCCATCCTCCGTTCCTGCGTCACGAGACAGCGGCGATTCCCTTTGCTCGTACCGCATCGGTGATTGCAATGTGCGTTTGTTTATTGTTGCTCACGCAGGCGAGCCGACAGCAGCTCGCATCGGGAGGGATCGCTCTGGCGCTTGGAGCGGCTATCTACTGGGGCTCGATGCGGTATCGCCACATTTTCGCACCGGGCGCGGCGACAAAGTCTCCGTAGCTGACGTATTCCATGTGCAGAGTCTCGTACGCACCGAGCTTGGCCCTCAGGGCTTTTTCGAGTAGTCGCGCGACATCGACCAAGTTTGCGCATTCAGCATCAGCGGCCCATCGAAAAGCGTACGAACCATCGCTGCGTTTTGTAATTTGATGATGTGCTACCGGGAACTCGGATACGATTGCGGACAAATCCTGAGTCGAGACGCAACCGCTCGAAGTTGGAAATGCTATCGGTTCTCGGCCTGGCAATTCGCGAATCGTGGGGCCGGAATAGCCGCAGGGGCACGAAACGTGTTCGAGGCGAACATGATCGCCAGTTCGGTAGTTGATCAGCACCGTATGCCAGTTGGCGAGATTCGTGATGACGAGCTCACCTGTGCCTTCTTCGCAAAGTTCACCATCTGGGCGGCGCACCAAGACGCGTGCGACGTGTGGAACCAGATGCAAGCCCTCCCGGTACGGGCATTCGCCAGCGAGAAAGCCTGCTTCGGCGGACAAATAGAAGTTCCCCACGGGACAGCCGAATGACTGTTCGAGCGCGGTGCGTTCGTCTTCGTAGAGAGTCTCCCCGCCGCATGCCACGAGCGTTGGGGATACCCGAACTTGGCCATCGCCGATGAGCTCGCTGAGCTGGATGATGTTTCGTAGGCAACTCGGTTTGGCAGAGAGCACGGGGATCCTAAGTTGCATCAGCTCCGCGATGAGCGCTCGGTCGGCTCGTGGGCTGCGACCGATTCTTCGGATGCGCACATGCGCTTGATGTAAGTTGGCATGTATGACCGATTCGTTGCGCCAGTAGAGATAGTTGTGAGCGTGCACCGCGAGCAAATCACCGTCGCTCAGCTCGCGACGGACTGTTTCGTAGCGAGACGCGATCCATTCGTACATAAGCGGATCGGACGCATGCCATCCCCCAGCGTCGCGATGCACTTCGAGAGCGGGTCGGGTGGTCCCTCCGGTCCGCCGACGCTGCACACAAGGTGTCGACGGATCTTCAGAAATAAACGCGCTGCTGTGATGTTCGAGGTGGCTGCGATCGATCGGCGGAAAATCTTTGAGAGTAAATCCCTTTGTGCTGTTGTTCGGCGCGATCTCAGCGCGGTAGAAGGGAACAGTTCGGGCTGCGCGGGCGAGAAACCGGTCGAGTGCGCCCGGCTGGGCGAGCTGAGCACATCGCTCGTGCCAGCATCGAGCGCCGTCGATTGCGATTCTCAGGTCGTGGGCGAGTTTCGCGGGCGGGGTATCGAGCGGAAGCGAATCAGAGATCATGGGTTTACGGGTGCGATGCCTTTGGCGTTGACGTCATGACATCGCAAAACTCTGAGGCTGCGCCTGCTCCCGCGGGCCACCTGCTGTACGAAGCTGAGCTTCAATATGGGCGAGGGTTTTTTCTGCCTCAAGCGCTACGCGAGATGGCTGTTCGGTAGACTGTCGGCTGATGGCGTCGGTGGTTTGGGCTTTGGCGGCATCTGTCCGATGTTCCGAACGGCGAGGCGTTTGCGTTCCGACGCGCGCCAGCACCCGTTCGCCATGTTGTGCCAGCCAGCATTGCGCTACGAGCTGAACGAACGCGGTGGCGGTGGCAAAATCGACGGCATGAGGAGCGATCGAGCCCTCAATTTCGAATGCGGTGATGAGCGGTCGTGACCGTGCCATCGTGCTGAGTGGAGAGTGCGCGCTATCGGTGATCGCAATCGCTGCGCAGCCTGCTCCGACTGCGTGGTCCACGACCGATTCAACGAACTTCCCTCGAGGAAACACATCGACGACAACGAGAAGATCGTCGGCAGAAAGTTCCGAAAGTTCGTCGTCGGTGGCGCTGGCGAGGTCACGAATGAGACGAATCTTCTCTCCGAAGACTCGCGTCATCTGCCAAAGCGTAAACGCGGCCGGAAAACCGCCACGACTCCCCACCACGAACGTTCGGCGGCTCGCTTGGATTCGCGACACCGTTGTCTGAATCCGCGTCCACATGTCGGGGCTGGCTAGCCCGCGAACGCGATCCGCAATTCGATGCACATGATTTGCGTCGAGCACGCCGTGGTGCACGACCGTTGGTTCGTCCGAGATTCGAAGACGCTCAGGTGGAGTGTGCGCAAAGTGAGCGCGGAATAGTTCGCGAAACTCTTCGTATCGCGAAAAACCGAGGGTTCGTGCGAAGCGGAGCATCGTAGTGGGGTGGACATCGGAGTCTTCGGCAATCTTTCGCATTGATTTTACGGCGACGGTTTCTGGCTGCGACAAAACAAACCGGGCAGCTCGCTGAAGCTTTGGGCTTAGCCGGACAAGACGGGTTTGAAGCTCAGTCAGTAACGAGGGAACATCGCTTGGTGTACTTGCTCGCTCAGGCACGGAAAGAGACTGCCTCGTTTCTCGCGTTTCGGCAATATCCGCGTCGCGTTTCATAGCGCCTGTAGTTTGAACAGCGTCGGTGGTTTATATCGGTTCTTTTTGTTGGAAGATGATGCCTCCCTTGCAAGGCAGCATCGACGATGGTTCCCATGGCGAGACGCCGAGCTATAGGCATCTGGCGTCAGGAAGGAAGAATACGTGTTTTCAAAAAAGAGAGACGTTTCCAGCAAAACCGAGGGTACGCATCACGATGGCATTCGTCGGGCGGAGCTCCTTCTCGAGCATCTACGGTCGGAGCTGAGTGAGAGCGAGATGCGCGCGTTGAACGGCGGGTTGTCAAACGCCGGACTGAGCCCAATTTCAGGCACAACCGCATAACTGGATGGTGCGATGTGGCCGGCGTGCGCTGGCCATGTCGTGCCACTGTGTCTTTTGGTAAAGCTGTGTCTCTCGATGGAGCAGAGCACCTCAATGAATAGGATTGCGACAGGCGATTCGGATCACGACATGCTGGGCCCATTGCCTCTCCCATCCGATACATCGAGGGTGAAACTCGTTCACCTGCTTGCCATCGCGCTCGAAGGATATCGCGGTTGGCATGAGCAGATGGCTCGGCTGGCTCAGCGAGACGCCTTGGAAGAGTTTCTTGGCTATGCCGCGAGCACGGTTCCGTACTATCGAGATTCGCTGAAGACCCTTTCAAACACTCCCGATCTTTCTGATTTTCCTCTCCTGTCTCGCGACGACTTGGTGCGCGAAGGCACTCGGATGCATTCGGAAAACCTGCGAAATGCGCAGGTGCAGCATCGATTCACGGGGGGAACGACGAATCGCAAATCGATAAGAATTCCTCGAGACGCGGTCTCTTGGTATGGATTCGATCTTTACGGATACGAGCGATGGTCGTCGAGCGAACGACGCATCGCATCTCAGCTGCGTCCTGGGAAGACGGGCGTAGTGCACGTGCAGAACTACCTCCACTGGAAAGAAGAAAGTCTATTTCTTCCGGGCATGAATCTCTCCTTGCTTCGAGGTCGTCGATTGGGTCGCAGCCCGCTATGCGACCGAACGCTCGTGCAATTTCTTCGAACAGAGCCTGTGCCGATTCTGTCAGGAAAGCCGAGCGTGCTTCGGTATCTGTCAGAGATAGACGCGTTGATTCCCCCCGACCCGACAACGATTCGGCCGACTATTATTTTGGTGGGCGGGGAAAATCTGCACGATGACGAACGTGAGTATCTAGAAGAATGGTTTCGTTGTCCTGTGTACAGCGAATATCGTTCGACTGAATGCGGGCTGATCGCGACCGAATGCTCGTTCAAGCGAGGGCACCACGTCATGCCGCACACCGTGCATCTTCAGGTGCTCGGTCGAGATGGGGTTGCAAGGGATGAAGGAACCGGCGAACTACTGGTGACGAACCCTGCGAACCGTTGCGTTCCGCTGGTGAACTATCGAACCGGTGATTGGGCCACCGTGGTTCGGACTCGCTGCGATTGCGGTTTTGAGGGTCAAACCATCACCGAGCTCTTCGGCAAAGAATGCCGCGCCTTCCAGCTTGGTGGCCGCACTACCGAATCTCGAGAATTGGCGCGACTTCTCGAACCTTTCCCGCTGCTTCGTTACCGCGTACATCAGCGGGCGGAAAAACTCTTCATTGACTGGGTCCCTGATGCGAATTGCCAAGACGCGCTGAGCGTATCCAATGCCATCGAAGCCCTATTGGGCTCCGAGCTCGGAGCTACCGAATGCGACGTGCGCCCAGTGTCGTATAGCGGCATGCAGCCTGGGATTGGCAGCAAGCAGCTGAGATTCGCATCCAGGATCGCTTAGACCCGGCTGTTTCGCTCAGGAGGTCAAGTTCACCCGGCATACCACCTGGTTGCCGCATCCTTGGTATTCAAGCTCGTCAAAGCTGATGGTCCGCGCGGAGAAGATGCCTCGCCCGTTGGGATCGGCGGCTCGATTGGGGGAGAGTTCGAGAAAGCTTTCGAAGTCGAACCCGTTGCCTTCGTCTCGGATGACGAGTTCGTGCGTTGAGCCTCGCCGATAGTACTCTGCGGCCGCGATTCTTGTTTCGTAGTCAGCGTGCCCGAGGCGGCGCTCGATTTCTTCTTGCCACTTTCCTGATAGAATCAGCTTCGTTTTTTCCTGATACTTAATCTCAAGATTTCCGTGCTCGACCGCGTTGAGCATGAGCTCGTGAATGCCGTACGCCACCCGCGACGGATCGGGAAAACATTGCGCGACCGCGAACGCCGCTTTTCGAGCTTCGGAAAGCGTTCGGAACGAGAGCGCACAGTGTTCGAAGAGGGAGATACCGTCCCTGAGCTGTTTCGCGTGGTCTCGATACTCGTCAGCTTTTCGATCGACTTTTCGCAGCTGCTCGGCATGTTGCACGGCGCGAGAAACCACCGCGAGCATCAACCCTTTCTCGAAGGGTTTTGTAAGGTAGTAGAATACGCCGGCTTCAATCCCCTCACGAACCTGGTCGCTCGCAGCCGCCGCGGTTTGCATGACCACTGGAATATGGCTGAGCACACTGTCTGCACGCAGTTGTTCGAGAACCTGCATGCCATCCATCTCAGGCATCATCCGATCGAGAAGAATGACGTCGAAGCGTTTATCCTTCTCCAGAAGCTCGAGCGCCTGAACGCCGTTTTCTGCGCAGGCTACGTTGTGGCCTTCACGCTGTAGATCTCGACGAAGAATCTTCAGGTTCAACTCATCATCATCTACCAGCAACGCACGCATGTTTAGTTCTCCTTGGCTTCGGGGGTACCGTGTTCGCGACAAGGAATCTCGAAGCACAGTTTTGCGCCTCGCTTGGAGCGGTTTTCTGCCCAGATCGTGCCACCGTGAGCACTCACGATTTCCCGAGAGATTGCGAGCCCAAGGCCCGTGCCCTCGGAACGCTGAGTACGACTGCTTTGGTAAAACTTGCCAAAAATTTTCTCAAGATCTTGGGGGTTGATGCCCGGTCCCTCATCTTCGATGGAAACCAGTACCCCCCGACGTTCGTCTCGAATCGTGCGTCTCACGGCGACCTCAATCGAGGTTCGCTCGTCTGCGAATTTGATCGCGTTGGACAGCAGGTTCACCACGACCTGCACCATCCGTTTTCGGTCCACCATGAGCGGCTCGTCGACGTCGAACGTACGCGTGAGCTGAATCTGCTTTTCCTGAGCTTTGCTGCGAAGCTCTTTCCAAGACTCTTCGATCACGGTGGTGATCGAATGCGGCTCGAGATCGAGTTCAACCTTGCCCGATTGGAGTCGGCCGAGCTCCAACAAATCGTTCACCAACAACAGCAGGCGATCACCGCTTCGTCGAATGTCGGTGTAGTGTTCTTCGAGATCGCCATGCGCGCTGCGTCGCAAGTCTTCGAGCCCTTGCCGGGCGAAGTTAATGATGGCGTGAATCGGCGTCCTTAGCTCATGGCTCATGTTGGCGAGAAAAATCGTTTTCGCGCGATTTGCTTCTTCGCTCTGCCGCCGTGCTTGGTCTGCGAGCAACCGTTTCTGTTGGACCAGCAAAGCATCCCGAAACATCGTTGCCGCTCTCAGTTCTCCACGCCGCCACGGTTGCGATGTGCCCCGAACTAGTTGCTGCCAGCTTTCGAACGACGTTCTCGGGCCAAGCATACCTTCGTCGTTTTCGGCGCGGTGACCGTCCGGATTACCCGCCCATACTTGATTCCGAATTTGTTCTCGACGTACCCAAACCATGAGACAGTCGTCGAAAGGCAAGACGAGAACTCCGCTGATCTTGGACGCGACTTCCGAGAGCGACGGATCGTATCGTCCAAGCGATGTCGTCACGAACGAGTGCTGGCTCTCCAGCTGCGTGCGGATCACATGTGCGAGCACCGTCCCCGCGAACTCTCCGAGCTGCTCCTGGAACATGATGGGCGCTTGAAGGGAGTAGACGGCGAACCCGTCCGCATCGACCAAATTCAGCATGGTGCCTTGGAGCTCATCGGCTGACAAATGGCCTGGGTCGCCGCCGATCAAGTATGACGACGATATGCTCAATGCGTTGGACACGCTGGCGAGCGTCCGCTCTTGATGACGTCGTTGCTTCTCTTCTCGGGCCCACGCGATGTGACGAGAAAACAACTCCACGACGTTTTGACACATCGCTAACTGTTCGAATGCCATGCTTTGCGCATCCTTCGAATGAACGCCGACCAAACCCCAGAGCTTTCCTGAGATGACAACGGAAAACGAAGCGGTCGCGTTCACCCCCATGTTGCGAAGATACACGCTATGCGACTTGGCGGTTTCTCTCAACACTGAGTACGTGAGATCGAGCGGTGAGTCCGCAGCGTGGGAGCCAAGAATTGGGATCGGCTCGTAGTCCACTCGGGGAATCATCCGAAATCGCGATTCCAAATAGAGAGACCTTACTATTTTAGGGATATCGCTGGATGGAAAATGGTGGTGCAAGAGACTGGGCAGGATTCCGTTGTTGGATTCTCCGCACACGAAACCATGGTCGCCATCGTCGAAGCGGAGCACGTAGGCGCGGTCGAACTGACTGAGGTCACGAATCCCCTCCGCGATCGTCATCGATAGGTCGTCGATGTTGAGCGGCGTTCGGGTAAGGTCCGCGGAGATTCGGTGTTCTCGTGCAACCAAATCGGCGGCGCGAAAGCCGTTGTTTGAATCATCGCATTCGAGACACAAAAGATCGGCGGAACGAAATGCAAGAAAGCTCGTCGGGTTCATTCCCAGCGACGCGTTCCATACCAGTTGGCCGAACACCTGGGGGACGCGATTCCAGTCGTGGCCATGGCCGAGCAGATTCTTGAGCCGCGGTACTTCGCTTTCTTCGATCCAGTCCGTTAGTCGCGTGTCGATACAGCTCCGAGGATCGCGGGCCAGCAGCTGAACTACATTGGCGCTCACGTGCGAAACTCTGAGCGTGTCGGGATGCAGCCCGAAGAAGAACCCGTGCGGCTGAATTCGATCTACCCGTTCGTACGCGACCTGATTGCATCGCTCAGCCTGCTCGTGCAGGACGCTCCGTTCCTGTTGTTCGGGCTGCCGCGCTTCGTATACGAGGTCTTCGTGGTCCACAGTCAGAGGACCTGTTTCGTAGCACCGATCATTAAAAGCAGTAGGTACATGTGCGCGTCGCCGTCTGCAACTGCTCAGTGTGCGCCGAACGAGTTCCAGTAGTCCGCGATCAGGGACTGTGCGCTAGTTGCTGTGAAATCTAGTCGCTGTGAAATGCGGATGTCTGATCGAGACGCATCCGGCTGCCAGCAGGATAGCGACCGGAGCGCCGAGCTCGGAGGCTTGGAAAAATGTGCAGCGATCCGGTTCGGTAGTATTGCCCGCTGGGAAAGTCGGGCACGCCGTCGAGCGGTGTGCCGGCTGCGATTTCGAACAACCCGTCACCGTTGAAGTCGCCCACCGCGACGCTTCTCCCGAGCTCGCCTTCGCCTTCAACGTCGAGCATTCTGGGTGAATCGATGGGACACGTCATCCAGTTGCCATCTTCGATTGGAAATTGGGGACACGCGGGGTGTCCGGAGTAGCTCCTCAGGCTTGCTTGTGTTTCGCTGTCCAGCACGGTCACCGTGTCTGTTCCCGTGGTGACGGTCATCAGGATTCGCCCGGGATTCGCCGATGGGTTCCGCGGGGCGCTCCATCGCGGCGCTCCGATGACCAAGCTGCCGTATCCTCGAGCGCTTCCTCGCGGAACAAACGCAAGCGATCCGCCAAAAAGGTCGCCGCGCCCCGGTCGATGGCTGCTTGCGCGGACCTGTCTCATGGATGAAGGAAACCAATCTGGGCGACCCTCTAGCGTAAAGACTGCGCCGTGTGACCACGCGTTGGGCGCGCCGATTGCGAGATCTTCTTCGGGGCCTCCGCGGAAGTTACCCTTGGCCAGCGACCACCCGAAATTCGCGTTTGAAGGCGCGTTGGCTCCGTAGTGTAGGTCGACCAGTGCGGCCGACGTGCGTCTCGTCGAAGGGTCGAACGCGACGTCGGCGAGCACGATGCTTCCGCGACCCTGCCACCGCCCGGGGATGCCGATGGCGAGCTCGTCGCGGTTGTCGCCATTGCCGTTAAAGAATGCCACCGACGCGCCGAACCATTGGCCATGGTCTTGTTGATTTCCGATGGTGATCTGGGTCGCGGGGCGGACGAAGTTTCGGGTCCGGAGGCTTGCAAAAGCACGACCTCGATAGACGTAAACCGCGCCCACCGTGTCGTATTGCGCGAGGTCTTCAAACGGTGCGCCCACGGCTAGATCGGCGGCGCCGTCGCCGTCGTAGTCTCCGGTTGCCAGCGACCAGCCAAAGCGATCGTTTGCTTCGTCTCGGTCCAAAACCGATTGGGTTAGGTGCTGGGCGAACGTTGCCTGAAGCCCGTCGCGCGCTCCAGGGCAATCGAATGTGTTGGCTCGGCATCCGGGAACTACGACAACGCGCCCGGCGTCTTGGGATACGCCGATATCTTCGGTGGGGCTTCCAATCGCCAGGTCGTCTGCTCCGTCGCGATTGAAGTCACCCGCCGCGAGCGAGAATCCCATCGCGTCCCAATCTCGAGGCGTCATTCCGAGACTGCGTTGGCTGATGCGGTGCCAATGGATGAGCCCAAGGTCTGAACCCCGAAAGACATCGATCACGCCAGCGCCGGTCTCTTTTCCTGGAACCCCGACCGCGGCATCGTCTCGCCCGTCGCCGTTGAAATCTCCTACCGCGACCGAATGTCCGAACTCGTCGCGCGCTCGCACGGGATGCGCTCGTCCACTCACGCATTCGCACGGTCCGCTCGCCTGAGGGGTTCCGTCGGCAGCGTTTGCGCTCCACGTGCGAACGATTTCCTTTCCGCGCGCGAGGTCGCAGTCGTTCAGCTCTTCGGTTGGAGCGCGACAGGCGGACTGTGACTGCACAACGACGTTTGCCGCACATGCGCCAACAATATTGGTGATGGCTTGGTCTGCGTTCGTTCCATTGCATTCATGCCAATAACCGAGGTTATGAAGATGCTCGTGCAGGATGACATAGACCCCGGGCGCGTATTGAACGCCAGGGCCGTCTTCGAGGGATGCGCTGTGCCACATGTGCGAGGCACCATTAATCCCGCCGATGCCGAGAGCGCAGGAACCGTTCGGCGTCGGCGTGGGGCATGAGTTTGCGGGAACGCAGCGGTGCATGAAGGTCATGCGTGTGCGTGCCGCGGTGAGCGCACGAGCGATCTGGAAAGGTCGAGGCTCGCTATGCGCGGCGTCCGACACGGGAGGATCCCCGGCACCGTTGACGCACGGTTCGTAAGGGCCAAACCATCGCGGCGTGTTTTCGATGGTCATATTGACACTGCGATTCATGACCGCAGCCACGCACTGCGCAAATGCATTCGACCGCACGACGGAACTCAGAAGAGCGTTGATCTTGATGCTGTAGGCCATCTGACCAGAGGTGCATCGATCGAAAAATTCGTGTTCGAGGAGAGTCGCGGATTGCGGAGCGACACTGTGGTTTGGGTGCTCTTGCGATTTATCGCTGGGGTGATTGGAGTCGAGCGCACAGGCGCTCAGACAAAAGAACATTAGATGGAGTGATGCGTCACGGGTCGTGGTCATCGAAGGCCTCGCGTTTCTTTGCTAGCGGTCGCGCGACAGCCGGTGCATCCGACATGCCAACCTCCGCGAGGCGTTTTCGGTACGTGATTGGTGGTGTTTCGGTGGAGAGGGTAGAGCGCGAACCGCGAAAGGGAGTTCGAATTTCAGACAGCGCGTCAGAAATTCCGACGCCCATCGCGCCGTTTTGGCCTCGGCTGAATCAGGGATGGATGTGTCGGATAAGCGTTCATCGCGACGCTTCCGCAAGAATATGCGAGTTTGTGCATGCATGCGGACGGGTGGCACAGAGCTTGCGCACTCGCGTTGCATGCAACGCTCATCTCTTTTCTCGCGCGTACCCCAAGTATTCTCCAGATGCGGACGCCATTTCTTTTTTCTTTCCATGCTCGGGGGGCTCTCGGGAGCATGGTCCTGCGCTTCAGACGTAGATCGTAGAGACACGCCTTCCGAGCTTGGCGTTGAGCTATCGATTCGCGCCCGGCACACCGAGTGGTCTCAATCAACGAGCTCAGACGCCTCGATTGGAGATAGGCATGAATTCGTATGCGACCATTATGTTGCGCCCGATGCATCAACGTCGTCAGACAGGAATGGGACCTTCGAACGTCCTTGGGCTGTTGAGGATCTTGACGGGCATCTGCCGGTTTCGCCGGGCGACACGGTGTGCCTTCGAGGCGGCATCTATGGGATGGGCGGTCGGCAATCGTTTCGGCTAGCGATTCATGGCCGGCGAGGCGCCCCGGTCGTCTTTCGTCCCGTGCATGGCGAGCACGTCACCATCAACGGATCGATGAATGTTGCGGCGAACTGGGTCGTGATTCGAGATTTCGAGGTGACCAACACCCATCCCCAGCGGCGGAGCGACGCAAGCGCGGTGCATCCACCGGACGATATTGAGCGACTTGAAGGCATCATCATGGATGGCTCGGGCATTCAGGTGATCAACAACGTTGTTCACGACACTGGCACCTTCGGGATCGACCTCGCCAACGACCGTGCATCAGACAACGTGGTCTACGGAAACGTGGTCTACAACAACGGCTGGGACGCGCCGGATCACGGTCAAGGCCGCGGCATTCACGGGAGCGGCTTGGGAGCGGTCGTTCAGGACAACGTTGCGTGGAACAACTTTGCCTTCAGTGTCGATCTCGGAACGCTGGGCGGAGAAACCGCCTTCGAAGGCAATGTCGCGATTCATCAGAGCCTCCGGATCCGGGGCCCAGCAGAACATCTCATGTTTCGTGAGAACGCGGTTTATGGCCGCTTGCAGCTTGGCTACCCACGGCGGGTCAACAAAACCCTTACCGCGAGCCGGAATGTCATCGTGGGCCGGCGCGGGAACTTCATGGGTTTGTGGAACTGGGGCGAAGCCCAAGTGTTTCGATTCAACCGCGTGTATACCGAGCCGGCCACTTCAGCGACGCCAGGAGTTCCGTCTCGAAGCACAACGTTTCTGGAGTACAGCGAAAAGGACCTCTCCAAGCCCGCAGTACGCAGCGAGTGGGAGGCGAATACCTATGTTTGGGGTGGCGCGGATGCCATGCCGTTTCGTGTGCTCGACGCGTCCGGCCATGTTCGTCGCTTCAGCTTTTCAGGCAATCCTGGCTGGCGAGAGTTCAAGGCGGACGGGTTTCCGGGAAATGAAACGCAAGGAGGGAATCGCGAGACTGTCTTCTTTGGTGGAGGCGCGAGGCCGACCGAAAATACGGTGCTGATTCGAGAAAATCGCGAGGAGACTCGGAGAGGGCTCATCACCGTGTTCAACTGGGAGGGTCGTGATCGAATCGAAGTCGACCTCGCGAGGCTTGGCTTTTCGCAAGATGGCGAGCAATACGAAATCTGGAACGTGCAAAACCTGTGTGGGGATGACCCCATCGTCGGAACCTATCGCAGAGGAGCCAAGGCGTCGGTTCCGATGCATGGCTGGTCTCAGGCGGAGCCCATCGGGTACGACGACGCGTCGACCCACCACCCGGGCATCATCAAGCCGCTCACTCTGCCGCGCTTCGGGGTGTTTCTCGTGACGTCGCGAAAGCTCGGTACGCTTTGCGGCGCTTGCGACCACTACGTAGCGGCGGATGCGCCGGGTGGCGGAACGGGAAGCTCTGCTGAGCCTTGGACGGCGGAGGAAGCATTTCGCGCCACGTCGGTCGCTCCAGGGGCTCAGATTTGCTTCGTGGAAGGGCGCTATGGCGACGGTGGGGGTTTTCGCTCGGCAGACGTTACGCTTCGCGGAGCGCCGCCGCTGAATGGCATCGACCGCAGCATCACCCTCAAACCCTATCCCGGAGACCATGTCGTCTTAGATGACGGGCTCAACCTCAAGGGGAGTTGGCTGCGGCTGGTTGGATTCACGATTACCAACAGCGCGGGCACGCGCATCTCGCGAGACCCTCGTGGGCGCGACACCCAGCTTCGAAACGGCATTGCGATCGTGGGCCAGCCCAAAACAGACTCGGCAGAAACCGCGGGCGATGGGATTCAAGTGATTCACAACGTGGTGCGGGATACGGTCTGCGGGTTGCTGACCAATGGTCACGGCGATCGCGAGACGATTCGCGGCAATATCATCTACAACAATGGGTTTGATACTCCGGGGGACCGAGGGCACGGGTGCGGCATGCGAGTGCCCAACGTGGTTCGCGAGTTTCCCGCGTTCGAGAGCGAGCAAACGGTTGTTTATGGGAATCTGCTCTTCAACAACTTCGCGAATGAAGTTCTCATCGGCCAAGAATGCGGCACGTTGCCGGACGGGAGCCTTCCGAAAAACGGAAAGATCCGATTCGAAAAAAATGGCCTTCTTGATTCGCCATCGGCCGGAGATTTTGCGTTTTCTTTGAAGCTTAGACCCACCAGCCGTTGCGAACTTGGTGCGTATGAATTGCGACGAAACTACGGCCTGGGTCGCGTTGCGGTAGGGCAGGGCGCGGTTCCCTATCAAGACCTCGTGATGCATGACAACCGCTTCATCAGCGACGAGGGAGGCGGCTACCTATCCTTCGCCCAGTGGCGCACCCCCGACATCAAACGAAACTTTTTTCAGGCCAGCTCCGACGACCGATGGCCTGCTTTCCTCAAGTGGACGCCTCCGCAGGGGTTCTCCGGAGCGGAGCATTGGAACCACAACCACTATTTCTACACGGGTTCGTTCCTAGGCAAGCTGTTCAATATCTTCTCGCCCGCCGGGATGTCGGGAAACCGGCCGTTTTCGTTTTGGCAGTCGCAAGGGTTCGACCGAGAGTCGACGATGACGTTCGGCGAAATGGATGCGTCGGCAGATATCGTCGAATACGTGCCCAGCGTTGATGCGCCTCGACGAGGCCACGTCTTGGTGTGGAACCCCAGCCGGTCGCCCACCGCGTCCATCGACCTCGCGGAGCTCGGGTTTGAGCGAGGTCGTCGCTACCAGATTCGAAATGCGCTCGACCTATGTAGCGAAACGTTTCCGAATCTCATCGAAGGATACTACCAGGGCTCCGCTCTCGAACTCTCCATGCGCGCAGAAGACTATTCCGTGGCGAACCCGCAAGGGTACCGACCGGAGAGCTACGTCAGCGAGGATGGCACCGTCGGCTGCGACGAATGCCATCCCGACTGGGTGAACCAATCGAGCTTTCCTCGCTTCGGCATGTTCGTGGTCACCGATGGCACTCCCGGACTGTGTCCGAACCGTCACCACTGAGGAAGCCCGCGGAGCTATTGAATCGTGATTCCGTGCTCCGCGAATGCCTCGACAAGCCGCTCTAGGTCTTGAGAATTCTCAGCAAGGTATGAACCCGACAAGAATCCAGTGACGAGATAGTGGGTAAGCATCGAGGCCAGATAGTCGCGGAGGTGGGTCGATTTTTGAGAAAAAGTAAACGCCTCGCGGGCCCACTCAGCGGCCTCGCGATCGCTCATGCTTGTCAAGATTCTTTCCGCCCGACTGCATGTGTCTTCTTGATCGAAGACGCACTTTCGGTTCAGCAGAAGCTTCCATAAGATCTGGGAGATGACTTTCCCGTAGTAGTAGTGCTCACGAGAACCAGGGACAGGAATTTTGATTGGGATAAAAACTGGAGCCTGGAGTGGAGGAGTGCCGAACAGAATTGGCGTCGGAATGGGGATCGTGACTTGCCTGCACTCGATATTGACATCTGCTTGAAGAAGTTCCGAGCTGAGCTCGGTGTTCGGCCGGGCGATTCCCACGTGTTCCAGGCCGGTCAACAATGCCTCGCCTGGGCCACTCCGCAACAGCTGTGCCATGTTTACTTCGTAGTTCGGCGTGCCTTCGAGGCGGTTTGGGTTTTGACGAAAGTGCTCCGTCATCAACAAAAACCCGTCTGCATGGCCTTCGTGCGCCGCCCAATAGTGACAACCGTGTATTGGAGGAAAGCCTGGATTTTGCCCATACATATCCCGTACGAAATGGCCAAATTCGTGAATGGGCAGATACCAGGGATTGTATGGTTCAGCGGTATCCATGCAGACCGTTTCGTTCACGTGGTCGTAGTAGTCTTTGCTACCGCAAGCATTGCCACGAGTGTGCACGTCGTACTTCACTCGTAGCTTCGGGGCGGCCGGTCGTCGCGACGCCATCACATGAAACTCGGACTGCTGGAGAAACTGCGCGACCCGGGATACCTCGGCGAATGTGCTGCTGTAGTCGAATGATGGCCTGCTCGATCGCGAGATCATCGAAAGCGTTGTCGCCGAACACTGCGGTGAAAATTCCATCACCGCAACGCCTGATGCTCCATCGACCACCAGCGGCGCATGGAGGCTCCACGTGTCTGGCTTGCATCGGCGCAAGAGGCTATCGCAACTATCCTGCCGGTTCGTGCTCAGGCCAAAGAAGCAGCCTCCTACAGCCTGAATGCGGTCGACCGGAAGTGGCACAGTGTCGAGTTCCAGCCGTTGATCCAACTGGTTTGCGGGCGGTCTCCATCCCGGGGCGGGAGGAAGCCATGCTTGACCAATATTTTGCGTTTTCGGCGACCATCCAGAGTTCACCCCCCAAAATGGAATGCCTCGTTTGATGGTGCGTACCCCGAGCCTCTGTGGGCTCCAGCGCAGATCATGCGCGAGATGCGATAGCTTCCACAGTACCTCGCCTGACGATGCGTCCACGCCCACTGTTTCGCCGCTGTCTTTGCAGACGAAGGCGTAATGCACGAGTCCGCGGAGATAGAAGAGTTGATGGGTCAGGCGATTCTTTGAATGCGTCGCTTCGTCGGCGAGAGTACAGGCTTCGGCCGCGCTTTGTTTCGCAGCTTCGTACGTCACCGGGTGGCCGTCCAACACTGCATCGATGCGATCGCGTACCTCGGATTCTGCATAGAATCTTCCCGAGACAACAACCATCGCACCGTCCAGATACTCCACCCAGAGGGTTCCTTGACCCATTCGTACGTCGCGATAGCTCTGCTCGACGCCAAGGCCTTCCTGGCGAGGAAAACGCATCGACCCTGCGACCGTTTGTGCGCTGGGTCCAGGGTCTGAAGGTCCAGCTTCCGACGCGAACACCTCCAGTTCCGCCAGGTCGTCGCGGTTTCTGAGACCGAAGTCGCGATAGTGCGCGTTTACCAGTTGTCGAAGCGTGGCGAGCCGACTTTCTTCATCGGTGTTCGGCGTCGGCGCGTCGCCACCGATGATCGCGAGGTGCACCACCCGTCCTGCGTCGTCGCGGCGCACCAGTGTTTTGACGTAGGTTTGGTCGAGCCGTTTCGATGCCGCTCCCGAGTTTCCGATGTCGATGGGTCGGACGACCCCAAACACCGGGCTTGCATCCACCACTGCGTTCAGTGGCTCCGCCGATTGCGCGTGATCGCTCGCGCCTCGTTCATCGACCATGCATCCGAACATGGTGATCGTGAAAGTGACGGTCACACCAATGAGTGAGAACCTACGTTGACACTTTGAATGATGCATCTCTGCCTCCTCTTGAATTTCAAGCGTGTTGGGAGAGGCAACGTCCACAGCACCCCCGTTGGCTGAAACGACAGAGCAAGACCAATGCCGGCTGCAGGCCGCGGCATGAGGCTCAATGGCTTGGTATCGGAGGTCCGCGAACGTCTCACGCATCGACCAAGCCGGCTGGCGCGAACGTTGCAGAACTTTGGGCTATACGCCGCGATCTTTGTCGTGGAGATGCGAAAACCGCGAAGAAAACGGCGTCTGAAAGGTGTTTCTCGACCCCATGACTAGTGACGAATGTCCCCGTCTTGGCATCTGCGCGTTTGCGTATCTGTGCTTGTTTGCCTGTTCCTCACAACCGGAAGCAACATCCCGAAGCGTCACGCCTGAACCAAAATGCACTTCGAATAAGGATTGCGAGCCAGGATTCTTTTGTGAAACTTCGGTCGGCGAATGCTTGTCTTCGATACTGGAACGTTGCGAGTATCGTCCCTTAACGGACGGTTTTCGCGTCGAGGAAGAGTGGGCGTGGAACGGCGACCCAGACGTCGTACCGGGTTCCGATCAAGTCATCATGTCGCCCATGGTCGCCAACCTCACGGATGACAACGAAGACGGGGTGATTAACGAAGACGACGTGCCCGACGTTGTGTTTTCTTCGTTTTCGGGTGCGAAACCTTTTGTCGACGGAGTGCTCCGCGCTGTATCAGGCGACAGCGGCGAGCGGATCTGGCCGACGAGCGAACCGGATTATCTAGTCGCGCCAGTCGAGCATGTCGCCATCGGGGAGGTGGCTTCTGATTCACCTGGGCCAGAGATCATCGCATGCGAGCAAAGCACACTAACGATGATCATCGTGCGGGCGGATGGCACGATCTACCGACGATTCGATGAAGAACCGAACCGCGTCGGTTGTGGAAAGGCGGAGAGCCCCGCGCTTGGCGATATGAACGGCGACGGGGTGGTCGAAATCGTTGTCGGAGGCAACATCGCGCATGCCGATGGTACGCGGGTCACAAAGGTGCGCAATCTCATTGAATCCGTGCTTAGCGACGTGGACGACGACCCTGATCTCGAATTGGTGAGCAGCAACGGGGTCTATGACTACGACGGAACACCGCTCTGGGAACGCGTTGAAGAAGACGCAGATCGGCCCCCGTTGCCGCAAGGAAAGGTTGCGGTCGCCGATATGGATGCCGATTCGAACAACCCGGCGCCAGAGATTGTGGTGATCGACGAAGAGCATTTCGTGTGGCTATTGGCTGCGAAAACGGGCGATGTGATTTGGGGGCCGGTCGATATCAATCCTCCAGATGCGGAGATACAACGACAAATAGCCTCAACTGCACGTGGCCCCCGCGGGGGAGGGCGTCCGGTGATCGCGAATTTCGACGATGATCCGTTCCCCGAGATTGGCGTTGCCGGCGGTTTTGCGTACGCCGTGTTCGGACACGATGGAGTCATGCAATGGTGGCAAAGCACTATCGACCGCACGTCGCGGGTTACTGGTTCGAGCGTGTTTGATTTTGAGGGCGATGGCCTTTTTGAAGTGCTGTACAGCGACGAGCGTCACTTCCAGGTGTACCGCGGTACCGACGGCGACGAGCTGCACCAGCAATGCAACAGCAGCCGAACAGGGACCGAGTTTCCTGTGGTTGCCGATGTGGACAACGACGGTCGGGCGGAGGTTGTGGTGATGGCCAACAACTTTGATTTTCAGTGCGTCGACGACGCCCCATCGACTACCGGGATTCGTGTGTTTGGTCACCCTGACGGAGAATGGGTTGGAACGCGAAGGATCTACAACCAGTATTCGTACCACATCACCAATGTCGAGGAAGATGGAACCATTCCGAAACGAGAGACGCCGAACTGGTCATTGCCGATCTTCAACAACTACGGCAACAACATCGCTATCTTTGATGTGCCCGACTTGTTCTTGGAAGATATCGAAGCGTCCAAGGAGACATGTCCGGAAGGGCTCACCATCCGCGTGCGCGTGATCAACCGCGGCGCGACCCTATCTCCTCCTGGAATCCCGGTGAGTTTCTTTCGCGAACACAACGGCGAGCGCGAGTTTATCGGGCAAGGTCGGACGAGCCGGCGTCTAAAACCGGGAGAAAATGAAGTTGTATCGATCGATCCTCCGTTTGTGACCGATGCTTTTGATGTCAATCAATTTCGCCTTTCCGCAAGCGTGAACCACCCGGACCACGATCCGGTTACCGAGATGCGTGAGTGCCATACCGACAACAACGATTCAGAAGAAATCGAGAGTTTGGGATGCCCGCGACTCGAGTGACCAACGTTGAGAGATGGCCAACGTTGAGAGATGACCAACGTTGAGAAGATGACCAACGTTGAGATGATTGGCAGGAGCAAGTTTTATGGTTGATGGACCGGTTGTCGTGCGTGGCTTCTTACTTGTCGGAATCGTGATGAAGTTTGCCTTGGGTTGCGCCTCAGGTGGCGGGCAGTCGGCTGCTCCCGATGCCGCGGCAGCTCGGGTGGTTCGGGATGCTGCGGTGCCGGTGAGCGAGACCGAGTTTTTGTGCGACGGGATCGACAACAACGGCAATGGCGCAGTCGACGATGTAGACGTGGAAAACGACGGAATCTGTGACTGCCTAAAGATTGCATTGATCGGCAGGCCGGGAGTTCTTGACGCGAGCTCGTTTCTCGATTGGCTCAACGACCGAGGGGCAAGCGTCGAGCGGGTTTTGCCGAGCGAAGGCGAGTTTACGCGAGAGTTTTTGGACCAATACGACGTACTGATTCTCGACTTTCTGCAGCGTGGGTATACCGAGGCCGAAGCCGAGATCTTCAAAACATGGATTGCGGAGGGAGGAACCGCGATCTCGATGACTGGTTATAGCAATGCCGAGACCGATAAACAGCGCCCCAACTCGCTCATGGCGGGGCTGGGCGTCGCGTACGTTCGAGATCTGGTTAGCGGCCCGATCGTGGATTTTTCGTCGCATCCCGTCATCGAAGGAGTGAACTCGATTACGTTCAAGGGCGGGTTTGCCATCCAGGCCGCGGAAGCGACCGGAGACGTGAACAACGAAACTGTCGGCCTCATTGGTGGAGAGATCGTCGCGTTGGCCCACACGCGCGGCAAAGGTCGCGTGCTGATTTGGGGCGACGAGTGGATCCAGTTCGACTCCGAGTGGTCCAGCATGCCCGCCATCGGCCAGCTCTGGGTCAACATTTTCCGCTGGCTCGACCCGCCTTCGACCTGCCAATTCGATCTTCTGTAACGACCGAACTCGCGAACGCTAGCTCTTAGGAGCGCAATGCAGGAAGTCGGCTTCGGTTGCGACGCCTACGAGCGTGTCTTCGGCAACGATGGGGCGATGCGCACACGATATCGGAGCCGGCTACGATTTGCGCGAAAAATTTGGCATCATGAAAACGACTTGATCCGCCCGGAAGACCCTTGATTGGCAAATGCGTGCGAAAGTAAGGCTGTTGCAACCGCTGCTCGGCGCGATAGCTGGATCTGGACGGCTCCGCGAGCACGAAGGTGGCAAGCGACGACAACAACCTCCGCTTTGTTTGCCATCGCGATGATGGCCGGCTGCGATGTCCGTGTTGGTTATCCGATTCAACACTGGGACCTTCATCTTGAGGGCCAAAACCCAATAGCCGTCGACCTACCGGCCCACCTCAACGCTGAAGTAGCGGGGCGCCAAACCTATCGCCTCGACGCGAGGCTCGTCGTCCCCGAACGGCTTCGAAAAGGCGCGGGAAAAGTGGTGGCGCCAAAACTGCACGGGCTGGCGACGTTGCGCAGCAACGGCCGCGAGCTGATCGCGCTCAACCATGATTGGGTCGAGCTATCTCCACATCCGCAGTACCGAGCCGTGGGCAGTCAAGCGTGGCGCATCCCTGCAGAAGTCATGCAGTCGGGGGCGCTCGATCTGGAGTTGACGATCCGCCACCGATCCGTCCTCACCGCATGGATCGATGTAGCCCCTCGACTTGTGGGTTTGAATGAACGAGACGTACACGATGTTCGGTTGGAAGTGATCAACTTTGTCGGCTCGGCTCTTGGCGCGCTAACCGTCGGCTACGTCGGGATCATGTACCTGTTCATGTTTTTGATCGACACCCGCCGCAAGACTTACTTGTGGTTCGCAGTTCAGGGTGTCACGGCGGCGATTCTTCCATGTTACTATCTCGGGATTCTCCAGTTCTTGTTTGGCACCAATGACGTGTCCGCCTTGGGCATCGCCCTTGGAACCGCGCCCATCGCATCGGTCTACTTTTCCCACGCCCAGTTCAATCTGAAGCCGCCGTCTCGCTGGTGGGCGGTCGGACTCGGGCTGCACGTTTTGCTCTCGATTGCGTTTCGAGACCCGTTTTTGGCGGTCAACATCGTGTCCCCGATCACGGTCGGGATCGTTTTTCTCGCGTGCGTCTATCAGATTCAGTTCTTCGGGCGCCGCATTTGGTCAGACATTCAGGAAAAACGCGAAACACGAGGGCAACCTCTTCTCCTCGCCGCGTGGGTGTTTCTGGCATCGACGTCTTGGACAGACATGCTTTTTTGGATGGGCCTTGTCGATCCTTTTGATGGCGTTCGCCTGTCGGGGTTCGGTCTCGCCGTGTTCGCAAGCCTTCAGTCGTTTTTTCTGTCTCGCGAGCATATTCATGCTTTGAACCGAAGCGATGACCTCAACACCGAACTAGAACATCGAGTTCAATTGCTAGAAACCCGGCAATCAGAAATCCAGCACCTCAACTTGGAGTTGCGAAGACAAATTGCGGACCGTTCAGGAAGACTCTTTGCCGTTTTGCGATTGCTGGGTGGCCGCACATCGCATTCCGTTTTGTCTCCGGGTGACATCGTCGATGAACGATACAAGGTCGTTCGAAAACTCGGTGCAGGCGGCATGGGCGCTGTGCACGAAGTCGTGCGGTTCGCCGACAAAAAACGCGTTGCCATGAAAGTGGCCACGTGCGCCGATGGAATGTCTGTCGCGCGACTCGCGCGAGAAGCTCAGATCGCGGCTCAAGTGACGCACCCAAACATAGTGTCCATTTTGGACGTCAACATATCGGGCAGTGGGTTTCTCTATATCGTGATGGAGCTCGCAGAGGGACCGAGCCTGAAACAAATGCGAATGCGCTATGGTGACATGGATTGGGGTCTGAAGGTTCTTGCTCAGATCGCAGATGGACTCGTCGCGCTGCACGCCCACGGAATCGTTCATCGCGACCTCAAGCCCGCCAACGTTCTCGTTGTCGGCAGCCACGTCAAAATCACAGACTTTGGCATCAGCCGACTAAATGATGCGACGGCATCGGGGATTCCGCTGGCTCCGAAGACCGCATCGTTGCCTGACCTGGTTCACGACGCGGTCACTCGCGAGGACACTGACAGCGGAGACACAATGACCGCATCTTTCGCCGACTACCCAGATGCTGGTTTCGTTGCAGAAGACGATTCGGTCGAAAACAGTGGCGCCAGCGATCCTGCCCTGACTGAGGCAACGGCGCTCATGGGCTCGTCGACAACCAACGCGCACCGTGCCCGCGCAGAGAAAAACGAATCGTTTGCTCAGCAATACGACTCTCTCTCCTCGAATAGCGGCTCGAGTTCTCCGAACTCAAGCCTCACGCGAACAGGTTTGCTGACCGGAACGCCACTGTATCTTGCCCCCGAGCTTGCAACAGGAGAGCTCGCCCTATCGAGCGCCGCCGACGTGTTCAGCTTTGGTGTGGTGGCCAGTCAGGTCCTGTTCGACCGACTGCCATTCGACGAACCCCCGTTTGTCTCGGTGTTGCAAGAACGCCCGATAGAGCGAGAGGTCTCATTTCAAGACGTTTCAAGCGTGCCCGCGGCCGTCGGCGTGATTCTCGATGCATGCCTTTCCATCGAACCCGAAAACAGACCCACTGCCCACCAGCTTGCCGCAGCACTGCACGGTGACGATCCACGCGCGAAGAAATCGTAAAGCTCGCTCCGATCGATCACTGCATTCAAACGTCATATTTCCGTTTGCTCCGAAAGCGGAATCGATCGAGCCCAACATCGAACGCCTTCAACCACTTGGCCCCAGCACGTGGTCACGGGCGAACTACGCTGCGGGTTACGGCGCGTCGCTCCTGACACTCGCTGGGTTTTGGTTTGTAAAAAAATGGAGTAATATCAGTTGTTTGTGCCCGATTTTCTCGTTTCGTCTCACACTTTGTTTTACAGTTTTTTATTTTTTGTAAAACGAAGTGTGAGCTCGCGCGTATGATCCCTATCGGTCATGCGAATCCCTCAGATTCCACCGAACTTCCAGAGGCTGCTGGACACATACCCGATCGAAGACAACCGCTGGCTGTTGGAGCTGAGTGCGGTGCTTTCGGACGGTCGATATCTGCACTGGGACCAGCTGGGATAGGCTTCGGCGTCGGAGAACGAAAGGTGCCGAGTCGGGAGCGTGTCAGATTCGCGGGCGTCGATGCGTAATTCCTTTGGTGGCTGGAGTTTGCCAGAACCAAAGGATTCATCATGCTTCCACTGCCAAGATACGACGCGTGTCCCCTACTCATGCTCGTCGTGCTCTCCGCCTGCACATTGGACTCGACCGACAGTTTTGTAGATGTTCAGAGCGATGAGCTCGCCCTTAGTGCGCGGAATATTCAGCGGACGGACCGATCCGTGGGTCCAGTGCCATCTCGGAGCGGCACGTTGACCGCGAGTTCGAAGGGATCCGGCGCGCCTGTGTGTGGCTCGGCCCCCGCGAGCATGGTTGACCTTACATGGTCGGTGCCCGATGAACGCCGCGCGCTTGCATCGAACGAGGAGGTAACACTCAACCTTCGATCGCGAAGTAGATCGCCGCTTCGAGTTCGGACTTCGATCGAGGTACTTGGTCGCGGGTCATACCAAAAACGAACCCTCGTCAACAACGTCGGCGTCATTGGCGCGTCGGGTTCGCGAGGTTCGACGATTCGAGTTTCAGAGCTCTTGGCCAACGGCGCTGTCGAACCCAACATCGCGAGTCAACTCATCGCCCATGCGGAGATATTGGACGACGCATCCCGGGTAGTCGCTCGCGCAACGTCTGCCCCGCTCTACGTGCATGGAGAGCAGCAAGGGGTGCGCGCGTACGAAGCAGCGACCTTCCGCGATGCCTTCCGTTCGGGCGACATTCAGGGCTCCCTCAGCAGGCTTCCCGTGCTCGACGGAACGCGCCAAGGGTTTGTGATGGGTGGCGAGGGGCTCTCCCCGTCCTTGGTTTCGGAGGTCCAACAAAACGATCCGGTGGCTGTCGATTTGCCGATCGGGTCAAACAACAACCACACGTTTTGCATGCTATATCACGCGTCGACCGTCGATAGTGGAGTCGGCGAAGACTACTACAACTCTACGAACTGGTGGAGAGCGCGCGGTGCGCGAGTTCGGGTTCGCGCATTCTACTGGCCCTTCCCAACCATCTACGAAGGGTACGCCAACGAACATACGGGATGCTTTAGCTTCCAGTCAGACATCAAGCAGTTCTTTGTCGATCTCTATGCCGAAACCCGTATCGGACAAAACGGAAATATCACCGTGCGCGCCCTTCCGAGCACGGGCGAAACCGAAGTTCCCCACTGGACCATTCTGAGCAGCCCGAACCTCACGGGCGGCACGCGCTACTTCTACGGGCCAGCGAGCAGCGTCTCGAACCTCATTGCGATAGGAAACTTTGCTCTCTACTGGTTCGATCGGCACGCGGGGAATCGCATTGCCACCAACCATACCGTGACGCTCTACAATCAGGCGTGCCCGAGCATTCCCAACAACTCCTGCAACGGCTTTGGCGGACAGCTCTACATCCATCCCAATTCGAACCAACGTAAGTTTCTTATTGCCCACGAAGTCGGCCACCAGATGTACTTCATGCACCGCAACGACGGCAGCTTTGGTTCGTTCAACTGCGGCGAAAACATTGGCGGATCGGCCTGCACCTACAGCACAGGGGCTTCCGACAATGAACACTCCCTTCATTCCAAAGAGTGGCAGAGCTGCGCTTTGAGCGAAGGGTTCGCTCATTTCGTGGCGGCCGACGTCTTCAACAACCACGCGCAAACCGGTGCTCATTTTCACTACTACAAGGACGGATATCCCGCTTCAGTGAACGTTGAAAACGGACCCACCGGAGGAGACACCGCATTCATGGAAGCCAACTGCTCGGGAAGCGATACCGGCTACGGCGTAGAACTCGATTGGATGCGCGCGCTGTGGGATTACCACACCAATTCGGGATCCAAACCCAATCATGCGAGCATCATGTCGCAAATCGAAAGCGCGCATAACCACCACGCGTTCAGCCATGGGTCTGCGTACTTTCGACTTTGGGATGCGGCAGACCAAGCAGGCTTCGGAAACCGATGGCAAGACATGTCTGAGCACAACGGCATCGACCACTACTGACGCGACCGGGACTAAGCTGCTCTGGTGTCTTCCGGTTTTTCTGGCTCCACATGAACGATGCGGCCATAGCCACTTGGCTCATCTCCTCTCCCTCACGAATTGCGCAGAGGGCACGTCCCAGCGTAAGCGGACCACCGGCAAGCTCTTCCAAAAAAGATCGCGCATCGGAATAGCCTTTCCCCTTTGCTTCAGTAGTCATGCTTGTTCACCTCCTCCACGCTCACGAGTGGACGACCCGCCCATTCATCACGCAGAACCCCGAACCAAACTTCGTCGATCCCTGCGCCGCGCACTACGCGGTTTCGACGCAACACCCCTTCCCGCGTCATACCCAGCTTCTGAAGCACCCGGAGGGAAGCCACATTTCGCGAGTCGGCCATGGCGCGGATGCGCTGCAGATCACGATGAACGGTGAACGCTTGCTGGATAATCGCAGTCGCCACTTCCGTAGCCAGCCCTTGTCCCCATCGCGACCGGGCGATCGAGTAGCCTATCTCGCCCAGCTGATGCTCAAAGAAAAACCGACAATTGATGCCGCCCACCACTGCTTCATCGACTTCCACGGCCCAGGATGGGTGCTGAATCGCGTCGAGGCCGAGCTGCGCAGCAACAAACGCCTTCGCATCGGCAAGCCCGTAAGGGCTCGGCACGGGAAGATAGCGAGCCCACTCCGGGTCATCCGCGAAACGGGCAACGTCCGCCGCGTCGGCTTCGCAATGAGGTCGCAACAAAGTCCGGGAGGTACGCATCGTGCGAGAAAGCGCAGGTCGAACTATCGGTGGGTCTTCGGACATCGTGCGCGAGCAAGGATAGCGCGGTTGGGAACCCGTTCGGTGTTATTGTTTTTCTCGCATATACGCAACCGGCCTCATTGGTCGATAAACTGAACGTTTTCGTAGGCGCTGGCTTGCTCGTTCGCTTCTGCTCTTGGGTTGCTGTTGAACGCTTCGCCAGCCAGGCTCAGGTCGTGAAGAAGAAGTTGTTTCGTTTGGCTTCTGAATGCGTCGCTCTCCTAGGTTTCGTCTCCGGGTGCGATCCGCATGTTTCAGACAGCGGGTTCGAAAGTGATATCCGACCGAAACAGGGCGCGCCACTCTCGTCGGCGTCGGGGTGCGGATGTATGAACCTGCCCGGATTTGATGGAGAGAGCCAGAGGGGCCAAGATGGCTCTGGGGAGCTCGACCATTGACTTATTTGCCTGCGCGAAGTCGGATCGTATAGAGGCGCGACAGATAGTCGTAGACGAGCATCTCTTGCGCGCGCGGATGGTTTCGGAACATTCGATTGAGAAACATGTGGCCGAAGCTGCGAACGATATCTGGCCAGCGTTGAGTGAGCTGTCCGGCGGCTTCGAGTTCACGGTAGATTGTGACGAACGGGCGAAGGCGAGCTGAGCGCGCTTGAATCGCCTTTCGCGTGCTCGTGTAGGGCTCGGAGGTCTCCGAGTCATTGTTCGATAGGTGTTCGAGCAACGCGGTAAGTTCGTGTCGCGCGCTCCGGAAGCGGCTTCCAACCTCTTTCCAGAACTGCGGTCCGACGTTGTGTTCCCGGCCGACGTTGTGTTCCTGCGCGAGGCTGTTTCTCGTGCGGGTTGCGAGATCCAGTCGCGATTCAAGGTCGAGCCCGAAGTCTGCAAGCAGCGCGTTTGCCCCCAGCAAGGCCATGCGAAACCGGGAGTCTCCAGATGGGTCTCGCCGAGTCGATCGAATGAGGTCGAGCGCGCACTCGCTGTCGCAATGAAACATGCGCTCGGCGGTTTCGAGTGCCTCAGGGCCGCCGTATCGATTGGTCTCTGGGCAGTAGGTCCCCATGTCGATATTCCACATGTCTCCCGAACGAAGCCAATCTGCGCAAAGTTCTTCTAGCTGGCTTTGAACGGCGCGCCGATCGTCTGGCTCGGCCGAGTGTAGTCGCAGCCGGATGTGGAAGTCGGGGTCGGTGTATCGAATGAAAAACCACCGATCGATTCGCTGTTCCGCTTCGAGCGTTGCGATGAACGAGGGGAGCTCGGTGGAGAGCAATCGCTCCGCAGTGAGTGTGCCGCAGTACAGACGGGCGTAGGTCCAATTTGATCCCGGGCCGAATCGCTCGACCTCTCGTAGAGATACTCGCGGGAGAGGCGCTCGGTTCGGAGTCTTCGCCGAATCTACCGAATCAGTCGAACCTTGGGTTTTTGAGCTCTGTGCCTCGCGCCGGGTGAACGGGAGAACGAGCTCGTGAGCGAGCGCGCCGTCCGGGCTTGTCGCAACGAGCTCTTCCGGTGCGGGGAACATCTCCTCGAAGACGACTTCCCCTCGGTTGCGAATCGACGCCACGAGGCTGTCGACCGAAAGCGCGTTGTCGAGGTCCACGGGAAGGCGTTGGTCTCCGTCTCTGAGCGTGAGATAGCGAGGCAACCTGCGGCGTTCGCGAAGGTGCGCGATCGCCTGCTGCGCGAGGTCATAGAATCGCGTCGATTCCGGCTGCTCCGCGCTCGTCGCGCGCTTGAGTTCGTCGAGCTCGTCTTCGCGTAGTGTCCAGCGGGCGAGGGAGAGGATGAGCCGACCAAAACGAACTCGGGGCACGAACTCACGGTGGGTGTCTAGACCTCTCCAGCGGAACCCGCATTCGGAACTGACCCCCTGGCTTTGAAGCATGCACAAGAATCGGTAGGCCGAGTCATTTCGATAAAGCCCGTAGTTGTGCGCGCAGCTGATCCGCGGAATAACTTCGCGTCCTAGGCGCTTCGAATACAGCCTGAATCGTTGTCCCGAGGCTTGCAGCCACAAATCGCCGGGCGGGATACACTGGTCGTGGCCTGCGCCTGAGCGGCCAAGATAGGGTATTTCATGCGTTCGGAGCACGGGGCGCTGTACGATATTGCCCAGCCGCTCCTCCGGTAGATGAACGATTTCGGCAAATACCGCTTCCGGGCGGAGCTCTTCTTCTCGGGCGAGGTGGTCGCGAACGAGTCTGTCGAGCTCGGGTGAAAGGTGACAGAAGCGGCCCAGCAATCTCGCGCCCGACGGTCCGAAGAGGTTGCGTGCGAACAGTCGAAACCGGCCGCGGTCGAGTTCTGCAAGCGACCGCGCGGCCAAGATCCCGGAAATCGCGAATGCGTCCGGCAAAGGTGCACGCTCTTTGATTTCTAACTCTTCGATGTCGCGTTTGCTGAGCTCTATTTCTGTCGAGCCTGCGCGGTCAGCATCGCGAAGAGCTCTGAGCAGCGGGGCGACGTCGCGCGATGCATCGGCAGGAGCGCCAGGCTGCGGAAAGGGTAGTTTCGATAGAATCGGCTCGGTGCTCGCTCCCGGGTTCAAGAAGCGAGGAAACCCGGCGCCTCGGTCTTCGTCGAGAGCTTCGAGCAAAGGGACACATGCGTCGTTGTAGCGTGCGACAAACGCGCGTCGAAATCGAGTCAGCTCGTCGCGTTCGGTCGTGTTGCGCCCGATTCGATGAAGCACGTCGACGGCGCGCTCGAATTCCTTGACGACTTCGGCTCCGAGTGTGAGGTCTGCGGCCGGGCGAAAGGAATCGACCTGCAAGACTTTGGCGGGGTCGACGTCGTCCCGAAGCTCTGCTGCCGCGCTCAAGACGCGCGCATGCTGCGGGGCGAAGGAATCCGTCGGGCATTGCGCGAGCTGGGAAATCGAGTCTTGCAGGCTTCGTAGCTTCACCACGCTTTGATGAGAAGGGGCACGCGCATCGAGAAGCTCGATCAAGTAGGCAAGGCCATCTGCGCCGGTCACAGGCGGGATAAAATCATGATCGAGAAGCTGAACATCGACGAGCTGCTCTACGAACGATGTGGCGTCGGCGACCGGAATTTCGGGGTCGGCGTTGCATATCGCAGCCGCGATTTCGGACACGCTCGCGCCTCCCGCTTCACTCGCGCGCGCGAGCGCTACTTCCAAGAGCTCGCTCTTGTCGACTGCGCTGACGCTGTATTGGCGTGTTTTCTCGGTCGCCTGGACTTCGGTGTAGTGGAGTTTTCCTGAGAAATCGTACAGGCTCGTGGTGGGCGAAAGCCGCGCGCAGTGAAGGAGTTCGGGGTCGCGACTTAGGCTTTGCGCCAAATCGAAGAGAAGGTCGTGATCCAGTCGAGGACACAGCGCGATCTCGTCCGTGGGCTTCAGTTCGAGCCGGGTGCTCGAGGCTTCTGGCGCGTTCGGCTTGGAGGCGCCCGGCTGGGTATGGCCGACGGATACCGCGGCAAACCCACCAAACGGCGTCGCACGGACACACATTCGGCCGAAGTAGCGCGTGAGCGCGCGTTCGATGCGTCGTCCGCGGGGTCGTTCGGGTGCGTCGAGCCAAATCGCGACGGCGTCTGCGAGCCCGGGGGAGGCGATGCGGAGCGCGCGGCGCACGTCGGCGCGCTGAACCCAGGCGTTCAGCTGCCTACGCAGCGCGGGAACGTCTTTGCACTCAGTACCCCAGTCGATCCACATGTCACGAGGGAGCGCCGGCGCCCGCAGGACAAAGCGTGCATCTGCCCGGTAATCGTAAACTGCTGGGGGCATGCGAATCGCGAAAACGTGACACGCCTTGGCCCTTGCGCAACTCAGACCTGCCGCAATGTTGAGACGGTGGCGGTGGCGCGTTGACTCGCCCGCTCGTCGCTCCTACATAGCGTTCATCGGTTAGATGGACGAATCGATAGCCCCAAATGAGGAATTGCGCGCAGGTCTGCACTCGTTCGCGGACGAGTTTGTGGACGTCACGCAGTCTCTGAGCTGGGAGTCGTTTCGCGAAGACCAAGCGCCGCCCTACGTGTCCCCGTCGACCGGGCTGGCGGGATGCGCGTATGGGCTGTGGCGCCTCGCGAGCTCTCTTGGTCGCGCCGATTCTCTGGACTCCGCGCGTCGCATCACGCTCCTAGCGCGTCAACATGTTGAGGACCCGCTCGCGTTTACTGGCGAAGATTTTCGGCCCAAGTTGCCGCGCGAGTCTCTGTACGCCGGGGTTCTCGGAGTCGCGCTGTGCGAGGCAATCCTCGCTGACGCTCCAGCGATCGAAGCGTTTCTAGCGAAATACAGTTCTCCTCCGGAGGAGACCACGCTCGAGCGACTGGAGCTGCATTTGGGCTACGCGGGGCACTTGCTCGCGCTTTGCATCCTATCTCGGCATGTCCAGATACATCACGAGGCTGCGTACGTGCGCGTCGCGAAAGCTCGAGACGAATGTGCCGCGCGACTCGCAGAGGGTTTTGACGCGCTGACGTCGCGAAACGCCGAGCACGAACGAAAACCGGCGGTGGCGCACGGGATCGGAGGGATTCTGCTCGCGCTGGTGCAGTGGCATCGCTGCGCAGAACGCGCGCTCCCGAGCTCGCTCGTCGATCAAGTCGTCGACGCCGCAGCGGCGTATTTTCAGGGGCCCATTCGAGCCGACGGTTTCGAGGCAAGTTACTGCAACGGCGCCCCCGGGCTTCTGCTGCTGTCCACCGAAACGTATCGGCACGCAGACGACCCTAGATTGCGGGACCTTGCGACGAAGCTGGCCGAGTTCAGCTTTGAACGCCGCACCCAGAACCCAACCCTCTGCTGCGGGCTGGGAGGGCTTTCGGTCGCGCTCTACCGTTTCGGCGCGGCGACCGGGCGAGAGGAATGGGTCGCGAAGGGAGAAACATGCCTCGAAGAGGCGTTCGCGTCGTCAATCTCTCCGCCCTGGTTCTACGGGCTGCTGCAAGGCTACGCAGGGCTCGCCTGCGTAGCCGCCGATGTGGCCACCGGCCGCGTCCCCGAGTTTCCTTCGGTGACGATTCCTTAGTTGCTGAGCAGCGACGCTGGGTACTCTGAAGGTCTATAGTGCTGCCCACGTCTCAGATTGGCACTTATAGCACTCTCCGGCTCGCGCCCCGCCGCGGATGAGCTCCTGCTCGTCCGCATTCGCTTGGTCCAAACTTCTGTTGGCAATCATTTCTCGGACCAGCGACAGTTTGTTTGCCGCTGACCACGAATCCCTCGTCGCTTTCAGGCTCGTCTTACTTCGTTTCACGCTTCCTCCATAACGCTCGCGATAGAACGGCCGTGGCTAAGTGTCAAATAGTAGGGCCCAAGTCTTAGGCGATCACTGTCTGGGTCGCCGACTGCTTCGCGCGAGTCTGGATTTGCGATACCGCAGGTTCACCTCGGCTTGGGTCGCCTAGGTGGAAGAGGTAGAGCCATTCGTTCTCGACGAGGTTTTGTACGGTGGGGTGGCGAGTCACGATTTGCTCGATCGCGTCGCGCGGGGCGTCGATGTAGACGTTGAGGCGAATCGGGGGGTGCATCCATTCGGTGCCATTGTGCAGCGATTGGATGGGCAAGCCGATGCGCAGGTCGCCGCCGTTGCCTTCGAAGACTCCGATGTGGCCGCCGACGACGTCGTGGAGCACTTTGTTGCCGCTTCCGAAGCGGCGGTTGTCGACCGTCGACGTGTAGTACTGGAAGTTGATCCAATGGGTGACGACCATGGGGGCGGTCATGATCAGTTCGAGGATAGAGAATCCGGGGTCGTCTTCGGCGCGGTAGTCGTGCAGAAACGAGCGACCTTCGAGGTTCAGGTGCTTGATGCGTTCGCGGGGGCCAACGATGAACGCGGCGTTGCCGGCGAGGCCCCATTCGGGGCGAACTTGGGACCAATCTTTGGCGCGACGGCGAATTGTATTGTGCAGCTTTTCTCCGGAGAGCGATTCGAGCCCGAGGCTTTCGGCGCGTTCCTCACGAGCCCGGCTGCTGGCTTGCGCGAGCCATTGGCGAAACGCCGAAACTTCGCTCTGATGGGTGGCGGGTACTTCGTCGAGGTCGAATAGGGCGACGTCGTCGGTGGTCGTGTTGTGCAGCCCGGCGATGAACACGGTGGCCTGGGGAATGACGATGCCGCGTTCGGCAAGGCCTTTGCGAACTTGCGTTTCGTTGAGCAGCGCGGCCACCGCGCGGGCGTTGACCTCCCCGCTATGCCCGCAGCATGCGCCGCAATCGAGGCCCGCGGCTTGGGGGTTGTTGACGGTTTCGCTTCCGTGTCCCACCAGGGCAACGAGCCGAGCGAAGTTCTTGGTAAGGCTCATCGCGCGCAGGATTCCTTCGGCCGCGCTGCATCGCTGCTCGAGGTCGAGTTCGCCGCCGCCTGCGGTGGCGGTGAGGCGAGGCTTTCGGCGTGCGTGTTCGCTTCCCAGCAGCCCGGCGCGCTCCGGAGAGGCCACAGGGCGCGTCGATCCGAGGCTGTCTCCGATGAGCTTGCCGGCGTAGAGAAGCCCTATCGATTCAACAAACGAGAACATCGACGTGGCGTTGCCCTTGAAGGCCTTCCACGCGCGCTGAAATGACAGTCGGGACGCGCGCGCGTCGACGACGTCATCGATGGCGGTGTCGGTTGCGCGAAGGCGTGGCGCGAGCAGGCCCGGCAGTTGCGGTCGGGCGGCGTGTCCTGCGGCGGGGAGGTATTCGATGGGCAGGCCAAAGAAGCCGGCAAAACCGAGCGTTTGCACTCGCTCGTGGGTCTTTTCGCGGCTCGCGGTTTCTAGCGCGCGCCGATAGACTTCGGAACGTACGTCAATGCAGAAGGCGGCCTGTACGTCGGGTGTGTGGCGCGCTTGGTCCATGTCGAGGCCGCCCGCAGCCGGGTCGATGGGGCTCGTGTGTTGTGTCGGCAGTGCGCGTGCGATTCGCTCTTGAAACGCGATTTCGAGTGCGCGTTGCGCGACCCACGCGGTTTTCTGTTCTGCGGCTGCGGTTCGTTCGTGCGACGGCCATCCTGCCATCGCCATCTGCCAGCGGGAGGCGAGCGCGCGATCTCCTTGGCGAAAGAGAAGCCGCTCCCACGCCAGGCGCATCGCGAGCAGGTCGACGATGTGATCGTCGCTGCGCCCATCAAGCTCTGCGGTCCACCGGAGGTACGCACACCACGATGCCCAACCGTGGATGTCGAAGAGCAGCGCGGTGAGGTACGACTGTTGCTGCGCAGGGGCGATATCGAGTTCGATCATCGCGAGGGTGATGAGATGTCGCGCGTCTTCGGGGAGCTCGTCAGCTTGTCCGTAGAACGAAGGAATGCCCGCGAGTTGCGGGCGGCGGTCGCGGAGCGCATGCGCTCGCCACGATGAATAGAGGTTCGTTGACGCGTGGCTCTTGTGGTTGCACGCATGGCCTTCGTGTTTTGCGTGCGGCTTGGTGTGAAACGATGCGTCTTGAAAATGTGCCGCGCAGAATCGGCTCAGGGAATCCACGATGAAGTTCCTGATCTCGGAGTCTCCCTGGTTCTGCTGGTCGGCCACGTCGGCGACGAGCGCTCTCCGGTTCGGAGGCGCCGCGCCTCGTTTGAGTGCGTTCAGAATGTCTTCGGGGGTTGCGCGGAGGCTTGCGTTCTCGATGGCGCGCTGCAGATGCGCTTTGTCGAACTGGCCGGCTTCGTATTGAGATCGGTACCAAGCGTGCGGCATGGTGAGTTTCGTGCCCGCCAGCCCGCTTAGCTGGGCCGATACATCTTCGACCGAGGCATCGATAAATCCCCACAGCGGATTGACGGCGGCCAGGCGGTCGAGAGGCCATGCCGGGGCAATGCGGCGGCAGGCTTTGTCGAGAAGCTCGCTCAGCTGGGCGCCGATATCTGGCTGTGTATCGACCTCGCCGAGCGGGAGTTCCTTCGCGGCGGATGGTGTGCGCGACACGTGGGCTGCAACAGTCATTTAAGCTTCCCTAGTTTGAGTGGAGATTGCGGGTTGAGCGGGAATCTTCGCGGGCCACAGCCGGAACGTGATTCGGGTAAACCATTCGTCGAGGTAGAGCCGCGCGAGAAGCGCCGGGTATATCGATTGCGCAAATCGTCCTTGGGGATGCGCGGCGATGAGCGCTTGGGTGGCGAACAGAGCTACGAAACACGCGGTTGCGAACCCGGCGCGGAGCCAGATCGTGTCTCCGAGCGCCGCGTTCGCAGCCATCGCGTGCCCGAAGAGGTTGTGCCAGCCGATGTAGAGAGAGACAACGCCAGCGCCGACGACGAGCGCGGCGACCCGGCCGAACGTTTTTCTGCTGTGCACCAACAGAGGAACCAGCGCGAAGCTCAGCACGGCGGCAAATGTCCATAGCGCGGGTTCGCGGTCCGGGTCGACGCCGAACGCGCTGCCCACGCAAACGACCGTGCACAAAGAGACCACGGCCGCTGCGAGCCAGCTTCCGAGGCTCGTTCGTTTGGGTCGCGAAAGAGCTTTCGTGCGCCAGATCTCGACCGTGCTTCCAGAGCTAAGAAACGCGTGTGCTTTGTAGAGCGAGTGGGCGACGAGATGCAGCAAGGCAAGCGAGTACGCGCCCAGGCTGCACTGGACGAGCATGAATCCCATTTGCGCGCTCGTTGACCAGGCCAAACCTTCTTTGATGCTGGGCCGCGTGGTCATGACGAGCGCGGCGAGCACGACGGTCGAGCAACCAATCGCGACCAGGAGCACTTGCGCGAACTCCGCTTTGGCCATCAAAGGCATCAAGCGAATCATCAAAAAGCCGCCAATGTTCACCACGCCGGCGTGAAGCAGTGCGGATACTGGGGTCGGCGCTTCCATGACCTGAATCAGCCATCCGTGAAACGGAAGCTGCGCACATTTTAGCGATGCGCCGACGACGAACAGGACGGCTGCGAACTGCACCGTCCACGGAAGCGCGGCGGCTTCGGTTGCCCACGCGTGTACGCGGTCGAGCTCCAGGCTGCCGGCGGCGGCGCCCACCACCGCGATGCCGGCCAGCACGCACAGGTCCGCGACGCGGCTGACCACGAATTTCTTATGTGCGGCGATGATCGCTTGGGGGCGTTCGCGATAGAACGTGAGCAGTTGGTGCAGCGCGAGGCTGGTCGCGACCCAGCCGGCGCTAAGCCACAGCAGATTGTTCGACAGTACGAGTACCCACACTGCGGTGATGGTGGCCATCAGCCATCGGACGAAGTGATTCAGCCGAGTTTCGCCAGCGAGGTAGGCTTTCGAAAATCGAACAATGACCCAGCCGACGAGGGAGACCAGAACCATCATCACCACGGTCACCACATCGAGCCGAATCGAGGGCGCGATGGAGCCGAACCGGGGGCCGAGCCAAGTTGGGCGCAGCATGATTGGCGCGCCGCCCGCCGCGACCCAGCCTGCAGTTGTGCCGAGTGCGGCGACGACGCCGGCCCGAGTGGCGAGCCGCGCCCACCAAAATGGTCGGCCGTTCGCGACAACCGCGGCGGCTAGATAGGCCAGCGGGGCAAGTGCGACCATAATTCCAAGAAACCAGAAATATACGTTGCTATCGATTTCCATGATGTAGGATGTAGCGCCGGCAAAAGTTCTTGAAAATTTCAAAATATGGAGCTATTCGTTCTTTTATTCAGAACGTTTTCTAAGAACCTTCGTGACGCTGCCGGCTCTCAACTATCATCATCTTCAATATTTCTGGGCAGTTGCCCACGAGGGCAATCTCACCCGAGCCGCGCGGCGACTGCGTATTTCGCAATCCGCGCTGTCGACTCAGATTCGTCAACTTGAGGAACAGCTCGACGAACCCCTGTTCGTTCGCGAGGGTCGTCGGTTGGTGCTCACGGAAGCGGGCCATCTCGCGCTGACCTATGCCGATGACATCGTTGCGTTTGGCGAAGAGCTCGTGGCGACGCTCAAGCATGGTCGTCGCCGAAAACACACCCTGCATGTGGGCGCGGTGGCGACGCTGTCGAGAAATTTTCAGCACTCGTTTGTCGCCCCGCTGCTCGACCAGCCCGACGTTCGGCTGCGCGTGCAGTCCGGGAGCCTCGCGGAGCTGCTTTCGAAACTCGCGGCGCACGATCTCGATCTCGTGTTGTCCAACCGGCCGGTGGAACGAGACACCGACCGGCCGTTTCGATGCCGCCGTATCGCGCGACAAGAAGTAAGCCTCATCGGTCGAGCGGGCGTTGGGCGGCTCAGTTTTCCCAGCGACGTTGTTCCACGGCCGCTTCTGCTGCCCAGCACGGACAGCGCGATTCGCACATCATTCGATACGCTCTGCGAGCAGCTCGATGTCCGCGTACGCGTTCAGGCCGAGGTCGACGATATGGCAACAATGCGCTTGCTTGCCCGGGATACGGGAGCCATTGCGCTTTTGCCGTCCGTCGTGGTGCGCGACGAGCTTGAGGCAGGTGTGCTGCAGGAGTGCTGCGTGGTGCCAAGCCTCTATGAGAACTTCTACGCCATTACCGTAGAACGTCGCTACCAGCATCCTTTGCTCGAGGTATTGCTCGCGCGAGAGGGAGACGAGATTCTTGGAATGCCTGCCGATCGTGAGTGAGCCGATCGTGCAAGTCAGACTTAGACACCGACACCGACACCGACGCTGATTCAGACACCGACGCCGACGCTGATTCAGACACCGACGCCGAGTCCGGATCCCGTATCCGAACCTGAACCTCGATCTTGATCCGGTTGCCGACTTCGAATGGTGCGGGATCAGGATCGGGTGCGGCGTCGCGTTCGGGATCGGGTACAGCGTCGGGATCAGGTTTAGGATCGCGGCCAGCGTCAGCGTCAGCGTCGGGTTCCGTGTCGGCATTACCAGCCTCTGCCTCCTTCGCTCGAGCTATCGCCAACCGACCCGAGCCCAGTTCACCCCCCGACCCCAAAACTGCCGTAAGGCCTCGCGCTGCCACGTCATGACGTTCATCGATTTTTCGATTGAAATGCAAGGATGGACAAAGACGAAGAGTTGGCCGAGCTGAGGCGTTTGG
>JANQQS010000004.1 GCA_028284955.1 Myxococcota bacterium | reverse complement strand
GGTCTGGGCTCTGTTGTTTGAGGGTCTGGCACCCAGACCCTCTCGTCGGGGTACGACCCCGCCGATTCACCCAAGCTCCCCCGCCAGGACGCACGTGACCTGGTTGCGTAAGGGGAAACTGCCGGGGCCCCGCCGCTTCGCGGTGGGGCGGACGCGAAGCGGCCGGACTTAGGACAAAGATGCACCTTCCGGACACAGTTGGACCAGCTTGCCCGACCACAGTTCACCACGAACACCGCACAAAGAAAGCAGTTCACCACAACACCGCAGAAAGAGAGCAAGGGGGCGTAGGGGCCCCCGCGCAGCGCGAAGCGGCGTCGGGAGGGGGGCCCCGCGGAATCGTATTCCGTGGGGGGAGGGGCTGCGGCCAGACCCTCCAGAAAAGAAATGCACAGCCTATTCGTCGTGTTTGAGTCGGACGGTCACTCGGTCAGGACGGCGGAGGTTGTCGAGGTGAACGTACTCCGCGCGTGCGTGGTCTTCTTTGAGCCGGTCAAGAACTCGGCGAAGCTTGCGTAGCTTCGCTAGGTACGGTCCCTTTCCGAGCCCCACACGCATGGCGTCTTCATTGACGTAGAGGGTAAGCGATTTGTCGTCCTCCACGTGAATTTCCGAAATTGGTTCGCGGCGCCAAAGGCCTGCGCTGCGATAGTCATGCATCAGTGCCACGATCTTGAGCAGCATAGATGTCCGATATGCTCGATTTCGGGTAAACCGAGCCCGGTCTACTCCCGTGACCACCGGAAGGTCGTGGGGGTCCTCGGCTTCGACCGGTTTGAACACGGTCGCTTCGGAGCCGACCAGGTACAACCCTTCCATGGCGAGCATGGCGACGGCTCGATGCTCCTCGATTTCGATCGAAATCTTGTCAGGAAGCCGTCGGTATACGCGCGCCTCGGCTATCCACGGATGACGAAGAAGTCGACGGCGTAAGACATGTTCCGACGCGACGAACACGTTGTGACCAACTTCAATGCCCGCCGTCCGGCGGACCATCGCCTGAGAGACCCGGTCATCTCCGGAAATCTCAATGAGTTTGATAGCAAATGCGGGCGCAGTCGTGACGTAGCGTTCAAGGAGCCGGTAGCCCCCCCAGGCTCCTGCTGCGACGAGCCCAACCGCGGCGATCTTAAACGCGAGAAGCAGTGGTCGTTTGACGCGTTGCCAAAAGTTCGTCCGCGAGCGCGAAACGTCGTCCGGGAGAGATGATTCGGGCTCCGTGGATGGAGCCGGTCGCCGACGATTCCGCCGCGCTGGGTTTCCGGGCGCTGGGTTTCCGGGCGCTGGGTTTCCGGACGCTCGGTTTCCAGACGCTCGGTTTCGGGGCGTGCGAGGCGAGGTTTTGTGCTTCGCCCGCGCCGAACGGGTGTTGTTTCGAGACATCGGCATTCCGCCGTCATAGTTGTCGCCTGCCGAGGCCGGTTTGGTCAAAGAACGCGCTACGTTGCCCCAGATAGCCGGGCGAGTAACGATGGCCCCGTCCGCGTGATGTCTCCGGCTCCCAGAGTAATCACCACGTCACCTTCTTGCAGTCTGTGGTGAACCGATTCGACAATATCGTCGAGGTGGGGAACGTAGTTCACGTCGCGGTGGCCGTGCGCGCGAATAGCTTCTGCCAATGCCGCTGAATCGGCTCCGGCAATGGGCTCTTCTCCAGCCGCGTAGACGTCGCTCAGGTAAAGCATATCGGCGCGATTGAATGCGCGGGTAAGCTCCGCGAAAAGGTGGTGGGTACGCGTATATCGGTGCGGCTGGAAGATGACCACGATGCGCCCACCATAGGCTCGTTGCGCAGCTTCCAAGGTCACTTGTACTTCGGCAGGGTGGTGACCATAGTCGTCCACCACCGTGATTCCTTCGACTTCTCCGAGGACGGTAAACCTTCGTTGTACTCCTCCGAACGTGCGCAGCGCCTCACGAAGCTCCTTGTGGGGTACCCCAAGCTCGTCCGCTACGGCGATCGTGGCCATCGCGTTGAGCACATTGTGAATGCCCGGCATATTCACCTTAAACTCGCCCAGCGATTCGCCTCTGCGTACGACTTCGAAACTGCTCGTAAGACCGGTGACGCGAGGGTTTCTGGCTCGGTAGTCGGCCTGTGCGGCGAGGCCGTAGGTCGCAATGCGCTTATCCACGCGAGGCAGAATCGCTTGAACGTTGGGGTGGTCCAGACAGCCCACCACCAAGCCATAAAACGGAACGCGATTGGCAAAACGAACGAATGCCTCCTTCACGTCCTCAAGGGCTCCGTAGTAGTCCAAATGTTCCGGATCGATGTTCGTGATCACCGCAATCACAGGAGTCAGATGGAGAAACGATCCATCAGATTCGTCTGCCTCGGCGACGAGTAGATCGCCCGCACCGCGGGTCGCACCGGACCCCAGCGCGTTCAACTTCCCGCCGATCACCACGGTGGGGTCGAGGCCTGCGTCGCGCAGAACGGTAGCCACCAGCGATGTCGTGGTGGTTTTCCCGTGCGAACCCGCGATTCCGATCCCATCCTTGAGGCGCATCAACTCGCCAAGCATCTCCGCACGGGGAATCACCGGAATGGCGCGCTTGCGGGCTTCGAGGAGCTCCGGATTGTTCGCTGGTACAGCCGACGAAAACACCACAACGTCTGCCGTTTCGACATGCGCCCCGGCATGACCCACGTGGATGGTCGCGCCTTTTTTCAGCAAACGTCGAGTGTAGTCGTTTTCGCGGCGATCCGATCCGGTCACGGTGTACCCGTAGTCGAGCAGCACCTCCGCGATACCGCTCATTCCGACACCACCGATACCAACAAAATGAATCGTCCGAATTCGTCCGCGAAACACCGACTTGCCTTATCGCGAATCAACAGAGATCTCAATATTCCTTCGTTATTCAGAGTCTCCGACCCGAATCATCAGGAATGGATGCAGATACTGAATTTGATTCAGACGCCGAAGCAGACCCCGATTCAGATTCGGTATCAGTGTCGGCGTCCGGCTCCGCTTCGGCACCCGAACAACCATCAACCAATCTGATCACTGCCATAGAGCGCCCCCACAGCGAACGACTGAGGAAGGCTCCGAGCCTTTCGCAGGGAGGGAGCGAGGAGGTAAGCCGTGCTCAGGCCAAAAGGCCATTGCTCTAGCTAGATCTCGAAGAGAGCCCCATTGACCACCAACGGCCTTCGTTGCGCGAGGGGACGGCAGGCGTTTCGCGGGGGTCGATAGGAGCGCCCTCCCCGAAGCGCAGGCGATAGTTCCGCGCCACCGAGGGACGTCGACGCGAACAGGTTGTTCGGTTCGATGTTCGGGTCTTGGGTTTCTGATGCCCGCCGCTCTTCGGATCCAGAATCTTCGCCACGATGAAGCCAGCGAAAGAGGTCGTCAACGATGGCTGCGGCTGCTTCGGGTCGCCCCGCGTTTCTTGCTGCATCGGCCATCGCACGCCGATGTTCCGGTCGATCAAGTACCGCAACCACGCGTTCTCGGAGCGACTCTGCGCTGAGTTCGGTTTCGGGCAGGCAAATGCTCGCGCCTCTCGCTTCAAGCGCTTCGGCATTGGTTCGTTGATGGTCATCTGCAGCATGCGGAAACGGGATAAGAATCGATGGTCGTCCAATGGCGCAAAGCTCAGCGAGGGTCGTGGCTCCCGCGCGCGCAATCACCATGGCGGCGTTCGAGTAGGCCTGCGCCATATCGTCAATGAAGGGAACCACCCGAGCCGGAACCCCGAGCTCTCGGTACCGGGCCTCGATGCTCTCTTGATTGGCCAGACCGGCCTGATGCACGACTCGAAACCCGCGGGCTCGTACATCGACTAAGCCAAGCGCCTCGGGCACGAACGTATTGATGGAGCGAGCCCCTTGCGAACCACCAAGCACCAGCAGCGTGTCGGCGCGCGCCTCAAAGCCCTCCGGATCCGTCATCGCGCGACGCCCCGCTTCCACAAAACCTCGTCGAACTGGATTTCCGCATACCCGCACGCGATGTGGGGCAAAGCTTTGCGACGTTTCGGGAAAGGTGAGGTACGCGCGCCCCACCATCGGCGCGAGCATCCGGTTGGTAAGGCCCACCCGTGCATTTTGTTCAAGCAGAGCGGTCGGAACGTGCAGCATGGAAGCCGCAGCGACCATGGGGCCGGACGCATATCCCCCGACGCCCACCACGACGTCGGGGCGAAATCGGCGTACGATACCAAGCGCCTGAGCCCCTGCGCGCGGAAGCTTGATTACGTTCCTCAGGAGCTCCTTGGTATCTCTTCCTTTCAGCGGAGCGACATCGAGGAGCGCGAGCTGTTCGCCCATCTTCGGAAGCAAGCGATGCTCGATGCCGCGCTCGGTTCCGACAAACAGAACTTCCACGCCGGGAAGGCGCCGACGGAGTTCCTCGATCACCGCGATTCCAGGAAAAAGGTGTCCTCCGGTGCCGCCCCCTGCAACGATGATTCTACGTATCATGTTGTCCCCCTTGAGTGGCCTGCGAGTCTTCGGCCGGTTGCGCGAGCTCGGTTGCGTGCCGTTGGGTTCGGCGAAGGTTTCCAGTTTTGGTCGCGAGTCGCCGTGCTCTCGAGCTGGGTTGACGCGCGGGCGCCGCGCGAGACGTTCAGAAGAATGCCCATGGCGGTGCAATTCACCATGAGCGAAGAGCCTCCATAGCTGACGAACGGGAGAACAAGCCCTTTGGTCGGCACCATGCCCATCGCGACAGCGAGGTTCGTAAATGCCTGAAGCCCAACGAACATAGTGATTCCCGTCGCTAGGTAGGCTCCATAATCGTCGGCGCTGCGGAACGCAGCACGCAGCCCACGAACAACGAGCAACGCAAAAGCGAAGAGCACTGCGAGTACGCCCACGAAACCAAGCTCCTCACCGATGATCGCGCTGATGAAATCGGTATGCGCCTCGGGAAGGAAGAAAAGCTTCTGACGACTATCGCCCAGTCCCGAACCAGCCACCCCGCCAGATCCGAAACTCATGAGCGACTCCGCGATCTGATAACCGGCTCCGTAGCGGTGTTCGAAAGGCTGGAGAAACGCTGAAATGCGGCGCATTCGATACGGCGATAGAGCAATGAGCGCGTAGACAATAGGAGTCGCAACGAGCCCCGCTCCGAGCAAATAGCCGAGTTTGGCTCCTGCGGTGAACAGCAAAACAAATGTAAGAAACGCGATCATCACCGCGCTGCCAAAGTCGGGCTGCTTCAGACACAAGAGCATCAAGAAGCCTGCCATCAACGCATGCGGCAAAAAGCCTACCGAGAATGAACGAATCTTGTCTCGCTTCTTGGAAAGGGAATGCGCGAGCCAGAGAATCAGCGCGAGTTTCGCGATCTCGGCTGGCTGTATGTTGATGGGACCAACTTGGATCCAGCGCGCGGCTCCACCGGCGCGGTGTCCTAGGCCGAAAATCACCCCGATGAGCAACACCAGTGTGCCGACCAGAATCGGATAGGTGAAGGGACGATAGCGTCGGTAGTCGACACGCGCGATCGCGACCATCCACAGGAGCCCAGCCGTCGCAAAGATCGCCTGCCGAACCAAGTAGTGGGTGCCGCTTCCAAATCGTTGATCGGCGTAGACTGCGCTCGCGCTGAACACCATGACCACTCCAAACACGACGAGCCCGAGCACCACCATGACGATCATGGAATCGATCGACGCGTTCGTAGTTTTGGAATCAGCGGTCCGCTTGCTGACAAAGTCGTTCGTTGGATCGGCGGCACTCTTGGTCAACCGTTTCGCCAGAGCATTCATGATGATTGCTCCGGAAGATCGCGGACGGCTTTCTGAAACGCTTGGCCGCGTGCCACATAGGAAGGGAACATATCGTAGCTCGAACATGCGGGCGCAAGCAGCACGACATCACCAGGAACGGAGAGCGAGCGCGAGAGACGCACCGCGTCTTCGATGGTCTGAGCGCGCGCAAGCACGACACCGCTTTCCGCGAACGCCTCTTCCAGCAACGGTGCTGCTTCGCCCAAGGTCACTACCGCGCGTCCTGACCGCATCAAAAGCTCGCGCATTGGCTCGTAGCTGCTGCCTTTATGACGACCTCCAGCGATCAGCACGATGCGACCATGGGAATGCTCAACGCCGTGAATCGCCGCCGTCGCGGCCCCCACGTTCGTCGCTTTCGAGTCGTCAACCCAGTCGACTCCATCGAGGGTGCGCACATGCTCCATTCGATGAGGAAGACCGCGAAACTCAGCGAGCGCTTCGACAATATCGTTCGAGTTGATGCCCACGAGGCGCGCGGTGAGCGCAGCCGCACAAGCATTCTGCACATTGTGGCGCCCGTGAATTTGCAGGCGCGAGAGCGGAAACGAAAAATCACTCGATCCGTTTTTGATTTGGTTGCCTCGGACCGACACCTCTCCTCCCGGACCAAACGGATGAATCCGCGCGCGCCCTTGTTTCGCGAGCTGCTGGCAGGGCTCATCGCCCGCCGGGACAATCGCCGCGTCGCAATCGGCTTGGGCCAGAAAAATGCGCCCTTTTGCTTCCGCATAGGCAGCGAATGACGGGTATCGATCCAAATGGTCGTCACTCAGATTGAGCAACACCGCGACGTGAGGACGCATCCGGCGCACGCGCTCGAGTTGAAAGCTCGATACCTCGGCGACGACGATTCCATCTTCTTCGGCCGCCGCAGTGCCCACCGCTCGGGTGACCGGCTGACCAAGGTTTCCTCCCACAAAGGTCGCACGACCGGAACGGGCGCACATGTCTCCCACCAAGCTTGTCACCGTGCTTTTCCCATTGGTGCCGGTAATCGCGACAAGCGTCCCGCGGAGAAACCAAGAAGCGAGTTCAACCTCGCTCGACACAGGAATGCCCGCGTTCTCGGCTTTTGTCAGCTGAGGAAGCGGAGGAACCCCGGGGGAAACCACAATGTGATCGACCGACGTAAACGCCTCGATGGGATGTTCGCCGAGAACAATCTCGGCGCCCAGCTCTCTCGCTCGTTTTGCTCGAGAGCCAAGCACGTCTTCCGTGCGCGTGTCGGTCACGACCACTCGAGCCTGTTTTTGGCGCAGGAGTTCCGTTGCGGAAAGCCCGCTTTCTCCTAGCCCCACGACGAGCACTGTCTTGCCCTCGAGTTCGGTCATCGTAGTTTCAACGTGGCGAGACTCGCGATGGCGAGCATGATGGAAATGATCCAGAAGCGAACAATGACTCTGGGCTCTGGCCATCCCTTCTTCTCGTAGTGATGGTGAATCGGAGCCATCAGAAAGATGCGCTTCCCGGTGAAACGGAACGATGCGACTTGAGCGATCACGCTGATCGTCTCCACAACGAAAATGCCCCCCAGCAAGATCGAGAGCAGTTCGTTCTTGGTTACGACAGCAAGCGCTCCAAGCCCGCCACCAAGCGCAAGCGAACCTACGTCGCCCATAAATACCTGTGCGGGATAGGTGTTGTACCAAAGAAACCCAAAGCCCACGCCAATCACCGATGCGCAGTAGATGCTGAGCTCGCTGGCGCTCTCGATGTGCGGGATGTCGAGATATGTCGCGACCTCATAGCCAAACACCGTGAGGCCGGCGACGTAGGCGAGGATCGCGTAGGTGCCAGCGCTGGTCATCACCGGTCCGATAGCCAGCCCATCGAGCCCATCGGTAAGGTTCACCGCGTTCGACGTGCCCACAATCACCACCGCGGAAAATCCTACGTAGGCCCAAGGGGGTAGCGAGATCTGGTGTTTCGAAAAAGCGAGAAAAGGCAGCGAGAGACGCTCGCGAAGCGAAATCCAGTCTTCAGGAAGCCCCGCATGGCCATAAAAGAGCCAGCCGCCGATGAGCAGCGCGCACAGAAACTGAAACAACAACTTGTAGCGACCGGACAAGCCTCCCGAGTGCTTTCTTCTGATCTTCGCAGCGTCATCGACGTAGCCAATCACGCCAAAACACACCGTAATTGCGGTCACCACCCACACCATCGCGTTGGTGGGGCTGGCCCAGAGTACGGTGGACATCACCAGCGCAAGCAGCATGAGGGCGCCACCCATCGTCGGAGTACCAGCTTTTTTGAGATGTGATTGAGGCCCGTCCTCGCGAATCACTTGACCGATCTGTTTGAGCTGCAACCGACGAATGAACCACGGGTAGAGCCCGAACGTGAGCAGCATCGACGTCATCGTCGCGCAGAGAACACGAAACGGGACGTATCGGAGCACGTTCAGGAAGGAGAGCGACTCGTACTCGTGCAGCGGATAGAGCCAATAATAAATCACGATGTTCCCCCTTCGCGTGGAAGGGGTTTCTCGCTGCCACTGTGCCCGTCGTCGCGAAACGCTTCGACCACCTGCTCCATGCGCGCCGAGCGAGATCCCTTGACGAGCAGCACATCACCAGCCTGCACGATATCGCGAAGCAGCTCGATGGCTCGGTCGGCCGAATTCGCATGCTTGGTCGTGCTTCCGCTCGCACCGAGCTCCGCAACGAAACCAAACTCTGCTCCGGCCAACACTGCTGCATCTGTTTCTTGATCCGCGAGATCTGCAATCTCCCGGTGGGCAGAGCGGCTGTGCGCTCCGAGCTCCTTCATCGCCCCCAGCGCAGCCAAAAAACGCACGCCGCGTTCGCGCGCGATCGCCTTCCCGGCCTTGAGCGCGGCGGTGACGCTGGTCGGGCTCGCGTTGTAGGAGTCGTCGAGGATGAATAGGTCGTTGACTCCGGCTACTGGACACAACCGACCCGGAACGGGCAAAACCGATTCAAGGCCTTCCGCAAACAACTCGAGGTCGAGACCCAAGGCGTAGGCTACGCCCATCGCTGCAGTCGCGTTCATCGCCGAATGAACGCCGAGAAGCTGCAGGCTGACGTCCATGCGGCGAGCGCCTTCCGAGCGATAGCCCAGAGTCGTTTCCGCCTGTGTACGAAGCCCGCGAATCGATGCGCCGTGGAGACGAACGTCGCTCGCTTCGCCGGCGCCAAAACGAAGCCGCCGCGCTCGTGTGCGGTCGGCAAGGCTCTCGGCGAGCGGATGGTCGCCTGGAATAAGCGCCGTTCCGGAAGACGGAAGCCCGGCCACCAAAGCACCTTTTTCTTCCGCGATCGCGTGCGTATCGCCAAGGTCTTGCGCGTGGGCGAGCCCAATCGCAGTGATGACGCCGACGTTCGGTTCGGCGATCTCCGTAAGCCGAGCGATTTCCCCAGGTTTGCTGGTGCCGATCTCCACCACCGCCACGCGCTGCCGCTGGAGGCCAAAGAGAGTCATCGGCACACCGATCAAGTTGTTGAGATTGCCGCGCGTGGCGAGCGGTTCGTGCCCCGTGCGCTGAAAACCCGCTTCGATGAGCCGCCGCGTCGACGTTTTACCCACCGAGCCAGTCACGCAGACGAGCGTGTTCGCGCCCTTCCCGCACTCTCGCCAGCGCCGCTGGTACGCTTGGCCAAGGTCCCCGAGCGCGCGAAGCGTATCGGGAACGCGCACGCTGGGCACGTCATCGGACGCCGAGCAACCATGCTCGATAAGCACTGCGCCGGCTCCCGCCCGCACGGCCGATGCGACATGCTCGTGTCCATCGAACTGCTCTCCGCGGAGCGCAACAAAAAGCTCCCCGCGCCGAATGGATCGCGAGTCCGTGCTGATTCCGACGACCACGCAACCGCCGCGAACCTCACCGCCACCCACACCGCCGCTCTGCTTGCCACCCTGCCGGATCGTACCGCCAGTTGCATGAGCGATTTCTGACAGATCGAATCGGGCTTCGTTGGAGGGAATCGGAGTGCTCATGCGCGCCCCCTCTTCGCCAACGCCGCGATCGCTTTGCGCGCTTCCTCGCGGTCGTCGAAATGGCGCCGCTGCGTACCCACAATTTGGTAGGTTTCGTGCCCTTTGCCCGCGATCAACACCGCGTCACCAGGCTGCGCGGCGCCAAGCGCAACGAGGATCGCCGCGGCGCGATCTTCGATGACCACATACCCGTTCGCGAGGTCCATCGCATCGTCTGAGACCGAGCGCTCGTCTTGACCGGCGTCTCGCAAACCTCTGACCACTTCGCGAAGAATCGCTCCCGGCTCCTCGGTCCGCGGGTTGTCGCTGGTTGCGACACACACATCCGCATGGAGGCCGGCGACACGCCCCATCACAAATCGCTTGGCATGATCTCGATCGCCTCCGCATCCGAACACGACCACGATCCGGCCCTCGACCAGCTGACGCACCGCGTGAAGCGCGCGCTCCAGTGCATCGGGGGTATGGGCATAGTCGACCAGCACCGTAACTCCTCTCGGGTCGTCCACGCGCTCGAGTCGACCAGGAGTTGCATGCATCTGAGCAAGCCCCGCGACGGCGGCATCGAGAGGCAGCTCGAGCGCCGCGCAGATGCCCACTGCCACGAGAAGGTTTTCCAAATTGTGCCGGCCAAAGAGAGAACTTCGCAGCGCGACTTCGCCACTAGGGGTGACGACCTGGGCGCGAATTCCGTGCGCTCCGATGTGGACATCACGCGCGCGAATTTCTGCATCAGGATGTTCGTGACGTTCTTCTGTTTCTATAGAGCAGCGCCAGAGGACGGGTGAATCGGGCATGCACCGCACACGCTCAGCGAGCTGCGCGCCAAAATCATCGTCGACGTTCACCACCACGGCGTCCGGACGAAGCTCAGTACACAGTCGAGCCTTGGCTTCGCCATAGGCCTCAAAGCTTGGGTGAAAATCGAGATGGTCGTGCGAAAGGTTGGTGAACGCAGCGACGCGAAAGTTCACTGCGTCGACGCGATGCATGGCGAGCGCATGGCTCGAAACCTCCATCACCAAGGAATCGGCCCCCGCCGCGACGGCGCCCCGAGCAAACCGCGCGATCTCGTCGCCTTCGGGCGTCGTGTGCGCGGTGGGTTGGGAAAACCCTGGAAATCGAGATTCAACCGTACCGCTAAGGGCAGGGGTACGCCCCGTAGCCCGCAGCGCGTGTTCGACCATCCAGGCGGTGGTGGTTTTTCCGTTGGTTCCTGTGATTCCGATCACCGAAAGCGCCGAAGTCGGGCGCCCGTAGACAATTTCTGCGGCCAACCCGAGCGCTGCCCGTGGGTCTGCGGCAATCATCTGCGGCAACGCCGGCAACTCATCACCGGTCAACTCACGTTCGGCCAGCACCGCCACCGCGCCCCGTTCGACCGCTGCAGACGCGAATGACGCGCCATCCGCCTGCGCGCCGCGAATCGCGACAAAGAGGTCTCCGGGCGCGACGCGACGCGAATCGTGATGCACCCCGGAGATCAACGCATCGCCGCCACATAGCCTGCCGACGCCTTGTGCCTCCAGTTCGCGCAGCGACACGGCCTGCAACGGTTCCGAAGGCGGCGTAGATGCACGACTCATGGCAGCTCTCCGCGTCCACGGGCGCCCTGGGTTTGCGAAGGTGCTGCGGTGTGCGCGAGTTGTTCGACGGGCGCAGATGGCGCGCCCTGCTTCGATCGCGGACGCGGAGATAGCGAAAGCCGAATCGAGGTCCCGCGCCGAACGACTGCCTCCGGAGCAGGATGTTGATTCACCACGATGCCCGAACCCGCGAGGCGCGGCCAAAGGCCCTGCTCGATCGCCTCATGAATGGCGACACGCGCACTTGCCCCGGCAAAATCAGGAACGACCACTTTCTGGGCGGCCTCTCCTCTGGCTGCATTCTTTGGGAGCCGACCGGGCGGCGTGACGCGCTTGCCCACGACGCCTGCACGCTTAGAACGTTCCGTCGAACCAGCGCGCTTGGTCGACCGCGCGAGCTGCATCGTGCCGGCAGATTCATCTTCTCCGGGGACTCCGAGATGGCGAAGCGTCTCCCGTCCGACACGGCGAAAAACGGGCGCGGCCACCGTGCCTCCGGTGTGCGCGATCAAAGGCTCGTCGAGCACCACGGAAATCACCACGCGCGGCGAACGCGCAGGAACGAACCCCACGAACGACGCGAGCCAGCGGTCGCTCGCATATCCGCCGGTCACATAGTCGGCTTTCTGCGCGGTCCCCGTTTTTCCCGCCACCAAAAACCCAGGGATGCTCGCCTCGCTCCCGGTACCTCCGGGCCCCGTCACCGCCGTAAGCATGTCCGCCACCAAGCGAGCTGTGCGCTCGGGCACGACCTGCCTTCGCACCAGCGGCAACGTTTCGTCGGCGATCTCGCCAGAGCTATGCTGCACTCGACGAACGAGAATCGGGCGCATCAGTCGACCGCGGTTGGCGATCACGCTCATCGCCGTCGCCATTTGCACTGAGGTAACGCTGACACCCTGGCCGAACGAAATGGTGGCTGCATCCATGTCGTACCACTTCTTGTAGTGACGAAGAATGCCTCCTGTTTCTCCGGGAACGGGCAGCCCCGTAGGAACCCCGAACCCAAATCGGCGAAATGCCCGAAACAGACCCTTGCGCGACAACGTGGCGCCGATTTTCGCGGTGCCGATATTGCTCGAAAATGCGAGGATTTGAGCCGGGGTGAGCGTTTCAAAGCGCTTCGAGTCGTGAATCGTATATTCCGCCACTTCGAGCGCGCCGTCTTCGCAGTCAATGACCTGGGTGGGTCGAATCGTGCCCGCGCCCAGCGCGGCGGCGACGGTGAACGGCTTAACCGTCGAGCCAGGCTCGAAACGATCGGTAACGGCTCGGTTGCGTCGGTGCGAGGCAGGAAACTTCCCTGGCCGATTCGGGTCGTAACTCGGATAGTTCGCAACCGCGAGCAACTCCCCGGTTCGTGGGTCCATCACGACAACGTGCCCGGCGCGCGCTTCGAACGTTTTGGCAGCAAGCTGAAGCTCACGTTCGGCGATATGTTGAATCGTTTTGTCGATCGTCAGGATCAGATCGTCGCCGCGCTGGGACCGATCATCGAGCAGTTGCTCAGAGAACACAATCTGCCCGCGACGGTCGCGAATGGCAGGCGCCACGCGCTCAGAACCTCGGAGGCGTTCGTCGAGCGCGAGTTCGAGCCCCTCGATGCCCTTGCCGTCGATATCGGAAAAGCCGAGCACGTGGGCGAGCAGCGCGCGATTGGGATAAAATCGTCGCGCTTCGCGCTCCATATGGATTCCGGGCACTTTTAGTTGGCGCACGCGGGCCGCTTTGGTGGGCGTGATCCGGCGTTTGATCCAGGCGAAGCGCCGCTTCGAAGCAAGCCGACGGGCTATTTTTTGGGCATCGATTCGGAGAACGCGGGAAAGCTGAGCGGCCGCCGCCGCTGGGGGCATGCCCGCTTTTTGAAACTCCAAGGGGTCTGCCCAGACGCTGTCGAGCTCCACGCTGACGGCGAGCTCGGCGCCGTGTCGATCGTAGATGGTGCCTCGCTTGGGGGACAAACGTAAGTTGCGGAGATATTGGGCCTCCGCCATTTGTTTGAGCGTGGACCCTTCTTTGACCTGCAGCTCGTGGGCACGCTTTCCTACCAGCGCCGCTCCGGCCAAGAGCACCGCGCCAAGCAGCACGATGCGCGCGCGACGCCACCGAAGGCGACTTGCGTCATCGGTCATCGAAATCGTCCCGCCATTCTCCGCCGGCGACCACGTCGGCGGATGGGGACAACTTGCGTGGGCTTGGGCGCATCCATGCCCAGCGACCGACGCGCGACCGTTTCGACCCGCGGCGCCAAACGAAGCGTCGCGGCTTCGATCGCAAGCAAGCGGCGTTGCTCGATTAGAGCACGCTGCTTTTTCCGCGCGTCGCTGACTTCATAGCCGAGCCGCACGGTTTCGAACCGAAGCGCCAAATGAACAATAAACGCCGCTGCCGCGGCGATGACCGCGGCCGTCCAGAGAGCGACGATTCTACCTTTCATGGGTCGCTCCTCGGTCCGAGGTCGCTCGATCGCGGCGAAGACGGCGTGAAGCGCGAAGTTTCGCTGACCGCGAGCGAGGGTTTCGTTGGCGCTCGGTTTCGGAAGCGACAATCGGTTTCTTGGTGAGCGGCACAAGATGCTCGCTGTCTCGGAAAAACCGCTTCACCAATCGGTCCTCGAGAGAATGGAAGGAGATGATCGCAGCTACACCATCGTCCGCGAGTACATCGGCGAGCATGTCGAGCAGCGCGCTGAGTTGCTCGAGCTCTTGGTTGACGGCGATGCGAAGCGCTTGAAACGTGCGGGTCGAAGGGTCGATCCGATGATGGCGGGAGCCACCCACCGCGCGCCGCACTGCGCGCTGAAGATCGCGCGTGGTATGCAGCTCGCCCGCATCGTACGCACGACGAATCGATTTCGCGATACGGCGCGATCGACGCTCTTCGCCAAGCGAAAAAAGAATATCGGCGAGTTGTGGTTCGCTCAATCGACCGATCAGTTCGAGCGCGGTCTCCCCTTTTGACGGATCCATCCGCATATCGAGAGGCCCTTCATGACGAAACGAAAAACCTCGCTCCGGCTGGTCCAGCTGCGGCGAGCTGACGCCCAAATCGGCAATCAACCCATCGACCGCTGACACCTCGAGCGTTTCGAGAACAGACTGCAGGGACGCAAAATCGGCGTGCACATAGGTCGCTCGATCGCCGAACCGACCGAGGCGCGCCCGCGACGTATCCAGCGCTTCGGCGTCGCGATCCAATGCGATAAGACGGCCGCTGGGAGCGCTTTGGGCAAGCAACTGCTCCGCGTGGCCGCCGCGACCGAGCGTGAGGTCGGCGTAGCACCCTTCCGCGCGAGGATTGAGCATCGCCATGGCTTCCTCGACGAGCACGGGCTGATGGGCGGGGAACATGCCCTCTCCGCTGTTCGACGCTGTCATAAGCCGAGCCCTGTCATAAGCCGAGCTCCGCAAGTCGCTCCGCCATCTCCATCCGCCGGCCTTGGTCGTCGAGCACTTCAGTACGCATCTGTTCAAATAGATCTTTGGACCAAAGCTCGATATGACGACCCATTCCGGCCCACAAAAGATCTCGCTTGAGGCCAGCGTGTTGGCGCAGACCAGACGGGATGAGCACGCGCCCAAGCTTGTCGAGCTCGCATTCGATGGCGCCCGAAACGTAGATGCGTCGCAGCATGGCGACGGTGGGGTCGAACTGCGGCAGCGACGAGAGTCGTTCTTCAAACGCAAGCCATTCGCTCATCGGGTAGGTCACGAGGCACGACTCGAGACCGGTGGTGACGATGAGCCGGGAATCTCCCTGCGCGCTCAGAACCTCACGAAAGCGCGCCGGAAACGACGTTCGCCCTTTCGTATCGATCGCATGTTCGTAACGCCCTCGAAACACCCCGCGTTTCCCATCTTGGTGATCACCCCGACGCCGCGATCGAAGCACTTCTTACCACTTCTTACCACCGATGCCCAACGCTAAGGTGAAATGACGGATGGTGTCAAGGAAATCGGCGGCCAAGTCCATGATTCCAAAGGCTTTCATGGCGCTCGAAGATGCTCTCGATTTCGTTCTCGCCACGCATCTGACATGTACTTTGACGATATAAATGTAACCGCCCCATACTTAGCCGCTAGCGCATAAGTGTCATTTATAACATCTAACTAATGCCACTATAGTCATGTATATGACGAAAAAAGTGACCGTCATGTGGCATTCGACTTCGTTGCTTGAGAATTGCTATTGTGCGGAATGGCGAACGAGGTGGATCCCGTAGCCACCGGCTGGTCGCGGGTGGAAGAAGACTGGGACAGCCCCGAAGCCCATCGTCGATTCTTGGGGCTATGCGCGGAGCTTGACCGGCTCGCCGATGCCGGAACGCGCTATCGGTCGGTACGCGACAACGATCCCCAGCGGGCCGAGACGGCGGCGAAACAAATCGACAGCGTTCTCGCGGTGGCCATGGCCAAGCTCGATGTCACCAAAACAGTTGCCCGACCCCGTAAGAATCGACGCGTTCTCTATATGGCGGTGGGCGTCGCACTCGCCATGGTGGTGTATGTGTACATGAGCCTCGGAGGGTTTCGTTAGCGCTCAGTCCCAACCACTAGCCGATTCGTGAGGCTTCACCGAGCCGTCGGCAGGAGCCAAAGAGGGGCTTCAGGGGAAGGACCCCCCGCCGTTCTCACGAGGTATGACCCAGGTGCACGCCCCGCCTCCCCTTCCGCGACATCGAGATTCCGAAGTTCTCGCTGAATCTGTGCTCGAAGACCTCTGGTTCGGTGACGACGATCCGCAGCGAACGCGCGAAGAAGCGTCTCGGACGATGGCCGCGGCGGTCGGTGAAGCGGTGGGGCTCAAGCCGTTTCCCGCAGTCGCCATGCGGGTGATGAATTTGCTGAACGATCCAAACTCCACCATCGGCAGCGTCCGCGAAGCCATCGAACAAGACGCCGCCATCGCCGCGCGCCTGTTGCGACTCGCCAACTCGCCGATCTACGCGACGCGTTTGCCTTGTGGAACGATCGACGATGCGGTGCTTAGGCTCGGTCAAAATACCGTGCGCGACGCGGTGGCAGGCATCGCTACGATGGGCATGTTCGATGACATAAGCGGAATCGGCGCTTCGTTTCGCGACCATTGCGCAGGCGTCGCGGCAGTCGCCCGCGTACTCGCCGTGGAATGCAAAAGCCATGTCGCGAGCGACCTGTTCCTTTGTGGACTTCTGCACGACGTAGGCAAGCTTCTATCGCTGCAGGTGGGCGAGATTTCCTACGAGACGATGGATCCGATGGCGCTTGAAACTCCCGACGATGTCCATCTTAGAGAACGCAGCGCCACCGGCTACGACCATGCCGTGCTCGGCGCGCACGTGCTCGCCAAATGGAATCTTCCTGACCTTATTGTTCGCGTGGTGGGATGGCACCATCAGCCGGTACGCGCCTACGATGAAGGCGGCGATGTAGCTACGCTGGTCGCGCTGCTCCGCGTCGCCGATCGTCTCGAATACCGCATTCGCCAATCGACCGAATGGGACGACGAAGTCTACGAGGACCTTATCCGAGACAGCGCGTGGTCTTACGTCGATGTGTCTCGCGACGTGCTTGCCGCAATGTGGCCGAAGCTCACCAATGCGCACGAGGAAGTGATCCAGGCGCTCTGCGGATAGGCCTCACAGACGCGATGTCTGTGTAGGGAAGGAACGCGCGGGAGCGCGAAAAAGGGGAACGCGTGAACAGGGGGCAAAAGCGGAGGAAGAGTGACCAGCCAGCGTCCGCTGCCGCGACGAAAATCATCCAAGCCGCCGTCCGACCGGATTGCTCTGCCGCGGAGCTTGGTGAACTGGCGCAATCGGACCCGGCGTTTGCCCTGCGCGTATTGTCGGTGGTGAACAGTCCGGCGTTCTCGTTGTCGCGTAAGGTCGACGACGTTCGGCAAGCGGTGTCGCTGATCGGTGTTCGAGGGCTTCGCAACTTGGCGCTCTCGCTCGTGGTCTCGGACATGGTGCCGATGGGTGAAGCGGGTCGGGTGCTGCTCGGGAATTCGCTTCGTCGGGCGCTCGCGGCACGCGCATTGGGAATCGCGCTCGGCGAACGACGCGCCGATGGACACTTTACGACGGGGCTATTTCTCGAATCCGGCCTTCTCGCTCGCGCGCGGGATGACGCCGCAGGCGCGGCAGAAGTTGCGATGAGCCCCGCTGCCCATCGCGTGGTTCGAGAGCGCGCCGATGGACACGTGCCGCATCCCGTAGCGGGCGCCAAGCTCGCCGAGGAGTACATGCTTCCGCCTGAAACCATCGAGGCGATCAAACATCACCACGATGCGGAGATGCCCGATGCTCCGGCGGCTAAAGTAGCTTGGGTCGCCGAACGAGTGGCCGCTGTGTTCGAAGGAGGAGCGACTTCGGCAGCCAAAGAGGCGGCGATATCCGCGGCTGGGCAGCTTGGTGTCGCCGAAGCGCAGGTCGAGACAATTCTGAAAGAGCTCCCCGCCGAGGTTTCCGATGCGGCGGGAGCGTTCGATCGAGACGTCGGCGAGCAAGCCGACCTCGACTCATTGATCCTGGACGCCAATCGAACGCTCGTGGATCTCAATGGCCAATACGAAGCGTTGATCCGCAAGCTCGAAACAGTGATTGCCGAAAAGGAGCAGCTCGAACAACAGCTCCGCCAAGCAAACGCGCAACTCGAAGCCGATTCGCTCACCGACTCGCTCACCGGCTTGCCCAACAAGCGAGCGCTCGGCGAGGCGCTAACCCGCGATCTCTCGCGGGCGGATCGCGAGAGCCAACACTTGAGCCTAGTGGTCGTCGACGTCGACCACTTCAAGAAATTCAACGACACCTACGGCCACGCGACCGGCGATGTCGTGCTTGAGAGCGTCGGCAAAATGCTCAGAGACTGCGTGCGCGCGGGTGATGTTCCGGCGCGCTTCGGCGGCGAAGAATTCGTCGTGGTATTGCCCAACACCGACCCGGCAGGCGCGAAAATAGTCGCCGAACGCATGCGAACGCGCCTCGAGCAGCTCGAAGTGCCCGGCCCGAGCGGCGCACTTCGCGTCACCGCAAGCTTCGGCGTAGCGAGCGTCCAAGGCCCAGGCTGCGGAAAAAAGCAACAAGAACTCTTCGAGCGCGCCGACGCCGCGCTCTACGAAGCCAAGCGAGCCGGCCGCAACAACGTCAAACTCGCTGCGTGATGATGTTTGAGTCCGGCCCGCAGAAGGCCTTGGGGCCTGTGGGGACGGGGGGCTTGCAGATGCGGCGCCGTCTCAAGACTGGCCACGGCTTCCTTGCGCCGCGCAAGCCCCCCTCGGCGCCCGCGCCAACCGGGGTCTCGGCCTGATGGCCGGTTGGCACGGGCGACGCCCCACAGACCCCAAGGCCTTCTGCGGGCCTACTGGGATGTGTCTCTGAGCTTCCCGCTCAGGGCAGCTTTGACGGTTCTGATGAAAAGATTGGGGACGGGGAAAGAGATTTCCCCGTCCCCAATCTTGCAATCTTGAACAGGACAACTTTAACCGTTCTGATGGCGTTGACGGCTTGAGCGCTGACCGTTTTGACGGTTCGATGCATACTGGTTGTCAGAGGCAACCATGACCACTTCTGAGGATCTCGAGAATCGGGCCTCCGCCCAACCCTCTAACTTCGAAAGATTGGGGACGGGGAAAGAAATTTCCCCGTCCCCAATCTTGGGCGGATGAAAGAACTTCGCCGGCGTAACGCTGCCGGCGAGGTGGGCCCCTCGACCCCTTCGGACTTCGAGGACGCCGAGGGGGTCCTCCCCCTGCTTTGATCTACGCACTAGCGTTCTAGACAGGACGTCGCATCAAAAGGTGCGGCGCCTTGTGGTCTCGCCGGGTCGGCCCACGACCGCAGACCGCCCCGATGAAATATCCGGGCTAGGGTCCTCATCATGAGCGAAGAGGTCACAACGCACGCGGGCGTCACCATGCCGTCCATCGTTTACGGCACGGCCTGGAAGAAGGAGCGCACCGCGGCTCTCGTTGAGGAGGCGTTGATGGCGGGCTTCCGGGGCGTCGATACTGCGTGCCAGCCGAAGCACTACGATGAGGCGGGCGTGGGTCGTGGGTTGATGGCGGCGCTGGATGCGGGCGTGCCCCGAGATAGCCTTTACGTTCAGACCAAGTTCACGCCGCTGTCCGGTCAGGACCCGGCGCGTGTTCCCTACGACCCAGAGGCTCCGCTTCCGGAACAGGTCGCCCAATCCATTCAGCGCTCCCACGCGAATCTGCACGTCGACCGCTTGGATGCCGTGGTGCTGCACTCGCCGCTTCGGACCTTCGCGGACACGATGCTCGTCTGGCGTGCGCTCGAGGCCGCGGTGGACGCGGGGCAGGTGCGTCAGTTGGGCATCTCTAATTGCTACGATCCGGCACTCTTCGAGCGTCTCGTCGCGGAGGCGCGAATCCCGCCGGCGGTGCTCCAGAACCGTTTCTATCAAGACAGTGGTTACGACGTTCGGCTCCGCGCGTTTTGCGCGGGCCACGGCGTGGCCTACCAGAGCTTCTGGACCCTCACCGCGAACCCTCACCTCCTCGAAAGCGCCGCGGTGCAGGCAGCGTGCGCACACCACGACAAGACGCCGGCACAGGTGCTCTACCGAGCGCTGACCCAACTCGGAGCGGTCCCGCTCATCGGAACGACCTCGCGGCAGCACATGGACGAGGACCTCGCCATCTTCATGTTCACGCTCGCGCCGCCAGAGCTCGCGGCCATCGAAGCACTCTTTGTCTGAGGGTTTGGCACCCAAACCCTCTCGTCGGGGTACGACCCCGCCGATTCACCCAAGCTCCCCCGCCAGGAGGCACGCTCGGTGGTTTCGTCGAGTAGACTGCCGAGGCGATTCGAGGCGTCGTCGTCGCTTGCAGTCTTGTCCCACCGCTGAAGCCCAACGCAACCGGGGCCGGAGTCGGTGAGGGGCCCCGCGTGGTCGGCATTCGAATCAGACTCTGATTCTGCGACCGTATCGGCATCGGAATCGGGATCTACCTCGGCATCTGATTCTGATTCAGCGTCGGGTGTCGGTGTCTGCGTCTGATTCTGCATCGGCATCCGGCTCCACCGAACGGTGGACGATTCGCGGCTCGATCGGAGGCACGGATGTGCTGGTAGCATCAAGGCGTCGGGGCGTCCTGGGCATCGGGCGGGTAGCGATATTCGTAGGAGCAGCCATGGAACTTCACCGTCTCCGTGCTCTCAATCATGTGCGAGTTCTCATAGCCGAAAAGCTTGCTCGTTGTACGATCGATATTGTATTGATGCGCAGTAGTGTCGAGCTCTGAGTATGCGAGGGTCAGCTCAATGTCGACCAGCATCTCGTCGCCCGCGGTGCTCAGAGCGTCCAGTTTGTTCGGATCGGAGAACGTGACTTTGTTGATCGTCCCGCGGGCCGTCGTGGTTCGCTGCACCAGCCCGCTCGGCAGCTCCACTATGGGCGCGTACGCGCGGCTGGTGAGTTTGCCGATTCCTTCTGCTGCAATCGCTGCGCCGTACGTCGGCGATTGTGTCGACTCGAAACCACCCTTGTAGTGGCGACGCGGTTGGTCGGCGGGCGCGAGAGAAAGATCAAACGACAGTAGAAGCTTGCCGTCCTTTGAAGTCAGACCCCAGTTGTCCTTCTCTGCACATTTGCCGGTGACCCAGAACGTGCCGTCTATGTGCTTGAGCGTCGATTCATCATCCGCCGCGGTGTCGGCGACGCAGCCGCTGCCCACGGCCAGAAGACCCCACGCGGCGGCGAAAACAGTGAGCTTATTCATGGCAGTTGACCTTTCTTCGGTCCGGACAGCTCAGCAATGAGCGTGCCAGAGCGCACTCCTTCGTTCGGGTCAGTCGAAGTCGAACCAAAATACTGCGAAAGCAGACAGGAGCACGGTTGGCGCGCTCCGTTCTGCTCCCGCAGGGAAGAAAAACGCAGCCGTTGCGCAGCTCGAGGACCTCAATTTGCTGCTCAGCCCTATCGCGTCGAGAGCGGACAATAGCGTTTGCGTCAACGGAGAACGTGAAGCGCTATCTATTGAATCTGTTTGACTTTAACGGAGATCCGTCCCAGTTTTGGTGTACACCAACTTGGGGACGTATCCACATTACCTCATCTCAATTCGCGGAATCGTCACGGCTGCCGCGTGCCTGCTGCTTCCCGCGGCTCAACCCACCTTCTTGGGACCCTCCGCGACGGCTCAGGAACCCCCGAAGCCAGCGCCCGGCCTTGGTCCCAATGCCGGCCCCAGTCCCGATCCCGGTGCCAATCCCAGCCTTGGTGCCGAACCCGGCCCTGCTGCCCGTCCCAATCCCGGTGCCGACCCTGCGCCGACCGCCAACCCGACTCCCAGTGCCACTCCCGCGCCCAGTGCCGCTCCTGCTCCCGGTGCCACTCCTGCTCCCGGTGCCGACCCTGCCCCCAGCGTAGAGTTCTTCGCGCCGGGTGAAGAAATCCCCGGCGATGGCACGGAAGGCGAAGCCGACGATGGCCCTCCCCCGCCACCGAAATGGCTCTGGCGGCGATTGGTGTTGCCCCCGCGTGTGGCGGGGCAGCTCACCGATTTCGCGATGCATCCGAACAATCCCGACCTGATCATCGTGGGCACTCAGGAATCCACCATTTTGCGCAGCGAGGATGGCGGCGTGACGTGGCGAGAAATCGAACTCGATCCGTACATCATTGATCGGAGGTCGGGGATCATGCGTCCCCCGAGTCTGCCCAGTTTGGGCGACGTGACCCCGCCGGGGCTTACTATTTTTACCGATCCACCCTTCGCCCAAGAGCCCGCCCAACGGGTATCCGCGCCGTTTCGCACACTCTTCTTCGCGTTCGGGCCGGAGTTCATGTCGGTTCGCGCATCCAACAACGCAAGCGGGTTTTCCGAGTTCATCCTCCGCGACTCGATCGCCCACCAACCGGTGAACTACGTTCGTCGAGTAGAAATCTGCCCCGGTGGCGAGTTCGAAGTACTCGCGGCCACTCGCGACGAGCTGCTCGGTTCGACCGACGGCGGGCTGACGTTCGTGCGCCTCTTGCGACTCCCTGGCCGAGTGCAACTGTACCACCTCGCGTGTTCACCGCTCGATCCGAATCGGATCTATGTGACCACGACGTTTGGGCCGTTCATTTCGACCGACGGCGGCATCACCTTCGACCAAGACTTGAGCGGATGGCCGGGTCGCATTTCCAACGGCGCGGCGTTTCACACCGAAGATCCGAAAACCGTGTTCGTGGCCACCGACCACGTATTGTTTCGAGGAGACCCCACGTCGAATCAGGGTCTCGAAATGTGCTACCCGGACTTCAATAACGCGACCACTGCGCCATGGACTCAGATCAACTGGATCGAGGTCGACGGCGACGATATCTGGTTGGCCACTGACGATGGTATTCGTCGCTCGCCCGACGGGGGCACGAACTGGCAGATGATCGCCCCCAATCTATTTGGTCGTCATACGTCGGTCTCTGTGACCATCGGTCAAACGGAGTCGGGCGGCAAACGAATCGTGGCCGCGGCCCGATATGGCAAGCCGTTCAAGCTACCGAACTTCAACTTGCCGGTGGCTTCCGATGCGCGAATCGCGAGCGGAATTGAGCGGGTTGGGCGAATCGTTAAGAATCACACCACGCTCTACGCCTCAGACGATGACGGCGAAACGTGGACTCCATTTTTCAACGGCGCTTCGGAGCGGCTTATTCAGCGCGTAAAAGCAACCCGCGCAGAGTCTGGGCATCCGCCGCGCTGGTGGGCGATCGGTGGTGGCGCCATCTGGACGACCGCGCCGCTTCCCGAGCGAGGCAACGATGTCGACATCAAGAGCCAACGATGGGCGCGGCTCCGAATCGCGGCGACGCCGCCGCTCCGCACCGTATCGGAACGCGTGCTGCTCGCCACTCAGCTTCACGAATCGTTTTTGGCGCGAGACCGCAACGTTCAGAAGCGAAGTTACCTGGTGCCTTCGATGCATCTGCGTTTCTCGCTGCGCGCGCCACGCCCGAACCGACGAGAAGACATTGCGATTTACCAGCCTGCTTCGATACTCGAACGCGATCGACAAACCAACTACGCCGGATCGCTGACGTTCTGGTGGGATCTACCCAACTACACGCTGACCAAAGAATCATCCGGCCGGGTCGATCTCAGCCTTCGGTCCGCGCGCAGCCAGATCTATGAACTGGGCAAGCAGATCGCATTCATCGTTCAAGATGCCTACCGAGAACGTCTGATCCACTTGCGTACACTGGCGCGAGGGCTTTCGGATAGGCTGCAAACGGAGGTCTTGAAGGAGCGTGTGCGCGGGCTGGAAGCCATCATCGAAGTATGGGCCCGCATGCCGCTCGCCGAAACGATGCAGGGTCTGGAAGATGAGACGCTGGGACATCCGGCCAAATTTTGGCAAGGCTGGAAACGCCACCCGTCCCCGAAACAGACTAGGTAGCCTGGACCACGCCGTCGGTCATTGTTTATCATTCTTGTGTCCTGGCGGAGGGGGCGCAGATTTCCAGGCATTCCAAGGGGAGGCTCGTTTTGTTCGCGTCGGTTGCGGCCTTCTCGGTTGCGATTCTGAAGCCGTATGGCGTAGCGGCGCAGACCAATGAGGCCCCCGAGGGCGAAGTAGCTCTAGCGCGGGACTACTTTATTCGGGGCACGCAAGCCACCGAGGAACTCCGCTGGGATGATGCGGAACGGCATTTTCGACGTGCGTACGAACTTTCCGGCGCTGCGTCGGCGCTGATGAACGTAGGGCTCTCGCTGCGCGCGCTGGGCCGACATTTGGAAGCTCGCCAAGTGTTTCACGAGCTTCTGGAAAAACCTTTGCTTCCTCAAGGAATGGACCGAGATCGAATTCGGCAGTTGCGCGATGAAGCAGACGCGAAGGTGGCCGAACTTCGTATTGGCCGCCTCAAGCCTCGACAACGCTATCGTCTTACGCTCGATGGGCAACGCAGAAAGGACTTTGGTTCTCGCCCGTGGGTGATTGAGACAGACCCAGGAAACCATGCCCTGTGGATCGACTTCGAAGGACACGAACGTTTTACCTGGAACGGAGCGCTAGAAGCAGGTCAGGTATTCGACCTCACGCCAAAGTTTGAGAAGCTTCGCTCCCGTCCGCTGCGTCGCAATCCGTGGTTGTGGGTCAGCGTTTCGTTGGTGGTGGTGGGAGGAGCTGTGGCCGCAGGGGTGCTGTTGCGCGACTCGGGTGGCCTAGAGCCCCAGAGCGACATTCGGGTCGATCTATGAGCGTTCGCGAGATCGTAACCCGCGCGCGATGGCGTAGACGCATCACCGCCTCCCTCGGAGGAGCCATGCTGTGGATGGTGGCAGGTGGCATGCAAGGATGCGCGGAAGACAATGCCGTCTTGGAAATCGATTTTGAAGTGCCCCGTGCCACATCGAGCGAGGCGCAATTTCTCCAAGTGCAAGTTCGCCGAGGCGAAGAGTTTCCGTTTCCCAATGTATGGGTAGGCAGCGATCCAAGCTTCGAGCTGGCTGAAGGCACGAACCAGATTCAGCTCAGCGTGGTGGCCAGTGCGCTCTCCGAGCTCGTGCACATCAAGCTACGTTTCTGCGCCAATGAGAGCTGCAGCGTCACGGGAGGCGCAGAGATCGCAGGAGAGTTATGGTTCGCTCTGGAGCGTCCTATGTACCTGGGCGAGCGCACGTTCTGGGGCCCCGATTCGTCCACCGAGTTTCCCCCTCGCGGCCTTCCAACCGAAGCGATACAAGTCGACCGCTGTTCCATCGAGGGATGTTTGACCGGCGACGCGCCAACGAGCTACTGCCGGCTCGATGGCCGCCATTTCTGTGAGTAGTCGCGAGCCTCGTTCGTACACCGTTGGCCCGGCAGACAAAACTTATCGCACACGAGCTTCTCGTTCGAACGCATCGATGTCTTGAAGCCATCGATGGTGGCGAGCCGGTTGCTCGACCGCGGTTTTTGATGGCGGCGGAGAGGGCTCCTGCACGGGGGGGACCGGAGCGACCGGGTCCACCGCCGGAGGACGGCCGGTGGCTACGGACGTGTTGTTCTGTAGTGAACGCTTCTTTTTTCGGCGACTACTCCGCCGCGGCGGCACTGCTTTTTTTGCGCCAGAAGATGACGACGCAACCGAGGGGTCGGGCGCGAGAGAAGGTTCGTCCGAGACGATACCCGGGACTTCCGTGGCCGCCGGCTCGCGGGTCGGCGTGGGTTTTGTCGGAACCGAACTCGTGGGCGGAGGGCTCGAGGCCAACGCTGAAGTTCGAGGCTGAGCAGAGCGGGCGTTTCTTTCTGAGCTTCGGATAGTGGGCTCGGAACCAAATAGTGCCCAAAGGAAAACCAGCGCCGCGGTCGCCGCGACAATCTTGACCGCGAGCCATCGACGTTTTGCGTATACGCGAAGGGTGCGCTCCCAATATCGGGTCAGCCGCGACCGAGTGCCCCCTGCGGTCTGAGCGTCCGTCTGCGTGTACACATCGCCGTGCCCTCGGGCCCTATCCCGAGCTCGAGCAGGAGTTCCGGTAACCGTGGGCGCGTCGCTGTTCTTATCGCGGACGGACTGGCTTTCGCTATATGGATTTCCGCTCTCCTCCTGTCGCGGAGTGTTCCCATCCACCGTAGGTGGCATCTTGGGAACGGCAACGCTGTGCCCCTCGCGAAGCGCCTCCTCGATCTGCTGAATGCGATGGCGAGCATTGCGGCGGACCCACGCTGCGACTTCTGATTCTTCGGCCAAGCCGATGGTTTTGAGCGCAGCTTTTTCGATGCCTTGGTGAAGCGCAGCGGCCGACTGCAAGCGCTTATTTGGTTCTCGGGTCAGCGCCGCGCGGATCAATGCTCCGATTTCAATCGGTACATCCGGCACGACCGAGCTCAGTTCAGGAATCGGCAGTTCGATAATACGTTTGAGCGACTCCCACTCCGTCTTGCCACGAAAAAGTCGCTTTCCGGTCAACGTTTCCCAGGCCAACACCCCAAACGAAAACAGGTCGCTGCGCTGATCCACCCCTTCGCCAACGACTTGCTCCGGGGACATATAGCCAAGCTTTCCCACCACCTCGCCGGTTTCTGTGAGTTGTGCGTTTCGTCCTCCACGGGCCACGCCGAAATCTACGATGCGCGCACGCCCGTCGGCGCCCACCATGATGTTGTGGGGCGACAAATCTCGATGGACGAGGCCAAGCGGGTCGCCTTTTTGGTTTTTGGCTTCGTGAATGTCCCGAAGCCCTTGCGCCGCTTGGGTCAGAATTCGAAGACGGATAGAGAGACTCGCATAATCTTGGTGCTTGCGGCTTTCCACCAAGAGCTGTCGGAGGTTTTCTCCGAGAATAAACTCGCTGACGAGATAGAGACTCCCATCCTCCGCCTGGTCGAGATCCAGTGTGCCGGCCACGTAGGGGCTCGAGATGTTCGCTGCAACGCGACCTTCGTTCAGGAATCGATCGACGAAACGCGGATTTTGAACGTACTCTGGTCGAATGAGCTTGAGCGCGACCGTTTTGCGAAACTCGGCTGCGCCCACCGCTTGCGCGACATACACGCTTCCCATGCCCCCTTTGGCCAATGGGAAGAGAATTTCGTATCGCCCGTAACGCACAGGGGTGTGCGCAGCATGCGCATCCATACTGTAATAGTATACACATATTGAGCGTACTCACCACCAAGCGAACCCATGGCGGATATCCTCGAGAGGTACGCGGTTGTGGGATTTGTTCGCACTGTTTTGGGGTCGTCCCGATTCACCGCTGCGCCGATTCACTGTTGCATAGGCAAATCTGAAAACGGTACGATCGCATAAGTTCGTACGATGCAGCTCGATTTCAAAGCCCGAGAACTCACTGTCAAGTTGGTATACTACGGGCCAGCGCTAAGCGGGAAAACGACCAATCTCCAGGCCATTCATCGTCTGGTTTCACCAGCGACATCTGGACGGTTGATGACACTCGAAACACGCGATGACCGAACGCTGTTTTTTGATTTGTTGCCGCTTAGCTTTAAAGCTGGAAGCGGTATTCAAGTTCGAATTAAGCTCTTCACTGTTCCTGGCCAGGTCATCCACAACGCGACGCGTCGTTTGGTCCTTCAGGGTGCTGACGGCGTAGCGTTCATTGCTGACTCACAGCATCGCGAGACCAAGGCCAATCAAGTCGCGTTTCTGAACATGCGAGAGAACCTAAAAGAGAACGGGTTCAACCCGCAGTCTCATCCTTTGGTGATTCAATTCAACAAGCGCGACCTCCAAGATATCCGCACAGACGAGGAAATCGATACGCTCGCCAAGCGCGGCAAAGAACCTGTGTTCAAAGCAGTGGCAACACGCGGCACTGGGGTGATCGAAACACTGTTGGGGCTGATGGAGCTTACGTGGGCGCGATTGGAGTCAGAGCATCAACTGCAGAAAAAGTTCGGCATCGAACCCGAGCGCTTCTTGCTGGATGTCCGGGAGCGGTTGGGTGTCGGAGAGGCGGCGGAGTAGTGGCGACTCTTCCGAGCGAGCTCGATGTGGTGGCTAGCGACGGCATCAAAGACGTAGCGAAGCTCGAGGATGTTGTTGATCGAGAAGCATTGATGGAGGTGTGCCGATCCTTCTTTGATCTCTTCGGTCTGTCTATTCGGGTGGTCTCCGCGTCGGGCACGCTGCTCGCGGATATGCACGAACAACGGAGCATTTGCCGGTACGTCAACGGCTTCCTCGGCGGCAAAGCAGCGTGTCGAAATATCGTGAGCGCGGTGCGCGAAACCGTGCCAGACGAAGAGACGGTAGTTCATCCATGCTTCACCGGCGCGCAATACCGAATCGTACCCATCGTATATCACGGTCGCCGTGTTGGTCGCTTTGTGGTGGGCCCCTATATGCCGGCAGAACAGCAAGAGATCGCGCCGACGCTGCTGAACGTTGACCCCGGCATTAACGCTGAAGAAGTCGCACAGCGAATGGCGGATATGCCCAAGGTGCGAGAAGATACTGCTCAGCGCATCGTCACCCACTTACGAGGAATTACCGGCCTGCTTCTGTTCTCGGGTCACCGCGCGCATTTAACCAGCGAGATGCACATTGCGAGCGTTCGAGAGAGCTATCGCGAGCTCGCAGAAAAAACCGCCAAGCTGCAAACCGCATACGACCGCCTCAAAGATCTCGACCGTCTCAAATCAAATTTCTTGGCCACGGTAAGCCATGAGCTGCGCACCCCGCTCACTTCGGTCATCGGATACGCGGAGATGCTCGAAAGCGGCATGGCCGGCGACCTCAACTCCGAACAACAAGAGTTCGTGCGAACGATTCACGAAAAAGGAGAGCATCTGCTCGCTCTGATCACGAGCCTGCTCGATCTATCCAAACTCGAACAAGGCGCACTCACCGTAAAGCCCGAGTCAGTCGATCCGGCCGCGCTGCTTTCGGATATCGAAAAAACCATGCGACCGCATGCGCATAAGAAAAACATTCGTTTCGACGTCGACGTCGCCGAGGGCGTGCCCGGGCTTCAGGGCGACCCAATGCGGCTGCGTCAGGTCTTGTTCAATCTCACGGAGAACGCGCTGAAATTTACTCCCGAGGGTGGTATCGTGCACCTCTCGGTGGAGCCTTCGGTACTCGAATCGGAGGGCGACATGTTGGGCGCGGTATTGATGGCGGCGCCAGAACAAGCCGTGAAGTTCACCGTGCGCGATACAGGAATGGGCATGCCGAAATCAGAACTCTCAAAGATCTTTGATGCGTTCTATCAGGTCGATGGGAGCTCTACCCGTGAACACGGAGGCGCCGGGTTGGGGCTTTCCATCGTGAAGCGCCTAGTGGATGCGCATGATGGTACGGTTCGCGTGGAAAGCGAGGTTGGGTCGGGGACCTCGTTTATGGTCACGCTGCCCGCGTCTTAGCCGGACGTCGAAGGAGAGCGTATGGATACCGAACGCGCGGTGCGAGCCGATTTGAAACGGATGGCCAACGCCGAAAAGGCCGAGGTGCTCGGCCGCTTCTTCAAGACAGGCAAAGGGGAGTACGCCGAAGGCGACCGGTTTTTGGGGGTGGTGGTACCAGAGCAACGAAAGGTCGCGAAGAAGCATCGGTCGCTTCCGCTTGAGGATGCCATTCGTCTCCTCCGGAGCGAGTTTCACGAGCACCGATTGACCGCGATTTTCATTCTTATACTGAGATACGAGGCGGGCGCCGAAGACGAACGAGAATCCATCTTTCAGCTGCTCGTGGCGCATCTCCAGCACGTCAACAACTGGGACCTGGTCGATGCCGCCGCGCCCAAGATCGGCGGACCTCATCTCGTCGCCCATCGCGAACACCGCAAGAAACTCGACGAATGGGCGCAGTCCTCACGAATGTGGACGCGCCGCTGGGCCATGATGTGCACCCTGGCATTCATTCGTCAGAACCAGTTTTCACCAACCATGCGACTGGCCAAAACGCTGCTTCGCGACGACCACGACCTGATCCACAAAGCGGTAGGCTGGATGCTCCGCGAAGTAGGAAAGCGCGACCTAGACGTCGAGGAACAATTCCTTACCCGCCACGCGGCAACGATGCCGCGTACCATGCTGCGCTACGCAATCGAGAAAATGCCCCCGAAAAAGCGCCAAGAATACCTCTCCTACGGACGCAAATAACCCCCTCGCCGACTCCGAAACCGACGTAGAGCCTTAAACAGACGCAGACGCAGACACCGACTCAGGTTCAGCATCCGTACCAGGATCGGAATCAGGATCAGGACCAGGCGCAGGTTCGGCATCAGGTGCAGGATCGGAATCAGGCTCCAACACGTGGTCGGCCAAATCAGCCGCGGTCTTAAGGAGCGTCCCATTAGAGTCTTAAGGAGCGTCCCATTAGAGTGGCGGAATTTTGGCCTGAGCGCGAGCGCCCCCACAGCGAACGACTGAGAGGTACACCCGTACCTCGCAGGGAGAGAGCGAGGAGGTTGTTGCGACTGGAGCTGTGCGAGGCGGAGCGGACGAAGTCCGTGGAGCTGCACAGGTCTCGACGCAGGACGGGTCCGAAGGACCCCCAGTGTAGATAAGCAGGGGCAGCCGCAATCAGGGCAAATGATCGCTGCTCTAATCTACGTGCGAGGAAGGCGGCGGCAGGGTATGATCCCTTCCAGCTGTGCTTCGTATCTCGCTGGTGATGGTCTTGCTCTTGCTGGTTGGCGGTTGTCCCGAGTCGACGACGTTGCGGAGCGACGCCGCGGTGGACGACGCGGGCATGGACAGCGGCGCACGGGTTGGGCGACCGGCAGGGCCGCTTGATGCAGGGACCGATGCGTTCGTCGACCGCACGTGCGGAGCCGACGCGAGCACGGGCAGCGGGATGTTCCAGCGGGAGTGCGACCCGTTTGACGACACGACGTGTGCGCCGGATGAAGCGTGTCAGGCGGCGGCGATTCCGCCTCGCGAACCCTGCGGGGAAGAGCTGTTTGTGACCTTTTGCGCTCGCGCGGGAAGCGGGCAGCAGGGGGACGATTGTTTGGGCGAGCAGAGCTGCGCGGCTGGATTTTCCTGCGTGGTAACCGGGGCAGGCACTCAATGCGCGCGCAACTGCGATCTTGGCGGCGGAGAACCGTCGTGTCCTCGGGGAAACCTTTGTCAGGCTACTGACGTACCAGGATATGGAGCATGCTTTTAGCCGCGCTGCGTGTCGAGCGTCGAAGACTGGTCGCGCTATTCGGTGTCGCTTTGGTCTCGAGCGCGATGGCGTTCGGCGCGATCAGCGGATGTGGCTCCCGGACCACGCTGAAGGTCGTCGAACTGCCGCCCTGCGAGTCGACCGAAGAGTGCGACGATGGTCAAATCTGTAATGGCGCCGAAATGTGTATTGAGGGGCGTTGTCGGCGCGGGGAGCGATTGACCTGCGACGACGGAGACCCTTGCACCCGCGACGAGTGTCAAGAAGCAAGTGAAGATTTTGAAGGCGGATGCCTGAACCCGCCCGTGGTGGTGGCCGACGAAGATGGTGACGGTTTCTTCGTGGCGGGAGAATGCGGCGACGACTGCAACGACAACGACCCCAGCTCGTTCCCCGGGGCGACCGAAGTTTGCAATGGTCGCGACGACGACTGCGACGATAGTTTTGACGAAGGAGCGACCTACACCCCGGCGGGGAACGCGGTACGCCTTTCGAATAGCGACGCCGTCAACGGGCGTGGCGACGCAGCGTTTGACCCGACCACGCGAACCTGGGGCGTCACGTTTTGGGACTACAGCGAGGGCACGGCCAATATCGTGTTTCGGCAGCTCGATGCGACGGGGCAGCCCATCGGCGAGAGCAAACTTCTGACTCGAACCCCGGCTGACGCGTTTGGCGGAGGCCTGGCGTGGAACGGCCGCGAGTACGGTGTGGTGTGGCAAGATCGCCGGAACGGCGTCTGGGAAATCTATTTCAATCGGCTGACTTCGGATGGCGAAAAGCTTGCCGCCGACTTTCGAGTCACCTTTACGCGCGAATGGAGCATCAACCCGGATATCGCGTGGACCGGAGAAGAGTTCGTGCTGGTGTGGCAGGATTGGCGTCACCAACTTGCGAACCCCGAGAACTTTGAGATTTACATGACGTTTATGGACGCCAATGGGTTCGAGATTGGCGACGATATCCGGCTCACCCGCAATGTCGCGACCAGCGAAGGGCCAGTCGTGGCGGTGGGCGATGGGGAGCTCGGGATCGCGTTTGTCGATGGCCGCGAGGACGAGGAACAAATTTGGTTTTTGGTGACCGACCTTGCCGGCACCGTGACCCGCCCCGAAGTTCGACTTTCCTCCGGGAACTCCGGGGTGCGGTCGCCCAGCGTCGCGTGGACGGGCGAGGCGTACGTGGTGGCCTGGCAAGAGCGGAGCGCGCGCGGCGACGACGATATTCTGGGCGCTCGAGTTCTCCCGGACGGCACGGTTGATGGACCCTTGCCGATTCAGACGGGAGAGGCGTGGAGCAGACGGCCTGAACTGCTGAGCAACGGGAGCGAGGTTCTTGTGGCCTACAGCGACGATCGCAGTGGCTTCTTTGAGGTCTATGTCGCCAATATGGATTCGCAGTTGAGCGCCATCAGCGAAGAGTTCCAGATTACGGCCGGCGACGCCGATAGCGCCCACGCTTCATTGGCGCGCGGCGAGACCGGGGTCGGCATGCTCTTCGAAGATTTGCGGGACCGCAATTGGGAAGTGTATTTCACAAGTCTTTTGTGTGGTCCCAGCGCAGTCCCCTAACAGTACGGTCCCCGAGCGTTGCGCGGTCTCCATCCTCGAAGCGCTGCCCACTCGTCGGAACACCACCTACTGTGTCGACGCCCGGTTCCCGTTGTCGAACTGCGGAGATCGAACGCCCTGTTCACGCCAAAGATCTCCGAGCCGATTGTGGAGTCGCCTCCACACCAGTGTCCGCACTTCAGCTGCCGAGCTCATCGCGAGGGCCGTTTTGGCGATCGACTGTGCTTCGGCCACGTCGAGACGACGAACCGTTTCTTGAGCGAACGGGATGAGGCGCGGTGCGATGGACAGAGATTGAAAGCCAAGCCCCACCGCGACGGGAAGCGCCACTGGGTCGCCAGCCATATCGCCGCATATCGAGATGTCGGTATCTTCGGAGGCTTTGGCGCAGATCTCGAGCAGCCGAAGTACGGCTGGATGAAGCAGGGTCGCGAGATGGGCGACTTGCGGGTCGTTTCGGTCGACAGCGAGTGTGTACTGAACCAGGTCGTTGGTTCCGATGGAGAGAAAGTCTACTTGCGCCGCGATTTCTCTCGAGAGCAAGGCTGCCGATGGTACCTCGATCATGGCTCCGATAGGGATTCGGCGGAAGGAAAGACCCTCTCGCTCAAGTTCTGCGCAGCATGACTCGATGGTTGTTTTTGCGGTGATGACTTCGTCGAGGCGAGTGACAAGCGGCAACATGATTCGAGCGTTTCCGTGTACTGCGGCGCGGAGAATGGCGCGCAGTTGGGTGCGGAAGAGCTCGGGTTCAACGTTCGCCAAGCGGATGGCGCGCAATCCGAGGGCAGGGTTCGACCCCGCGGAAATCGGAGCGCCCGTTGGGAGCTTGTCTGCTCCGAGATCAAAGGTCCGAAAGACAATGGGGTGGGGCGCGATTGCGGCAGCGGCGTCGCTGTAGGCGGCGGTTTGCGTATCTTCGTCGAGCTTCTTTCTTTTGGATAGATATAGAAACTCGGTTCTGAAGAGGCCGATTCCGCGAACGTTCATCGCCGCGACTTGCCTGGCCTCCTCGGGTGTGTCGATATTGGCTGAGAACTCGAACGTGGTTCCATCGACGGATCTGATGTCGTCGTTTGTGCAGCGAAGCCTCGAGTTGAGCGACGTGGAGAAGCTTCGGTAGCGTTCGCTTTTTGATTGCGCGTCGCATTGCTCCGCATCCGTCGGGTGAACCACCACGGAGCCGGTCAGCCCGTCCACGATGAGCGGCGCTCCGTTCTTCGTTCGGTGGACTATGTTTGGCACACCGAACACGGCAGGGATTTGACGGGCGCGTGCGATGATTGCGGTGTGGCTCTGGTTGCTTCCCTGAGCCAGCACGAGGCCTCGAACTGCGGGAGACAGCGCGGTGATCGCATCGGCCGCGCTGAGGTCCCAGGCAACGAGTATTTCTCCTGGCGCCATGTCCGTGGAGGGCGTCGGCTTAGGCAGATCCGCGCGAACCCGCGATTCCTCGGGCTGTAGCGTTTCGGATAGAGCGTGGATGACGCGTGTGGCGATGTGCTCTAGGTCTTCGGCGCGTTGCTTTAGGTAGGCGGCTTCCGCGGTGCTGAGTTGAGCCTTGAGCTGATCGATGGTGTGTCGGACGGCCCATTCCGCGTTTCGACCTTCGTCGATGCACGCGTTGATTTGGGTTGCGAATGCTTGGTCGTCCAGCATGAGCAGGTGTGCGTCGAGAATGCTAGCTGCATCCGTTTCGCCTGCATCTATCGTTTCTTTCGTCTCCTGCAGCTGCTTCTTGCATTGCTCCACGGCAGCGCAGAGTCGCTTCTTCTCTTGGTCGCGGTCTTGGGGAGACACGCGCCGTCGCGGCTCGCGGCGGGCACGCCGTTCGAGCACGCGCGCGTATCCACAAGCGACTCCGCCGCCAACGGCGGTCCCTTGCTCAACCTGGCGGCAACCGTTTGCCCGGTGGTGCGTCATTTCGGTTCTCCGAAACGAGATTCAATGAGCGCGCCGATCGCTTGCACGGCGTTGGCGGCGCCGTCTCCGCGCGCCACGATGGTGATTTTGCTGCCCGGATGCCCACACAGCAAAAGCACTCCCATAATGCTCTTCGCATCGGCTTTTTGATCGTCTTTTTCCGCCTCGATAGAGCAAGAAAACGATTCCGCGATCCGCACAAGTTTTGCTGCCGCGCGCGCGTGCATTCCCAGTTCGTTTACGATCTCGAACGTTCCAGTGGCCGTTTCTTGATCGCTCGCGGTCAACGCCGACGCCGATCGCTTCGATGAACGTCTCGATGGACAACAACAACGTTGGCTTGTTCGGGGAGAAGTCGGGCAATCTCTTCGGTTACCGCCACCGACCGATGTCGACCACCCGTGCACCCGATGGCGATTGTCAAATAAGCTTTTCCTTCTCGCGCATAGCGCGGAAGCGTGTGCCGCAGTAGCTGCATCACATCTTGAACGAGCTCCTCGGCTTCCGGTGTGCGCAAGACGTAGTCAGATACCGCAGAGTCTGTACCGGCGAGAGGGCGAAGTTCGGGTACGAAATGCGGGTTTGGGAGGAAACGAAGGTCGAATACGAGATCTGCATCGACGGGCAGCCCATACTTGAAGCCGAACGATACAATCCTGGTAGCCATGGTTCGCTGAACGTTGCCTCGTGCCACATGATCGACCATCGCGCGGCGCAGGTCGTGCACCGATAGCTCTGTGGTATCGATCACCTGCCGCGCACGCTCGCGCAGCGACGAGAGACGTTCGCGTTCGTTCTGAATGGCTGCGAGCAAATCGCCTCCTGGCGCCAGTGCGTGAGGGCGCCGGGTTTCGCTAAACCGTCGCACCAACACATCGTCTGAGCATTCCAAAAACAAGACTTCGATCTCGTGGCCGCGCCCGGAGAGCGTTTCGAATGCCGATTCGGCCCCCTCGAGAAAGGAACCCATCCGCACGTCGATGCCGAGCCCGACGCGGCGCGCGGTGCCGTCTTTTTGAACGAGATCAACCAGAGCCGGGGCGAGCGAAGGCGGGATATTGTCCACGCAAAAAAAGCCAAGGTCTTCGAGTACGTTGAGGGCCGTGCTACGTCCTGCACCCGACATGCCGGTTACGACCACTACCTGGAGCCCGCTCACGAACGCAGTCTAACGCGGATGTCGAGCGCGATAACCCCATATCTTGCAGCGACATGAAATCATAGGGAGTTTAGGGTGACACGCCGTGGGCGGTCTAGCGACGACTTGGCCCGAGCACCGAGGCGGAGGTTCGCTTTTTTGTGCCTTGGCTTTCCACCGCAAACTCCGCCCGGGTAGCAGGGCGAACGAAGCCGGCGGGGACGACGATGGAAACGGGCAGCCGCTTGCTTTGGAGAGGAGCCAGGCGGATGCGTGTGGTGGGAAGCTCGAACTCGAGGTCGGGGTGGGGAGAGGGCGAGAGTTCAAATACTCGAGCGTCGGGTGATTTGTTGACGAGGTGAAGCACGAAGGTGTTGCGCACCGAGCCTTCGCTGACGGTATAGGGCGCGGAGCTGGCGCGAAGTAAGTTGGCTTCGAATGGGGTGTAGAACGCGAGCGCCGCGGTTGCAGAGCCAAGCCCGGCCAATCCGAGCAGTGCGTAGAAAGCTAGACGAGGCCTCAGGAATTGGCGCTTCTTTCCTTCGAACCCAGCCAAGGAATCGTAGCGAACCAATCCTTTGGGTTTGCCGACCTTGGTCATGATTTCGTCGCACGCGTCGACGCAGTTTGAGCAGCCGATGCAGTCGAGTTGAAGGCCGTTGCGGATGTCGATCCCCGTGGGGCAAACCACGACGCAACGGTGGCAATCGATGCAATCTCCGAAAGATTCTGCGTCCTGTTGTTCGAGCTGGCGTTTGCCTCGCCGGCCGCGTGGCTCTCCTCGGGTCGCGTCGTAGCCGATCACGAGCGATTGCTGATCGGTGAGTAGCGATTGAAGCCGGCCGTAGGGGCATACAATGAGGCAAAGCTGTTCGCGAAACCAGGCAAAGTTGATGTACAGCAGTGCGGTGATGGCGGTGGCCCAAACGAACGCTTCGGGATGCTCGGAAGGAGGTCCGGTCATCATCGCTCTAAGTTTGGGAACGGATACAAAATAGCTTAGCGTGACATGGGCGATCGTCGCGCAAAGCATCACGAAGACGATGTGTTTGAGAATCTTGCGCCATGCCTTGTCGAACGTCATCGGCCCTGCGTTGCGCTTGAGCCGCGCGTTGCGCGGCCCTTCAAGCCATCGCTCGACCCGTCGAAATACCCCCTCCAGGTAGACGGTCTGAGGGCACGCGTAGCCACACCAAATGCGTCCCAGGAGCGCGGTCATGGTGATGAGGAGAAAGCCAATCGCGCTCAGCAAGAAAAACGCGAGCCAGAAATCCTGTGCGTTAAACGTCAGGCCAAACAGAAAAAACTGTCGACGCGGAATGTTCAGAAATACTGCCGGGCGACCCCCGATGTGGATCCACGGCAAAGCCGCGAAGACCACCACTAGGACGAGGAATAGAGCGCGCCGGATGCGGGTGTATCGGCCGTCGACGTCGGCCGGATGCACGTAGTCGCGCGAACCGTCTTTGCGTAGCGAGCTCCGTGTCGCATCGGCGTAGAGTTCTTCGAGCGAAACGTTCGTGCCCATCGTGCGACCTACTGCGATTGCAGTTCGCCCTGCGGTTCTTTGCCGGGAATATTTTTGTTGCGGAGGGTGAGCGTGAACGCGGTGACGCGCTGCACCGCTTTCGGTCCGAGCGTCGGCCCCCACGCCGGCATGCCCTTCGCGAGTACGCCGGCATTGATGGTCTCATGGATTTCTTTGATGCTGTTTCCGTGAATCCAGTACGCGTCGGTGAGATTGGGTCCGATTTTGCCGGCGCCGCTGTCGAGATGGCAGACGCTGCAGTTCGCGATGAAGATTTCTTTTCCTGCGGCGACAGCGTCGCGGTCTTGGCTCAGGCCGACGAGGAGCTCCTCGCTCACTTCACCTCCTGCGCCCGCTGCGGCTTCGAGTGCCGCGACGTATTCCTCCGGCGGGAGCGCTCCGACGCTCCACCCGTGGTAAAAAAACCAGTAGCCAATCCCAAACAACACGCTTCCGAAGAATGTCCACAGCCACCAGCGAGGGAGCTGATTGTCGGCTTCTTCGATATCTCCGTATATGTGGACAATCGCGCCTTGAAACTCGTCCGTGCGCGCGGCTTTGGAGCTCTGATGGGAGGAGGATGCAGTTTCGGTCACAGCTTGATCTGTCACAGCGTGTTCCGTCACGATGCGTTCCTTTCATTCCTGGGCGATGCGTCGAGGCGCGCTGTGTTTCTGGAGGCCATGTTTCTGGGGGCCGTGTTTCCTGAGGCCCGTTCCTCTGGCGGATTGTTCGTAAGCGGCAGCGCCGCCAGAGCGTCGATGTCTTCCTTGCTGGTCCGTGCGACTTGCCAAACGACAACCACGAAGCCGAGCACAAATATTCCGAGGCCTACCAGCGGAAGCGCGAGCACTGGACTGTTCACGAAGAAATCCTTCGCCATCATACTGATCATAGTTGGTCCTCCGAAGGTGAGTGCGCGGCGGGTTTGAGATGGATGGGCCCGAGAGTCGCCTGCTCGGGAGTGGCGGGGTTGGGCGCTGGTTCGGGAACAGCCCCTTCTGGAACAGCCTGAGCTCGAGGAAAAACTGAACCTTGCGCCACGGGTTCGGAAGGAACCTTGCCGACGCGCTGCAAGAACGCGATGAGGGCGACGAGATGACTGTCTGCCGCGACGCTGACTCCGCCGTCGGATTTGAGATCGGCGGCGATCAAGGACGCGGCTTCCTCCGCGCTCGTCGCGGATGCCGCGATTTGTTTTGCCGAATACGGAACCCCTGCTCGTTTGAGCGCGCGCAGCTTTGAGGGCATTTCTGAGAAATCGACGCGCCGTTTCAATAAGTGCGGGTAGGAGGGCATGTTGGACCCGGCGGCGATGGCTCGCGGGTCGCGCATATGTTCGTAGTGCCAGAGGTTTGAATACTTGCCGCCTACGCGCGCGAGATCTGGGCCCGTGCGCTTGGAACCCCACTGAAATGGATGGTCGAATACCGAATCGACGTCGCGCGATACGGCGCCGTACCGTGCCGATTCCCAAAGAAAGGGGCGAATCATTTGCGAATGGCAGGTGTAGCAACCCTCGCGCAGATAGACATCGCGTCCTTCGATTTCGAGCGGATGGTAGGGGACGTTTTCGCTGACTTTTCGCGCTTCGGGGCTGGTGACGATGGCTGGAACAATTTCGACGACGCCGCCAACCAACACCGCCACGATCGTGAGCACGGTGAAGATGAGTCCGCGCCCTTCGACGAGTCGGTGCCAGCTTGGCCCATCTGAATCGCGCCGACCCCAGAGCAGTAGCGTGGCAAAAAGGCCCGCGCTCACCGCGAGCACCATGAACACCGTGCTGCCTGCGAAATCCAAGAAACCTACCGCGATGGTCAGGCCCATCACGATAGCGGTGAGCACGACGGGCGTTCCGAGTACGAGTTCGCGCCAGGGTACCTCTTGTTCGTTTTTCGGATCGCGGACGACGACTTCCACTTGCTCGTCGACCGCCTCGCCCGAGCGAGCGGTTTTGTAGAGGTTCCACGCCATGCCAACGAAGCCAACCAAGTACAGCGTGCCTCCCACGAGTCGAATCCAGTAGAGCGGGAGGATCGCGATCAGGGTTTCAACGAAGTTCGCATAGAGAAGCCCGCCGCCTTCCGCCTCGGCGCGCCACATGAGCCCCTGCGTAATGCCCGAAACCCACATCGCCACCACGTACAGCAGGATGCCGATGGTACCGATGTAGAAGTGATAGTTTGCAGCCGTCGTGGAGTGAAGCTTGGTTCCGTAGAGGCGTGGGACAAGCCAGTAGAACATGCCGGCTGCCATGAACCCGTTCCAGCCGAGTGCGCCGCTGTGCACGTGTCCGATGATCCAATCGGTGTAGTGCGCGAGTCCGCTGACGCTCTTGATCGACAAGAGAGGGCCTTCAAAGGTGGCCATGCCGTAGAACGTAACGCCCGCCGCGAAAAACTTGAGCACAGGATCTTTGCGCACTCGGTCCCAGGCGCCGCGCAACGTCAGCAGACCGTTGAGCATGCCGCCCCAGCTGGGCGCCCACAGCATCAGACTGAACACCATGCCGAGGGTCTGAGCCCAATCAGGCAGTGCGGTGTAGAGCAGGTGATGTGGCCCGGCCCAAATGTAGAGGAATACGAGCGCCCAAAAGTGCACGATGGACAAGCGGTATGAAAATACCGGTCGCTCGGCTGCTTTGGGCAAGAAGTAATACATGATTCCCAAGATGGGCGTGGTGAGGAAAAACGCGACCGCGTTGTGGCCGTACCACCACTGCACCAGTGCGTCCTGAACGCCGCCGAAGAGCGAGTAGCTCTTGCTGAGAGAGGCAGGAATCGCGAGGCTGTTGACCACATGCAGAACCGTGATCGCGACAATGGTGGCGATATAAAACCAGAGCGCGACGTACATATGCTTTTCGTTTCGTCGCGCGATCATCCAAAAGAAGTTGAACGCGAAGAGAAGCCAGACAACTGCGATCGCGATATCGATGGGCCATTCGAGCTCTGCGTATTCCTTGCCCTGGGTCATCCCGAGGGGAAGCGTGATCGCAGCTGCTACGATGATGAGCTGCCACCCCCAGAAATGGATTTGCGCCAATCGATCGGACGGTATGCGAACCTTCAGTAGCCGCTGCGACGAGTAATAAACGCCGGCAAAAATCATGTTGCCAACGAACGCGAAGATCACCGCGTTGGTATGAAGCGGCCGGAGCCTTCCAAAGCTCAGCCACTCGCCGAGGTTCGCTTGCCAGTGGGCCATCTGAAGTGCAACCAGGGCTCCCACCAGCATTCCGACGATGCCCCATATCACGGAGGCAGCGATAAACTGACGAGAGATGCGATCGTTATAAGTAATGTTCATCCGTAGTCTCAGGGTCGGTGGGTGTGTCGAGAGGCAGTAAGGCGACTCGGTCGGTATGGTCGTGGGTCCGCTTGGCTAGTTGCCAACCCAAGAAGAGAAGCGCTGCGGCAACCCACACAACGCTGATGAATACGAGAAGGATGATGACTTCCATGTCATCCCGCTCCGAATGAAGATTGTCTGAGCGCGAACGACGTGGCGCCAACCGCGGTCAGAGAGCTAAGCGGCATCAAGACAGCGGCGAGCCAAGGTTGCATGAAGCCTGCCGCGGCAACGGCAACCGCGAATACGTTGTAGGTGATCGCGAAACCGACGTTGAACCGAACGAGCGTTCGTACCCGATCGGCGACGCGAAAGAGTTCGAGCACAGGGCTAAGTCCTGCGGTCGTGAGATAGAAGTCGGATCGGGACGCGAGCAGCGGCCTTTCGATCGCGGGAGTCCCGACGAGGGTTGCCTGGTTTGCGGCGAGGCAATCATTGGCCCCGTCGCCGACAAACATAGTGCCGGCTCCGCCGAGAGATTCGATGGCTTGAGCCTTGGCTTCGGGTGTCATATGTCCACGCGCGGAGCGTTTCGAGAGCCCGAGGTCTTCCGCCACCGCAGCCACCCGCGAAGCGCGATCGCCGCTCAGAATCGAGACGGACAAGTCGCGCTGGCGCAAGGCTGCAATGTCTTCTCGGATGCCGGGGCGCAAGGTTTCTTCGGTGCGAAAAGTCGACAGGAGCTGGCCGTTGCGGCTGAAGCAAAGATCCGCGGTGTCGCGAGCCGCATCCGCCTGAGGATCCAACTTGGTTTGTGGATCGATTCGTGTCGCGAAATCGAAATGCCCTAGCCGATATTCTGCGCCGTCAACATGCGCGCGCACGCCTGCGCCTGATTGCTCATTCGTATCCAGCGGCAAGCGGGTGGGGTCAGTGTTTGCTTTGAGTGTGCTCAGAGCGAGGGTGGCTTTGGGATGCGAACTGTGGGCGGCGAGGGTGTAGAGAACGGAACGCTCGCGCATGGACATCGGCTGAACGGGTTGTTCCGAGGCCTCGGTGCCCGTGGTCAGCGTGCCGGTTTTGTCGAACACGACGCGGCGGATTTCGGCAATTTTGTCGAGCGTTTGCTTGCTGCGCACGAAAAGTCCCGAGCTGGCCAGGCGTGAATGCGCGAGGTCGTGGGCGAGCGGAATGGCAATGCCGACCGCGCACGGGCACGTGACCACCAATATTGCGGTTGCGGCATCCATCGCGCGAAAGACATCGCCGGCGACCGCCCACCATAGTGTGAAACAGACGGCGGCCAATGTGATGACCACGATGACGTAGCTTCGGCTGAAGAGCGACCACCACCGCGTGTGCTGCGTCAGAGGCAGATCCTTCGATTGGATTTGGGACGTGAGCCGACGAATGTTCGACGCCGAAAAACGTTCGTCGGCGCGCATGCGAATCGAAGTCGTGCCTTGGAGAAAGCTTCCTCCCGGAACGAGGTCGCCTTGCAAGCATACGTGCGGGTCACTCTCTCCCGTGATCCAGTCTTGAGAAAAGGCGGCGCGGTTTGACAACAGTTCTGCTCGAACGGGGAGGAGATCGCCCGGGTTGATGACAAGGTTGTCGTCTTTCTTCAGGTCGCGAACGGGCACACAGCGTACGCGCCCACCTTCGAGTTTGCGCGTGAACAGCCGCTCAAATGCTTGCTCTCCCAGGAGAAAGGCCTGGTGACGCGTCACAAGGCGTTCGCGAAGATAGCGGCCGACCAACATGAGGGCGACAAAGACGGTAACGCTATCGAAATAGAGCCCGTGACGTCGTCCTTGGGCCAGCGAGACCGAGGAACCAACGAATGCCACGATGATGCCGATGGAAATCGGCAAGTCGAGGGTTGCGACGCGCATGCGAAGCCCTGCGAGTGCGTTTTGGAAGAAGGGCATGCCGCCGACGAGCACGGTGACCGAAGCGATGACGAAGAGCAGGCGGTGAAATAGCGTGGCGAGGGGCTCTTCGGAGAGACCGAAGTAGATGGCCACCGAGAACATCATGCTGTTGAGCGCGAGGGCGACGGTGACGCCCATTCGGAGCAAGAGATCGCTCTCGCGCTTGCGGTCGGTCTGCGTTCCTGGAGGCCCCAGAGTGTAGCCGAATCGCGAGATGGTCTCGGCGAATCGCGCGAATGAAAACGACGGGGCGACCCACATCGTGAGCTCGCCGCGCCCGGTGCACACCTCGATCTCTTGCGCGCCAGGGTGTCGTTCGAACAGACGCTCGATCAACCAGGCGCATGCGCTGCAACGGACCCCCTGAATGGAAAGGTGCTGTTCGCGACCTCGTTTTCCTTCCTCGAGCGACTCATCGAGTGATTCGAAAAAAGCGGCATGAAGGGATTGCGCGGATGTCTCGGTCACGTTGGCGGCGGGCGAGCCTCGGCCGGAACGGATGCGGTAAAAATCGGATAGTCCTTCGGCGTTGAGCGAGTCGTGCATCACCCGACATCCGTGACAGCAGAACTCCTCGTCGCGGTCTGTGGTGAAGCTGGTGCCACAGTGTTTGCACGATGCTCTCTTGGAACGCCCGCGGTCCGCGAGGGGTGCTTTTGCGGTCGCGTGGTCCACGTTGTGTGCGAGCGCCTTCATGGGGCCTGGCATACGCGTGGGCAACCTCTGTGCCAACCAAAACTCCGCTGCGCTGATGGGTTTAATTCGAAAAACACGCGCAAATCATTCGTTTGCGGGTGACGCTGGCGAATGTTTTGCGCGCGCTCGGTCACGAGCCGCTGGGCTCCCTCGAGATGCGGATGTTACAAGCCGGCAAACGAAGTTGAAGTACTGTCACCTGGTCGGTGCGGGGGTGTTGATCAGCCCTGGGAGTATCCGGCCGTGGTGAACACATGAGCACCATCTACTACGGCGTTGCCGGCGAAGGGCGTGGTCACGGAGCGCGCGCACTCGCGCTCATCGAGCAGCTCGTGCATCAGCATCGCGTGGTCGTCTACAGCTCAGGCCAGGCGCTGGGAATGCTCCGCTCCGCTTGCGACGCGCTCTCGGCGGAGATTCGGGAGCTTCGACCTCTTCAGTTCGTCTACGGTCGCAACCAAAAGCTCAGCTACCTTCGAACCGCGATCCGGAACGCCGAACACATGCGCAATCCTGAAGCGCTCATCGAGCCGGTCGCCCGTGACATGCGGCGCGACACGCCAGACTTGGTGGTCACTGATTTTGAGCCAGTTCTCTCTCGTGCTGCGCAACGCTTCGACGTACCGGTGATGAGTATTGACCACCAACATGTGCTGCTCGCGTGCGATCCCGTGGGCCTGCCTGCGGATCTCGCCGTCTACGTGCGTTGGATGTCTGCGTTCGTACGACTGTTTAGTGGCTCCGGTCACGTGGATATGGTGGTTTCGTCTTTTTTTCCGTACAAAGCGAAGCCGCGCTATGCGTTTTGCAAGCAGGCAGGCGTGATGCTGCGACGGCGCATGCGAGACGCCGTTCCCGAACTTCGAGGGCACTTGGTGGCTTATGTTCGTCACCGCGGGGCCGCGGCGATGATTGCCGCGTTGCGAGAGCTTGGCCGCCCGGTCCACGTGTACGGGCTCGGCCCCCACGAGTCCACAGGCTCGGTGACGTTTCGAGACGTCGATCCTCAGCGTTTCGTGGACGATTTGGCTTCCGCCGATGCGCTGATTACCACGGCGGGCAACCAACTCGTAGGGGAGGCGCTCTACCTCAGAAAGCCGGTGTACGCGATTCCGGAGCCTGGGAATCACGAGCAACACATCAACGCGCACTTCGTTCGCCACATGAAGGTAGGAGTTGCCTCGTCGCTCGCCGCCACCACATCGCACTCCATTCGTCAGTTTCTGGACAGTTTGCCAACGTACGAGCCGCATGTGCTGGCACATAGCCGATGCGGAAACGATGTCGCGTTGCGGATCATCGACAACCAACTTTCCGGTTGCCTGCAGTCCGGCGCGACCGCTCGTGCTGGGACTGCGATCCACGGTGCTGCGGTCAACGGCGCAGTCATCGACGACAGGAGAAACCGAAACGCCGTCCGACGGGATCAACATCATGCAACGCGTCCTATCTTTTCCACGCACGCTCTGGCGTAACCGCACCAAGCGCACGGACGCTCCGCGCATGATGACGTACATCGTGACGTTCACCTGCAATGCGCGCTGTACGATGTGTGATTCTTGGAAAAAAGAGCCGGAAGATGAGCTTTCCATCGAAGAAGTTGATCGTATTTTTCGCCAAGTGGGTCGACTTGACGCGATCCGGCTTACGGGTGGCGAACCCTTCGTGCGCAAAGATCTCCAAGAGATCTACGACCTGGGCGTAGAGCGCCTACGGCCCTACGTCATGCACATCACCACCAACGGGTTCCTCACCGATCGCATCGTAAAACTTTGCGAAGAGCGGGATCGTCGAGCGCCCCTGTTTCTTCTGGTATCGATCGATGGACCTGAGGAACAACACAACGAAGTGCGGGGTCATTCGTCAGCATGGCGAAAAGTCAATGAAACGCTGCGCGCACTCGCGCCGCATCAAAAATCCCTCAACATGCGCATTGGCGTGAATCAGACAATCGTCAATCGCAAAGGGATGAAAGGTTATCGAGAGCTCCACGCACATTTGAAGCCCCTTGGGGTACGGCATCAAGTGGTGATGGCCTACGACCAAAGCGCGACCTACAGCCTCACCAAGAACGTCAATGTAGCTCCAAAGTTCGTCGGAGAGTTCTACACCCATGGCGATTTCTCCACCGAAGAGCTGGATGCTTTTCTGAGCGAGGTCGAAGCTGATACGGCTGGGCTTCCGCCGCTTGAGCGTCTTTCGAAGCGTTACTATCTCAAAGGCGTTCGCGAGCGATTGGTGGGCAGCGGCGATTCATCAACCGATAAGCTCTCCGATTCGCTCATCAATCCACCGTGCGTCGCGCTCTCTTCGCATCTGCGGCTCTATCCCAACGGCGATGTGCCTACTTGCCAATTCAACTCGGCGACGGTTGGCAACTTGCGCGATAAATCGTTCGCGGATTTATGGAGCGATCCGTCGACCGAACGTCAACGCGAATGGGTGCGAGCCTGCCCCGGCTGCTGGGCAGAATGCGAAGTTTTGCCCAACGCCGTCTACTCAGGCGACTTGGTGAAGCCGGCGAATCTTTTCCGCGCCAGGTCGTAAATCAGCGATCGGGTTCCCAGCGGAGAACGAAGCCCGAGGTTTGACCAGATCCGGGGCCGACTCGTTCTTCGCCATTGGGAAAGAGGGTGCTGAGTTGAAAGCGCCCGCTTAGGTACACGCCGCCTTCCCGGTCGGTCACCGCGGCGTAGATTTCCTGGGCGCCAGCGCCTACCAGCGTAGTCAGTTCTTGATCTTGACCTGTCTCGGCGTCGAGGATGAAGGCCATCGCGTCAAAGCCGCTGCCTGTGGCCTGGTTGTTTTCGGTGGCGACCTCGTCGCCGTATGCGCCAGCCGCCACCAGCTCTGATCGCAAAGAGTCATACGCCAAGGTGTTGATGCGTTCGAACCCGTCGCCGGTAATATGCGTGACCCAGCGCGGCTCGCCGTTTTCGGCTTCCAGGCGGGCCACAAATGCGTCGCTCCCGTCCTCGGCCGAATATGTGGTCCCGCCGAAATCGAACGACCCGGTCGTGGTGAGCGCCACAAACAGGTTGTCTCCAAACGTCACCGCGGTGCCTTCTTCGTCTCCCGGCCCGGCAATTGTCTCTGCCCATCGAGGTGACCCATTGTCATCGAGGCTAATGATGATCGCGTCTTTCGACTGAGCCGAGAAGACTTCGGAGCCAATCTCGATCGAACCTTCAAACGTCGCTGCGAAAAAGAAGTTGCCATCCGCGTCAGTCACGACCCGAGAGCCAGGAGTCGCGTCGTCGTCTCCATCAAAACGTCGCGCCCATCGGCATGCCCCGGTGGCATCGTAGGCGGCAGCGAATAGGTCAAAGTTGAGGCTCTGCTCGTTGGGAAGTGGCGCGCAGCCATCCCCCGCCGTGAGCGACTCTGAGCGCGTCGTTCCCACGACCACGAGCCCTTCATTTTCGGTGAGCAATACCGCATCAATCGTGTCTGCAGCGGTACCGTGCGCGAACAGCGCGGAAGCCACGTTGCCGTTGAGATCGGTCGCCACGGCGCAACCCGCACGATTGGTAAGCGGGGGTGATGCGGTTGAGCCAAATGTAAATCCGTCGTGGCAGTTGCCGGCCACGACGACCCGAGACCCGCGAACGCTTACCGCTTTGCCGTCGTCGTGGGCTGACGAGCCTGCTCTCGTCGTCCACATCGCTTCGCGGGTTCCTTCGCGCGCTTGATACCGCACCAATCCCCAATCCCGCTGGCCCAGAGGCGGTCTGCCCAGCGGCGTGCACGCCTCCGGAACGCGTCCCGCCGAAAACAGTCGATTGGCATCATCGATGGCGAGGTCGAGCACCTGAAGAAGCCCATCCTTGCAATCCCACTCGTCGACCCATTCTCCGGAGCGGCAGCGGTTGTTCTCACAGGTGCCGCTCGCGCAAGCGATCCCGCACGCGCCGCAGTGCTCCGAGCTGCTTTCAAGTATGGTTTCGCAACCATTGCTAGGGTCCGTATCGCAATCGCCAAGCCCGGGCTCACACGCAAGAGTCCCTGAGTCGGTCTGAGCGTCTGAAACGTTGCCGTCAGGGGAGCCGCCATCTGCCGAGTCGAGAAATCGCACGATGGGATCGGTGCATGAAAGGCAGAGCACCATCATGGCGACAAGACTCTTCGGGTACGCCACTAGAACGTTCCCTCGCAGATGGCGGAACCCAACCCGGGCGCACAGCCCCATCTAGTCGAGGTTGCGCGTCGGGCCTGCTTCTGTTTCTTGGGTCCATCCCGCAACAAAAAAAATAGCCCTGTGGCCAAGCTGGCCGCCGCAATCGATCCGCCGGCAATCCAGGTGGCGAGGGCGGCCTTGCGCTGCGTGTCGACGGTAGATTGATTCTCGCACACTCGATCAGGAAGCGCGCACATGTCCGTGGCGTCTTTTCGGTCGATCCACCACGGAATCGCCGCCGCAGTAAGCGCCAGCGCGCCGCCTGCCACTCCCACCAGCGTCCACCCGAGGACACCTTGTCCTCGGGGCTCGCGTTCCGCGGTATCGATCGGCGGAGGGGCGGGAATTGTGCGAATTGCACGCATATCCTTTTTGGGTTGGCGAGCTGCAACGTGCCGGCGAAGGATCTCGAGTCGCGATAGGACCGCTTCGCGGTTTTGGGCGTTTGGTACAGCTTCGAGGTACGCCTCGTAGGCCTCGATAGCGCGTTCGTCGCGCCGCAGTCGCTCCGCAGCGGCGCCAATATTAAACAAGAGCGCGCCGCGCTGGGAGAGCGCGTAGCTGCGTTCGAAGTATTCGAGCGCGCTTTCATATCTTCCCGCGTGGTAGGCGGTAAGGCCTGCTTCGCTCAGCGCCCGCGCTTCTCGGTCTGCGTCCGAGGAGATCCCCGATGCCTCTGCGGGCACCTCTACCGTGCCGTGTTCGGTATCTGCGCTGGTGTCTTGCGCATAGGCCTGGGCGGTGGTCATCGACGCTGAACAAAACGCTACCGAGCAGGCGACACAGGTTTGCGTCAAGGTGCGAACTCTACTCACCAGACCCCACAATCGTTAGGCAAAGCTCGGCTATCATACCACAGCTCATTTTGTGCGATCAGCGAGAACGCACGACAGGAGATGCCACCCGAAGGAGGCGTGCTAAGGCGGTTGGATGGTCGAAACGCCCACGCCCCGCGATCCCGAGCCGAGCCTTCATCATAAACCCTTCGAGGCGTATCTCTCCCGCATCGGCCAGCAGCGTCGACCGTTCACCGATGTGTATGCGTTCTTGCTGCGCGCGCGGTGGATCACCGTCGTGCTATTGACCGCGGCGGTATATCTCGCGGTGAACCTTGCCTTCGCTCTCCTCTACTTCGCGGTTCCCGGGTCGATCGCCCATTGCGATGGTTCGCTGCTCGAAGCTTTTTTCTTTAGCGTTCAGACGTTCGGATCGATCGGCTATGGCCATATGTATTCCCAGGGATTGTGGGGAAACGCGATCGTGGTGGTCGAATCGTTCGTGTCTTTGCTTGCGCTTGCAGTACTCACCGGGATTGTCTTCGCGAAGTTTTCTCGGCCCCATGCTCGCGTTTTATTTTCTTCACGCATGGTCGTAGAAATGCGCAACGGCGTGCCCACGCTGTCCTTGCGGGTGGCCAACGAACGCGCCAACGATGTTGTTCAGGCGTCTCTCAGAATTTCGATGCTGAAAACGACGTATACCGAAGAAGGTCAACGCATGCGTCGATTCTACGATCTTTCACTAGAGCGGAGTTCCACTCCGATCTTTGTGCTCAGCTGGCAGCTCTTTCACCCGATTGTGGAGACTAGCCCTCTCTACGGAATGAACGCTCAAGATCTGATAGATGGCGATGTGCGATTTATCGTTGCGCTCACCGGGCTCGACGGGACGTTTGGGCAGACCATCCATGCGCGCCATGCCTACTGGTCCGACGAAGTGCTTTTCGACCATCGATTCGTCGACGTGATTGAAAACCTTCCTGGCGGTCATGTGCGCATGGACTATCGGAAGTTTCATCGGGTCCGGCCGGAATCGTCTTCTTCGAAGAACGACGTGCCCGAGTTGACGAGAACATCAGGAAGATCGTGAACCCGTTGATGGCCGGAACCGATCCGCGCATCGAAGATCTTCTGCGCAGCCATATTCGATTCTTAGGGCGCCCCCTCTGCGCGCCGCGAGAGCTGTTTGACGCTCCGTTTGTGGTCCTCGCGCACGGTGTCGAAGCCTCGCCGCTATTGTTCTACGGAAACCGTGCTGCGCTCGCCTTGTGGGATATGAAGTGGTCCGATTTTGTTCGGATGCCCTCGACACAAACCGCCGAACCCGGTCGCCGAGCGTCTCGAGCAAAACTGCTGGCCGACGTTGCGCGACAAGGGTTTAGCGAACACTACACTGGCATTCGCGTCTCCAGTCGAGGCCGGAGGTTTGAGATTCAGCAAGCCACGGTGTGGAATATCTTGAACTCGGAGGGCGCGCGCACTGGGCAAGCCGCGACCTTCTCGCGCTACCGCTTTCTCGACGAGTCGGCCTCGCCATAACGGATCTGCATCGCGCCGAGTGGTGTCGATTCAAACCTTGAAGCGTATACTAGCCGTATACGGAAATGCGCCCAGACCATGTGCATAGAGCGCGAGAGTCTCCTACCTTGGGCTCGAAGGTCGTTGAGGCCATCAGAGTAATATTAATAGGAGATTACTATGTTTTTTGGTGAAAATAAGCGTCGTTGCGGTGTCGGGTTGGTAGCTCTCTCGCTAGCACTATCTGTATACGGATGTGGTGACGACGATGCTTCATCCACGGTTGATGGGGGGACCATGAGCGGCTCGGACGGCGGGTCGACAAGCGGCGACGCGAGCCAGACGAGCTCGAACATTGTCGAGGTCGCGACGGCGGCGGGCGACTTCAGCACCTTGCTCTCGGCGCTCGAGAGGACGGGCCTAGACGACGCGCTGGCTGGTGCCGGGCCGTTCACGGTGTTCGCGCCTACGGACGCAGCGTTCGAAGCGCTTGGGGTAGACCTCTCCACGCTGACCGACGAGCAGCTCACCACCATTCTGCAATACCACGTCATCTCGGGTGAGCGCGTGGCCTCTTCGGCGATTCCTGACACCGCCGATACCTTGGCCGACCTGACTTTGGTCTTCAGCACCGAAGGGTCCGTCAGTGTCAACGACGCGACCGTGACCATGGCGGACGTCGATGCCAGCAATGGCGTGATTCACATCATCGACGCGGTGTTGACGCCACCCAACATCGTTGAGATGGCCACTATTGCTGGGCTTACGGGTCTGACCGGCGCGGTAGGAGCTGCCTCGGGAAATCTCGGCGATGTCCTTTCGGGTGACGGGCCGTTCACCGTGTTCGCGCCCACCAATCAGGCATTTGACGACGCGGCTGCCGTTGCCGCCACGCTCAGCGACGACCAGCTGCGGGATGTCTTGCTCTTTCACGTAGTGAGTGGCGCTGTGCTTTCCACTGCGCTCACCGATGGCGAAGTGGACTCGCAGCTGAGCGGCCAGACGCTGACCATCGACCTGAGCTCAGGAGTAGAGGTGGAAGACGCTACTGTGGTAGGCGCCGACATCAAGGTGACCAACGGTGTGATTCACCTTATCGACGCCGTCATGGTCCCGCCGTCCCTATCCTGAGCCCGATTTTTTCTTAGATTCGGCTCTTCAAGGAGCGACCGAATATTCATGAAACCGTATAGATAGAACTACTCGATGTCTCCCTTCGCCCGTGCAGCTGCTGCTTTTCCCCTCCGTTCTTGGCGGCAGCTGTACGGGCGCTCTTCTTTGTTGGCTTGCCTTTTCTTGCAACCCTGGTGAGAAGAAGACAAAACAGCAAACCGAAGCGCTCTATGCCGAAGCATTCCTCGTCGAAAAAATCCGCGTCGCCCAGCGACGATATTGAGGTGTTTCAGTACCTTAACTATCGCTCGTATCTGCGTGACTACTATCTGGCGAAGAAAGATGCGGGACGTGGTTTTTCCTACCGCGCATTTGCGCGTCGGGCTCAGCTTCGCTCGCCGAATTATCTAAAGCTGGTGATCGACGGGGAGCGGAACCTGACGGCCGAGATGGCCGAACGGTTCGGCAAAGCGTGCGGCTTGCGCGGACAAAGCCTGAACTATTTTCTCGACCTGGTTCAGTTTAACCAGGCCAAAACCGAAGCCGAACGAAGCAAGAGCTATGCGCGTCTCACCCAGTTTCGTCGCTACCGAGAAGTTCAGACCGTCGAAGTGGCGAAGGCTACGTATCACTCGAAGTGGTATTTGCCTGCGATCCGCGAACTCGTGGTGCGCTCCGACTTTCAGGATGACCCAGCATGGATTGCGACCGCGCTCTTACCTTCCATTACAACCAAGCAAGCGGCGGATGCGCTAGAGACTCTGGCCGAGCTGGGGCTGCTGCAGCGGAACGAAGACGGGCGGCTGGTGCAAAGCTCGTCTCTTTTGACCACGGGCGCGGAAGCACGCAGTATCCACATCGCGAGGTATCACCGCACCATGATGGAACGAGCGACTCAATCGTTGGAACTCGTAGCGTCTTCAGAGCGCGATATATCGTCGCTGACCCTCTGCCTTGGTCCGGATGGAATCGCGCGCATGAAGGAACGCATTCAACGTTTTCGCCGAGAGCTGCTCGAGATATCGGATCTCGAGCAAGATCCGGAGCAGGTCGTGCAAATCAACTTTCAGCTGTTTCCGCTGTCGCAGCGGCGTACGTCGAACAAGCGCCGCAAGGGAGACTCATGAATAAGCTTCTCGTCGCTGCGCTGCTTTCATGCGTTGCGTATGGTGGCTGCACGGGAACCGAGACGGGCAATCCTGTGGCAGAGCTTCAGATCGCCTACGATGCTCGCTCGTCCAACGCAGACGCGATTCGAATTCGCGACGATGGTGCACCCTTGCGATTGGACGATATTTGGTTGCGCCTGGGCGAGTTTTCGTTCGGTTCGACGGAGGCTGAATGCTCTGATGACGATCTCCGCGCCGTGATGCGACCAGGGATCGGCGTAGGCAACCACGGCGGCGATGAACCTTTGGTGCAGGATCTCAGCGTACCGAGTGATTCATACTGCGAAGTATTGTTCGACTATGCGTCTCAACCAAACCCGGATGAACCGGCCGATCTTCCTGATGAGCTCAACGGCTCAGCGGTCTTTCTCACAGGCGAGCTTCGCGATGGAACCCCCGTTAGATTACTTCTACCCTCAGCGAGTGGAGTTCGTTTCGCTCCTTCGGATCGCCGGTTTGCCGACGGGCTGCAAACGCTGATCATCGCATTCGACGTAGCAGCATGGTTTGACGGGATTGATATCGAATCAGCGTCGCGAGAGGGCAACGAAGTCTTGATCAGTGAACGCAGCAACCCTGCGTTGCTGCAAGCGTTCCAGGCCAACCTGGCCCGTGGCACTGAGCTGTATCGCGACGAAGACGCGAACAACCGAGTGAGTGGTGGTGATACCAGGATAGCCGTCGGCAGCACTCGCTAGAGCAGCGGCCTTTTGGCCTGAGCGCGGCTTACCTCCTCGCTCTCTCCCTGCGAAAGGCTCGGAGCCTTCCTCAGTCGTTCGCTGTGGGGGCGCTCG